>JAYWAB010000031.1:0-35725 GCA_043782835.1 Aestuariivirga sp.
CATCGGCCGAACCGTTTCAGGCGCAAGCCGAGATCGATACACGTGCAAATTCTGCATCACCTTCTGCACATATTGGCGGGTCTCGTTGAAGGGGATGCATTCCACCCAATCAACCGGATCCACTTGTCCGCCGCGTGGATCACCAAAGGCCTCAACCCACTCGCGCGATCGGCGCGGGCCAGCGTTGTAACCAACCAGTGTGAGAATGTAAGAACCATTCATCCCGTCGACCAGATCAGCCAAGTGTGCCGCACCCAGTTTCACATTGTAAGCAGCATCATGCAGTCGGCCGCTCGAATAGCCAATGCCATAATGCTTGGCAATCAATCGCGCGGTGCCGGGCATCAACTGCATCAAACCTTGTGCGCCAACGTTGCTGCCCGCATTGGGATCAAACTCGCTTTCCTGGCGTGATAAAGCAAACACCAATGATTTCTCCACCGGCTTGCCGACTTGTGACCAGTTGGGCAGGCCGGTGATAGGATAGGCCCAGCCATCAATATCAATGCCGCGCAAGCCAGCCCCTTTGGCCAAACGCAAAGCAAAGCTGGTGCCGCCCACGTTTTGCACAATATTGGCAACGGCATTGAGTTCATCAATGCTGTTAAACCGATTGGCCAATGACCACAGAAAAATATTGAGTTGATTTTTGGTGCCGGCCTGCGACATCAACCGGAAAGCCCGCACAACTTCATCCTGTTCAACCCGTGCCTGCGCCGCCTTTGATGAACCGCCCGGTTCAATCTCTGCGACTTCTTTGCCAAGGCCAATCTCTTCGCGCGCCAGTTGCCCGTAGTAAATCGTTGCGTGATCCGATGCTTTTTCAAATTCAGCTTTCGCCAACCCGCTTGCGCCCGTGGCTTGCTGCGCCCGGCCAATCCAATAGCTCGCACGGGCTTTATCCGTTCCCGTCACTGCCAGTTTCTGTAACTTCAAAAAATGTGGCATTGCAGTTGCTGGTTCTCGCAAATAGCGGAGCGCCACCCAACCGGCCAAAAACTCGCCTTCAATGGCAAAATCACCCGCTGCCATGCCATGATTTTTGGAGATCGCGTAAGCACTCTTCCAGTGCGCAGCGTTGAGCGGCCCGACTGAGCGGCGCACAATCGTTCGGCGTTCCTCAAACCAAGCCGAAGCATTGCCCATCGCAGCAGCGTCACCCGGCACCGAGGCCAGAATGGTCCTGGCCTTGGCGAAATCTTCGGCCTTGCGATAGTAACGCGCCAGTGCATAAAGCATCGCCAGTTCATTTCGCATTGCGGGGGAAAGTGCGTTAAATTTTCGCTCAGCCCCATCTTCAAATCGGATCAAGGCCTCGGCAGCTTTTGCCGCGTTCTGATAATCTCCATTCAAATATTTTCGGGCGTGACTCAGGGCTGCCCCAGATTGCTGCGCATAAACCAAACGCCACAGGCGGGCCTTATGGTCTTCTGACGATAGCTTGGCACCAAACTCCGAGGCGATTTTTGCTTCGAGTTCCGCATCCACCGTGGGGTCCACCCAAGCTTGGTGTAACCAGGCTTTGGCTTGCCCGCCATCGCCTTGCGCAAACGCAGCACGGCTTAAGGCCAAAGCCCCAAACGGCGTTACGGGCTTGGCATCCTCGAAATGTGCGATTGTGACTGCTGGCAGTTCTTTGTTTTCATACAGGGCTTGTTCAGCCCGCTTGAGCAAAATATCGCTCAGCGGCCAATGCGGTGCGGCGTCCAAGAAGGCCATGATCCGCACATAGCCGGCCTCGGACCCATGATCGCGCAAATAAAACATTTCGACAAATTTAATGGCAGCGCTGTCGCCAGAGCGTTTGGCAAGATCACCACCATTCACAAAGTCGCCCGCCAATGCTTTGCGCGCAGCCTCGACCACCAAGTTGGAGGGTGTTGCAAAGGCTGCGGATGCTAAGCCCGCAGGCATCAGCCCAAGCCCAGCAGATGCCAACAACGCTTTGACCAACCCACGGCGCGAAACTGTCTTTACCATCAACTCAACTCTTCCTCACGGCAGATGCCGGACTGCTAGAATGCAAATGCAGCAAAATTAAAAAGCCTGTGCTTGCTGTTGGCGCAGGGGCAGACTAACTTGGTTGCCTCTGGTCCATTCTGGGTTTAACCCCCTATGGTTTCCAGAATCTTACTTTTGAGAGGTTGTTGTGAAGTTCCAAGGCTCTATCCCCGCATTGATCACCCCCATGAAGAACGGCGCTTTTGATGAGGCGGCCTTCCGCAAATTCGTGGGCTGGCAGTTGAAAGAGGGAAGCCATGGGCTGGTTCCCGTCGGCACCACGGGCGAAAGCCCAACTTTGACGCCTGAGGAACACAAAGCCGTGGTGCGTATCTGCGTGGCAGAAGCCAAAGGCAAAGTGCCAGTCATCGCGGGTGCAGGGTCCAACAACACGGCTGAGGCGATTGAATATACCAAACACGCCAAGGATGCTGGCGCTGATGCCGCACTGGTGGTCGTTCCCTATTACAACAAGCCGACGCAGGACGGGATCTACGCCCACTATGCAGCGATTGCCAAAGCAGTGGACATTCCCATTTTTGTTTACAACGTGCCGGGCCGCAGCGTGGTCAGCATCTCGGTAGAAACACTGGCGCGCCTTGCCCATGATTTTAAAAACATCGTCGGCGTCAAAGATGCCACTGCTGATTTGACCCGCCCGTCGCGGCAACGCTTGGCCTCGGGCGCGAAATTCATTCAACTCTCGGGTGAAGATGGAACCGCCCTGGGCTTTAACGCGCATGGCGGTGTAGGTTGCATTTCAGTGACAGCCAATGTCGCCCCGCGCCTTTGCGCCGCGCTCCAGGAAGCAACGCTGAAGGGCGATTATGCCAAGGCGCTGAAGCTACAAGACCAGCTGATGCCATTGCATCACGCCTTGTTTGTGGAATCAAACCCCGGCCCGGTGAAATATGCTGCCAGCCTTTTGGGCCTCTGTGATGCCGAAGCAAGGTTGCCTTTGGTGCCTGTGCTTGAATCCACCAAAACAGCCGTGCGCGAAGCGATGGTTCACGCCGGCTTGATCAACTGATATGTCTTCAAAGGCCGGTGGTGCAAAAGCGGCCCGCAAGCAAGTCGGCATCAAGATTGTGGCAGATAACCGCCGCGCCCGCTTTGATTATGAACTGCTCGATAAGTTTGAGGCAGGCATTGAGCTGCAAGGCTCTGAAGTGAAATCACTGCGCACGGGCCAGATCAATCTGGCTGAGGCCTATGCCGCCATGAAGGGGGAAGAGCTTTTCCTGTTCAATTCCAATGTACCGGAGTATCGCGAGGCCAACCGTTTCAATCATGAACCAAAGCGCCCGCGCAAATTGCTGCTCCACACCAAGGAAATCAAACGGCTCTCGGTGGGCGTCTTGCGCGAAGGCCTGACCATTGTTCCGATCAAAATGTTCTTCAATCCAAGGGGCAGGGTCAAGGTGGACATCGCTCTGGCCAAGGGCAAGAAGAATGTCGATAAGCGCGAGACAATCAAGATCAGGGATTGGAACCGCGAGAAATCCCGTCTGCTGCGAGAGAAGTAATGATCCTCATCGCTTTGGGCAGCAATATGCCCGGCCCCTGGGGCAGCCCACGCGCCACTGTTGAACGCGCTTTATTTGAACTCAATCGCTTTCCGATGCGTCTTATCACCTCTTCAAATTCCCTAATTACAAAGCCCTTCGGTGTCACCAACCAGCCAGATTTTGTCAACGCAGTTGCCCAAATTGAAACGGCACTTTCGCCAGAGAGCCTCATGCGCAAGCTCCATGAAATCGAACGCGCTGCGGACCGCAAACGGGGCAGGCGGTGGGGGCCGCGCACCCTTGATCTTGATCTTCTGGCCTATCATGATCTTGAACGCGAGCAGCGGGGGATTGTTCAAAAGCACCTGGTGCTGCCACACCCGGGCATGGCAGACCGCGCCTTTGTCCTTCTGCCAATCAGCGAAATTGCCGAGCGCTGGAAACATCCGCAGCTTCATAAATCAGCCAGACAGATGTTGGGCAGTCTCAAACATTAGCAGCGCATTAAAGTTTCTCACGCATGTTCCCGCCGGAAGAGGGAAATGGACCTTGCGGATTTCTGTGATTTTTACGACTGTCGCGTTGCTGGGCATAAGCTTGAGCGGGGCAACAGCAGCAGCAAAACAGTTTTCGGTCCTAGGTGCATTGGAAATTTCGAATGTCTCAACGCTGCCCCACAACGCGCCAACACTTGAGGCAGTAAAAGGCCCGACCCGCGAATTGATCAGTTTGACCACCAATTTATCACCCGGTTCGATCTTGGTGCGAACCCAAGAGCGCAAACTTTATTTCATCCTTCCAGATGGCCAAGCCTTAGCCTTCATGGTGGCCGTTGGTCGCGAAGGTTTTGCGTGGCATGGCACCAACACCATCAGCCGCAAAGCCGAATGGCCCGATTGGCGGCCACCGCCAGAAATGCTGGCCCGCGAAGCCGCAGCAGGTCATATCATTCCTGACATGGTGAAAGGCGGCCCCGGCAATCCACTGGGGGCTCGTGCGCTTTATTTGGGAGATAGTGATTACCGCATCCACGGCACTGATAAACCCTGGTCTATCGGTCAGGCCTCGTCATCAGGCTGCATCCGCATGTTGAACGAGCATGTCACTGAGCTTTATGGTCTGGTGAAAATTGGGGCCAAGGTCGTCGTCGAATAATTTGAGCGAATAGACCAAGAATATCTTCATCATTAAAGCAAACTTAACCTAGAGCCGTCATTCTGCCCAAGAGAGTTGGGGAGATGTTCTCCCGGGTTTGTGAGTTTGTACTGGAGTTGAGTATGCGTAATATGGCACCGGGCGCCTTTGGTGGCGCGACGTCTTTGAAGCTTGTGATGGTCGGTTTTGCCGCCATTCTGCTTTCGGGCTGCTCGGACTCAATCGAGCGTTTTTCCACAAACTACAATAACCCCTCGGATACCGATCCGGTTTACACCGCTTCAATCCCCAAGGCGAAAAAGCACATCTACGCGGCCCCGACCTATCAGGCCCCGCAAATCTCGCAGAATGACGAACCCATTGTGCAAAGCCCAATCGCCCGAGCGCCTTTGGCAGCAGCACCACAGGTCGATTACGCCAAGGCCTATGCCAAGACCTATAGGCAACCCAGTCTGACGGCAGAGACAGAAGTACCTGTTGCGCCAAACTATGCGCAGCCAAAATTTAAGTTCAACCGACTTCCAAAGCCAGCCGTTTTGGCCCAGGTAGAAGCTCCGGTTCCGACCTATAAAAAGCCAACATATAAAACGCCGGTGATTGCCGATGCGCAAGTTGCCGACACTACGGATGAAGCGCCAAAGGCTTTGGCCCCAAAGACAATAGCCCGCAAAGTCCAAACGGGTGCCAGCATCACTATTGCGCAAGGCATGACGCTTTATGGGATTGCCAAAGCCAATCACCTGACCGTGAAGCAGCTTGCAGCCGCTAACGGAATCGAAGCACCCTATGTGGTAGCCCCCGGCCGCACCATCAAAGTGCCGGGCGCAAAACAAGCCGTTCTGCCAGAAGTGGCTGCTGTCGAAGCGCCCGTCACAAAACCGGAAGCAGCGCTGGCCGCTGTCGCCGACAGTGCCGATCAACACACGATCGCCAAGGGCGATACGCTCTTCTCCTTGGGCCGCAATTATAAGGTTTCACCCTTTGCCATCGCAGCACTCAACAACCTGCCGCGTGATAAGCCTCTGCCCCTGGGCAAGGTTATCAAAATCCCCGGCAAAGGCCAAGTTGCTGCAAACAATCCCGCAGGTGAACCTGCTGTCGCCGTGCAAGATGTTGGCAAGTCTGATGGTCAAGTTGCTGCCTTCAAGCCCGCGCCTTTAGCGTTGCCAAAAGATAAGGCACTTGCGCAAACAGCAGATGCTGCCCCGGTTGCTCCCGCCGCTGCGACACCTTCCGATGCCCAGCTTGCCATGCGCTGGCCGGTGCGCGGCAAAGTCATCTCAGGCTTTGGCGCCAAGCCCAATGGCATGAAGAATGAAGGCATCAATATCGCCGTTCCCGAAGGCACCAAAATCCAAGCGGCAGAAGGTGGCGTTGTGGCCTATGCCGGCAATGAGCTCAAAGGTTATGGCAATCTCGTCTTAATCCGTCATCCCGGCGGCTATGTCACGGCCTATGCCCATGCCGCGTCACTGCTGGTCAAAAAAGGTGATCAAGTAAAGCGCGGCGATGTCATTGCCACAGCGGGTCAAACTGGCGCCGTGCAAAGCCCACAAGTGCATTTCGAAGTGCGCAAAGGGGCAACAGCGCTCGATCCAACAAGCTTCCTCAACGCTAAATCAGCATCAAACTGATCCGAGACCAAGGTTAAACCAGAGTCCCCTGCAAGGGCGCCCGGGCGAAAGCCCGGGCTTCTTTTTCGTTCAATACTTCCGCAACAATCCCACCAGCCGTCCCTGAACCTTCACCCGGTCTGGTCCGAAGATGCGCGTCTCATACGCTGTGTTGGCAGCTTCGAGCGCAATCGAAACACCTTTGCGGCGCAAACGCTTCAACGTCGCTTCTTCTTCATCAACCAATGCCACAACGATGTCGCCATTGTTGGCTGTGTCACCCTTGCGGATGACCACTGTGTCGCCGTCAAAGATGCCCGCATCAATCATCGAGTCACCCTTGACCTCAAGGGCAAAATGCTCACCACCACCCAACATCTCAGGCGGCACCATAATATTCGCAGTATGATCTTGAATGGCCGAAATGGGAACGCCCGCCGCAATCCGCCCCATCATCGGAATGGCTGTGGCACGAAGCCCGCCGTCATTGGCAGCAGGCATGGGTTTGACCCGACCGAGCGAGCCTTCAATAACATTGGGCGTGAAGCCCTGTTTCTTCACCAAACTCGGCGTGTGGGACTCGGGCAGTTTGATCACTTCCAAGGCCCGCGCCCGGTTTGGCATGCGTTTTAGAAAGCCGCGCTCTTCCAACGCCACGATCAAACGATGCACGCCTGATTTGGACTGCAAATCCAGCGCAACCTTCATTTCCTCAAACGAAGGCGGCACACCTTCTTCTTTCAAGCGTTCGTTGATGAAGAGCAGAAGTTCAAGTTGTTTGCGTGTGAGCATGATAACCTCGTTGAATCAGAACAAACCCACAACCTGCTTACATGTTCTTGCAAGGTTCCGCAAGTGTTTCTCTTATGATCACCAATCGAGCAGTAAAATCGGGTGTAATTCACCAGCTTTCGCCGCTGGCGCATGGGGTGCACGCACAATCAAACACCCCGCATCGCGCATCACGCGCTGCATGGAAGAGTCCTGTTTGACCGCCGCCGAGGCAATACGGGTTCCATCGTTCAGCGTCGCCAAAGTGGCGCGCAAATAATCTTGCCGCAGATCATTTGCTGGAAGATCAGCGCCAAGCCGCGCGAAGATTTGTGCGTCTTCGAAAGCCAAGCCAATCATTTTGGCCAATAACGGCTTGAGGAACATCCGTGCGCAAACCAGAGCAGCGACGGGATTGCCGGGAAGCCCCAGCACCCTCAGCTTGCCCTTGGTCCCAAACATAAAAGGCTTGCCCGGCCGCATGGCGATCTTCCAGAAATCAATCTTCACGGCGGCCTTGCGCAGCGCCGCCTGCACAAAATCATGATCACCAACAGATGCACCACCTGTGGTGATCAATACGTCGGCGCGGTGAGCCCGCTTGATTGCAGAGGTGATCGCCGCCAACTTGTCAGGCACAATCCCAAAATTAATAACATCTGCGCCGAGACTTTGCGCAAAAGCCGCAAGTGCATGGCTGTTGGAAGACGTGATCTGATCAGGCCTCGGCTTCTGCCCGGGCAGCACCAGCTCATCGCCCGTTGTGATAATGGCAACAACAGGTTTCCTCCGCACACGGATCATCATCGTGTTGCCCGAGGCAGCAAGTCCAATGTCACGCGCGTTCAGTCGCGTGGCCGCAGGCACCAGAACGTCGCCCCTCGCAAAATCTAAACCACGCAGACGAATATTGCGGCCCAGTGTTGTGGCTTGGATGACTGCGATCATTGGGCCTTCAACACGACAGTTTTCTTGAATGACAACAGTGTCGGCACCCTGCGGCAGTGGCGCGCCCGTCAGTATGCGCACAGCTTCACCAGCCTTCAACACGCCACGATATGCATGACCCGCCGCCGCAGTTCCAACCATACGCACTGCCGCAGGAATGCTGCCAATATCTTCGAAGCGAACCGCATAGCCATCCATGGCAGAGGCATTAAACGGAGGTTGATCGCGCTTGGCCACAATGGCTTGCGCGGTCACCCGGCCGAGTGCCTGATCGAGCGCCACGTTTTCGCCGGGCAGCACGCGCGCCGTTTCTAAAATGCGCTCCAATGCTTCGGTAACCGGGAGCAGGGCCATTTCACCGCGCCTTGAACGTGCCAGACTTGCCGCCCGACTTTTCGACCAGTCGCAAATCCGAAATCACAATGCCGCGATCCACTGCTTTGACCATATCATAAAGCGTGAGACAGGCGACGGCACAGGCCGTCAACGCTTCCATCTCAACGCCGGTTTTGCCTTCAACTTTCACCAGCGCTTCAACATCAATATGTTTGGCAGAAAGTTTAAAATCGATCGTCACTTTGGAGATCATCAAAGGATGACAAAGCGGAATAAGCTCAGGCGTTTTTTTTGCGGCTTGAATGCCGGCAATGCGCGCCGTGGCCAGCACATCGCCTTTTTTAGCGGTGCCTGATGTGATCAGCTTTAAAGTCGAGGGCTTCATGATCACGCGCGCGCGCGCCACCGCAGTTCTGTTGGTCACTTCCTTGGCGGAGACATCCACCATATGCGCTTCGCCTTGGGCATTAATGTGGGAAAGCTTGCTCATGCCGCAGCCAAGATCGCTTTGGTCGCCGCCGCAACATCCGCCTGCCGCATGAGGCTTTCCCCAATGAGGAAAGTCGTGGCACCGCACTTGGCCAGTCGCGCCAGATCACCCGGCGTGAACAAACCGCTCTCTGTCACGATGACCCGGTCCTCAGGGACCATTGGCGCCAGCAACTCTGTTGTTTCCAACTTCGTCTCAAACGTATGCAAATTACGATTATTGATGCCAATCATCGGCGACTTTAATTTAAACGCCCGCTTCAATTCGGCTTCATCATGCACTTCAATCAGCACATCCATATCGAGATCAAACGCTGCTTTCTCTAGTCGTGAGGCCAGTCCGTCATCCACCATCGCCATGATAATCAATATGCAATCTGCGCCCCAGGCACGGGCCTCAAGCACCTGATAGCTGTCGAGCATAAAGTCCTTGCGCAACACGGGGAGCAAACAGGCATTGCGGGCAGCGGCCAGATACGAGGACGCACCTTGAAAAGAAGGCCCATCGGTCAAAACCGAAAGGCAAGCCGCACCGCCAGAGGCATAAGCCCGCGCAAGGGCAGGCGGATCAAAATCTTCCCGGATCAAACCCTTTGACGGGCTGGCCCTCTTGATCTCCGCAATCAAACCATAATGGCCCGCCTCAGCCTTGGCTTTGAGTGCCCTATAAAATCCACGCGTTGGGGTTTGTTTGGCGATCTGATCGCGCAGCACGGATTCCCGCACAGCGCTTTGAGCTGCGACCACTTCTTCGCGCTTGTAAATTGCGATTTTGTCGAGGATCGTTGCCATCAGCTGTTTGAAACCTCAATCAACTCCGCCAATGTCTTGGCCGCAGCACCTGATTGCACCGCGTCACGCGATTGAATGACGCCCGCTTTTATATCCGCCACCTTGCCCGCCACCACAAGTGCCGCCCCTGCTGTCATAAAGGCCGCATCCGCAAAAGCCGAAGGCTGCGCAGCGAGCACATGCCGCAAGGCCTCAGCATTATGAACCGCATCGGCCCCCTTGAGTGCCTCTGGCTTTGAGCGCGTCAACCCAGCAGCTTCCGGCGTCAGCTCAAAAGTGCGGATGCTGCCGTTCTTGAGTTCCGAAATCCACGTGGTCCCCGTCGGCACGATCTCATCCATGCCGCCTTCGCCATGACAAATCCAACAGGCTTCCGAACCGAGGTTTTTCAGAACCTGCGCCAGAGGTTCAACCCAAGTTTTCGAAAAAACTCCCGTGACTTGCCGGTTTACAGAAGCAGGATTGGACAGCGGGCCCAGCAAATTAAAAATAGTGCGTGTGCCCAATTCCACTCGCGTTGGCCCAACGTGCTTCATTGACGAATGATGCTGAGGCGCAAACATGAAACCGATACCAACCTCAGTGATACAGTCAGAAATCTTCTCGGGCGGAATATCAATCTTGACCCCCAGCGCCATCAAGACATCCGCCGCGCCAGACTTTGACGACAAAGCCCGGTTGCCATGCTTGGCCACTTTGAGACCAGCCCCCGCCGCAATAATAGCTGCACAAGTTGAAATATTATAAGAACCCGAAGCATCGCCGCCCGTGCCGACAATATCAATGGCATCGGCTGGGGCCACCACACGCACCATCTTCTCGCGCATAATCTCGACAGCACCCGTGATCTCGTCCACCGTTTCGCCACGCACCCGCAGTGCCATGAGAAAACCTGCGATCTGCGATGGCGTGGCCTCGCCAGACATCATCACACCAAAGGCCTCGCGTGCCTCTGCGCGCGACAGGGGTTCACCGGAGGCCGCCTTAGCGATGAAGGGTTTGAGATCAGCCATGATGCGTCTTATCGAGGAAGTTCTTTAAAATCTGATGGCCATGTTCCGAAGCGATGCTTTCAGGATGAAATTGCACGCCGTGGATATTCATCGTCTTGTGCTGCAATCCCATGATGAGACCATCAGTCTCTGCCGTCACTTCCAATTCAGGAGGAAGTGTTTCACGATCCACAATGAGAGAATGATAACGTGTCGCTGAAAAATCCTGGGGCAGGGCATCAAAAACACCTTTGCTCTCATGATGCACCCTCGAAACTTTGCCATGCATCTGTAAAGGTGCCCGCACCACCTGCCCCCCAAAGGCCTCGCCAATCGCTTGCATACCAAGACACACGCCGAAGATTGGAATTTTGCCCGCAGCCTGCTTGACCAAATCAATAATAATGCCAGCTTGCGAAGGAACCCCGGGCCCCGGCGAAATCACGATGGCTGAAGGCCTGGCCGACATCACCTGCCCAATCGAAATCTTGTCATTGCGGTGAACCACTGTCTCCGCACCAAGATCGCCAAGATAGTGATAGAGGTTCCACGTAAAACTATCGTAATTGTCGATGAGGATGATCATTGTCCCCTCCCGGCCCGGCCTGCAAAGCGAACGGCTTCTTCGGCAGCTCGGAAAAGTGCCTTGGCCTTGTTCACGCATTCCTGCAATTCGTTTTCGGGCACTGAATCAGCCACCACGCCAGCCCCAGCCTGAACATACATCTTGCCATCTTTCACAATCGCCGTGCGCAGTACAATGCAAGTGTCCATCTCGCCATCTGCGCCGAAATAACCAACACAGCCGCCATAAATTCCGCGCTTGTTGACTTCAAAACCGTCAATGATTTCCATGGCCCGCACTTTGGGTGCGCCCGAAACCGTGCCCGCCGGAAAACCCGCAACAAGTGCGTCAATCAGATCATGCTTCTTGTCGAGCTTGCCTTCGACGTTGGACACAATGTGCATCACCTGGCTGTAGAATTCGAGAATGAATTTGTCAGTGACTTTCACCGATCCAATTTCTGCCACGCGCCCTACATCATTGCGACCAAGATCCAGCAGCATCAAATGTTCGGCGCGCTCTTTGGGGTCTGCCAGCAGTTCCTCAGCCAAAGCTTGATCTTCAGTCGGTGTTGCCCCACGCCGCCTGGTGCCGGCAATCGGTCGTATGGAAACCTTGCCATCACGCACGCGCACCAGAATTTCAGGACTGGAACCCACAACAGCAAAGCTATCAAAATCGAGATAGTACAAGAACGGAGACGGGTTCACCCGCCGCAAGGCGCGGTAGAGTGCGAATGGCGGCAGAGTGAAATCGCTCTCAAAGCGCTGCGACAGCACGACCTGAAAAATATCTCCCGCCGCAATGTGTTCTTTCGCTTTAACCACCATGTGGCGGTACGCTTCTGGCGAGGTGTTGGAATGCGATGGCGTAATCGGCAACGTCTCAGCCTGGCGCAGCGCCATATCAATCGGCCGATCCAAAGCATCGACCACTTCCGACAGGCGCTCCGAGGCCCGCGCAAAAGCCGCGCGCGCTGAGACATTCACATCGGTATAGACAGGTGCTGCCACTGTCACTTCATCTTTGACACTATCGAATATCGCCATCACGGTGGGGCGGATCATCATGCCATCCGGCAGGCCAAGTGAATCAGGTGGGTGGGCGGGCATATCTTCCATCAACCGCACCATGTCATAACCCAGATACCCAAAGACACCCGCTGCCATCGGCGGCGCATCTGTGGGTAAATCAATCCGGCTTTCGGCCAGAAGCGCGCGCAATGACGTCAGCGGATCAACTTTCAAAGGCACAAACCCAGCCTTGTCATCCACCAAAGCCTTGCGATTGATCGAGGCGGTTTGGCCTTCCACTTTCCAGATCAAATCCGGGTTCATGCCGATGATGGAATAACGCCCGCGCACAGCACCGCCCTCAACCGACTCCAATAGAAATGAATAGCGCGCATTGCGTGAAAGTTTTAACATCGCCGATACGGGCGTTTCCAAATCCGCCACCAGCCGCGTGAGCAGAATCTGCGCTTGGCCCGCCTCATAGGCACGGGCAAAGGCCTCATAGCTGGGAGAAATCACCATGGCTTATTCAACCGGGGGCGCTTCGCCACCCGTATCCAACTTCCACAGGGCAACGTTTAGTTTGACACCGGCTGATTTTTTCAGTGCCTTCACCAGTGCGGTTTGCAAATCATTGCCGAAACCAACATTGGCTTGGCTTTTGGCTTGGTCAAGTTCAGGAGATGTCGCCATGACGGCAGGCAATGTAACTTTGACCACCTGCATCACCCGTGCCGATTTGCCATCACCGCCTGCCGAACTGGCAAAGCTCTGGTCAGCAACCGCATAGGCAGCATTGAGTGCAGCACCGTCAAACTCCGGTGTCTGTTGATTGCGTTTGAGGCCCGTCGCGGTTTTCACCGCAGCAGAATTTTCCTGCGCCACGGTCTCAATCGGTTTGCCGCCTTTCAACGCATCAACCAGCGCCTTGGCTTTGCTGATGGCGGCATCACGCACGCGACTGGCGGTGATATCCTTGGTGACCTGGTCTTTCACCTGATCAAGCGGTTTGAGCGCCGAAGGAACAACCGAGCGGACATCATACCAAACATAACCTTCACCGGCACCTATGGCATCATTCTCAACGCCCACATCACTCGCAAAAATCGCTTTGAGTGAATCTGGTTTGCCCGGCACATTCAGTTCTTTGCCGTCTTTGTCTTGGCCCAGGGCAGACACTGCGGGCAGAAGTGTAAACTGCAACCCGGCGCGCGAAGCGATATCTTCAAACTTCATGTTCTGGCCACGCGCATCTTCCACCGCATTATAAACCTGCTGCAATTGTTCTTTCGCCTTGCCCATTTGCAATTGTATCGTCAGCTTGTCCTTGATCTCATCCAAACTCGGCTGCTTGGCGGGTGTCACTTTCACGGCCTTGATAAGGGCCGTGGCCAATCCGCCCTGCACGGGCTCGCTCACCTGGCCCTCGGCCAAGCTGAACGCGGCATCAGCAATCTTGGGGTCAAGAAAGTCTGCTTTCACTTTTCCATTCAGCACAACATCGCTCGCATTAAAGCCAAGTTCGCCAGCGATCTTCAGCAGATCTTCGCCGGCTTGAACCCGGTCCTTGGCTTTTTTTGCTGCATCGAGCGAAGCAAATGAAATCTGCACCAGATCGCGCCGCTCGGGCGTGAAATATTCACTTTTGTGCTTGTCATAGCCGACCTGCAACTCTTCCGGCGTCAACGACTGCTTAGGCGCCAGTGTTGCTGCATCGACGCTGAGCATGGCTGCACTGCGATACTCCGGCGCGGTATAGGCAGCAGGCGTTTTCTTATACTGCACATCCAGATCAGCATCCGAAGGCTTGGCCAAATCGGCTTCCGAAGTGCTCACATCAAAATATTTCACATCGCGCATCTCGCCCTGATACTGGCCCATCGCTGCAGCGAAGGCCTTCGGCAAAGTGAGTTCACCAGAAGCAGCACCAAGAATGGCAGCGTCTGTATGAATTTGATTCTGCATTATGCGATAAGTCTGTTCATTCACCCCGTTGCTTTGTAGAAATTGTGAGAAAGCCACTGGAACAAATTTCCCCGTCGAATCCTGAAATGACTTGTTGCTGACAATTTGAGCGTCGATGATTTGGGGCGCAACGGCGAGCTTGAGCTTCTTGGCCTCGGTGCCAACGGCCGCCTGTGAAATCATATTGTCCAGCACTTGGCGGTCCAAGCCAAATTTTCGGGCATCATCCATCGTCAAGTTCTGGCCGCTCTGTTGGGAGACGTTTTTCAACATGCGTTGCAAGCTCTTGGTATATTCATCGCCATTGATCGTTACATTGCCAACTTGCGCCAAGTCTTTTGGCCCCCAGCCGGTCAGCGACAGGGCCGAATCAAACGCCGATCCCGCAATGCCACTGACACCCCAGACACCAAACGCCACCACAAGAAGGCCAAGCAATATTTTGGCAACCCAGGTTTTGGCAAGGTTGCGCATCGATTCGAGCATTGGTCTTCCTTTCGAGCGGCCGTTCCGATGGATTTGGGCCGAAGCATTGAATAACCCGCTTATAGGGATGCATGTTTTCTCTCGCAAGTGCGGGATCACTTTGCTAAGAGGCCCCAAAACCGCAAAGAGATTGAGGATAAAGCATGACAACAATCCGCCCTATGGTTGCAGGCAATTGGAAAATGAATGGTACAACAGCGGCCTTGCGTGAGCCGCGCCTTTTGGCCGGTATGCTGCGGGACGTGAAACTGAAGTGCGATGTCATGATCTGCCCGCCCGCCACGCTGATCCGCCGCGCCAAGTCGGTGATGAGGGGATCGAAAGTCAAACTGGGTGGCCAGGATTGCCACGCGGCGGTTTCAGGCGCCCATACCGGCGACATTTCCGCCGAGATGCTGAAAGACGCGGGCGCGGCAGCTGTGATCGTCGGCCACTCGGAGCGCCGCACCAATCACAAGGAAACTGATGCTGTCGTTTCCGCCAAGGCCATGGCAGCCCACCGCGCTGGGCTCAATGCCATCATCTGTATTGGCGAAACTTTGGATGAGCGAAAAGGCGGCAAGACGCTGGATGTTTTGACGACACAGATTAGAGCTTCAGTACCCCAGGGAGCCACCGCCGCAAACACTGTCATCGCCTATGAACCCGTCTGGGCCATCGGCACTGGCCTGACCCCGACCATCAAAGAAGTGGAAGAAGCCCATGCCCATATCCGCGCCGAGTTGGCCAAGGCGATGGGAGAGGAGGGCGCGGCAACACGTATTCTTTACGGCGGCTCTGTCAAGCCATCAAATGCGACCGAACTGATGAGTGTGGCCAATGTCAACGGCGCCTTGGTCGGCGGTGCCAGTCTGAAGGCCGTCGATTTCATCGGGATTCTCAAAGCCTATCTGTGATTTTATATAGGCTCGCATTGCAATTTTTGTTATAAAATGCGATCAAGGCCTACCACCAAGTATCCGGGGGCTTCTACCGAGCAGGTAGGCCTTGACCACCGATGTTTCGCAGAGCGAAACTCCGGATGTCTAACTCTTGCCCCCACGCAGCTGCAAACCCGTTTCCACGTGCCCCGTGGATGAACCATTCAAAACACCGTCCGGCCTTAAACCAACATTGCCCAAATGCAGGTGTGTTACCGTTTGCAGTTTTGGTGCCTTCTTGAACTGCAGCTGCGCGCGTAACTCCAAACTTGCCCATCATCAGAACCCCAAAACGCCAAAGACCAACCAATTCTCTAACCAGAAATACTTCCCCAGCATTGTAGCTGTTGGGAACATTCTGCTGCACCCCAGCCGTCACGTCCTGAAGGCATCCAGATGGACTTCCGAAACTTAACGAAAAAAATACGAAATTCGCATTGGGCCTTCCAAAAAGACGAAAAAAAGCCGATACTGCTTTATTGTGGGAGTGACAGATGTCTGAAACGATTGGAAATTTACTTCTTACTTCCAAGCGTAGCCCCTTTATTGACTGGCAACGCGGCAAAGTCGGGCCAGATGCGGAAAGCGCCGTAACACTTAGGCCACAGTCGATGGCGGTCTTACAAATCCTGTTCCGAAATGCGGGCCAGGCAGTCACCAAAGAGCAACTGATGACCAGCGTCTGGCCCGGCGTGGCAGTGACCGACGACAGCCTTGTCCAATGCATCACCGAAATCCGCAAGGCGCTCGGCGATTCTGATCGCAAAATAATAAAGACATTGCCCAAACGTGGCTACATCTATGACGCACCGCCAGAACCGACGGAAATACCAACTCCAGAACCGTCACGCCGGACGTGGCGCTTTCCGGCAGCTCTTCTCGCCGTCGCCGGGATCGCCAGTGTTGCGTGGTTCAACCGCCCCCTGCCAAAGGCAGTTGAGCTTCCGGCCATCGCAGTTCTGCCCTTCAACAATCTGGGCAGCGATCCGAAAGGCGATAAATTCGCCGCCATGATGACGGAAGATGTGATTACCGATTTATCCCACGCGAAAGACTTCGCCGTCATCGCCAGAAACTCGACGGATGTTTATAAGGGCAGGGCCGTAGACGTCCGCGCCGTGGGCAATGATCTACATGTCAATTATGTTTTAGAAGGCAGTGTCGAGGCTTTGCCGGGCCGGGTGCGCGCAACGGCCCAGCTGATCGACGTCAAAACCAATGCCCACGTTTGGTCTGAACGGTTTGAAGCCCAGGGCGATGATGTCTTTGCAGTTGAGGCCAATGTCACCAATCGGATTGCCACGTCAATTGCAGGCCATGATGCTGCTGCGGCCGCCAATGAGCGCAGTCTTATCCGCCGCAAGCCACCAAGCCAATGGAGCGCTTATGACGCCTATCAAGTCGGGCTCGAGGCATCCCATCAGATGGGCCCGGACTCTGTGCAAAAGGCAGAGGACATGTTCGCCAAGGCGATTGTCATTGATCCCAACTTTGCCCGCGCCCATCTCGGCATGGCTTGGGTTGATTTGCTGGAGATCCTCTATGGCAAACAACCGCCTGAAATCGCCTTGCCGCAAATGCTGGCCGAGGCAAAATCAGCTGCGGCACTTGATCCAGAAGACGGTGAGGCGCATGCCGCTCTCGCCCAAGCCTATTCTCTGCTTCAAGACGCATCCAACATGCAATCGGAAGCAAACCGCGCCTTGCTCTTGGCACCCAACAACGCCGATGTTCTGGTAATGACCAGTACTTTTCTGGTGCAGTCAGGACAATCAGATCTGGCTGTTGGAAATATCAACAAGGCGCTGAGCCTCAATCCGCATTATCCGTTTTGGTACAATTCAACTTTATATCCGGCGCTGTTTTATGCGGGGGACTTTGCCAGGTCTTATGAATTTGCCAAAGAAGCCGCAAAATCTGCGCCCATCAACAATGATTTCTTGGCATTGGACGCGGCTTTCCTCGGCAAAACAGATGAAGCAGCAAAAGCCAAACAAATGCTCCGCGATCTCGACCCCGAATGGTCTGCGGAACGCTTGCTGAGTAACTTTGGCAACGTGAGCGGTGAAAAAGAACTCGAACGCCTCATCAGTGGCGTGGCCAAAGCTGGTTTGCAACTCTGCATGTCAAAAGCTGAAGCAAATGCAAAACCAAGCGCCGTTCACATCAAAGCCTGCGACGCCGAACGCGCCAAGATTTAGTTTTCTTTATGGTCCGTCGTTGAGACGAAAGCCTCGTCTTCTTGCGCGTTGCGCTCAAAGGCGAGGAAGTCATAGTATCCACAATTATCTTCACCCGGAAAATCACGACATGCATGGGGCCGCGCCTCATAGATCGTACAGCGCCGCGCGTCCGTATCAAAGAACTGGCAGATCTTGCCATAGTGCTCATCAACTTGGCGCCGCATGATGCGCTTGTAGCCATGGGCTGATTTGAAATATTTCTTCTCGGCCTTTTCCAGCGTCAAGCCAAAATGCTTGGCAATACGCGCCGCGTCGCGGTCCTTCACTTCAATGATAGGGTAGGAACAGCAATAGCCGGGGCATTTCAGGCAATCATATTTCTTTTTGGGCATCAGCGAATCTCATCACATGGACAGGAAACTGTCGTGGCGGGTTTTCACGCTGGCTTCAAGGCTTGCGCCTTGAACGCCTGATATTTCTTGTTGGTATCCACAAGTTCTCCGGCCAGCCACTCTCGAAATGCCCGCATGGGCCCACTTTCGCGCCGCCCCTTGCGCCGCACCAGCCAATAAGCGCCAACGGCTTTCAGTTCCTGCGGGAACGGACGAACCAGCCAACCCTCCAGCAAACTATCCGTACAAATGATCTGGTCCCCCAAAGCAAAGCCTTGGCCAGCCTCTGCCGCTTCTAAAGCCAATTGATTTTGGAACAGCGGCCCGCGTGAAGCATCAGCCCCGACCACACCGGCAAAAGCCAACCATTCGGCCCACCATTCCTTCTTGTCTTCATGCAAGAGATACATGCCCGGCAAATCGGCAGGTGTAATATCGCGGTGGCCCTTCAAGAATTTTGCTGAGCAGACAGGAAAGAACACAACATCAGTCAACCGCACGGCATCGACATCACCCCACCCACCAAGACCATAGCGCAAGCCGAGATCAACTTCGTCGGAATGAAAATCAACCAGCTCATTGGATGGGTCGACATGAAGCTCAATATCGGGATGAAGCGCGTTGAACGTGCCAAGCTTGCCGACAAGCCAACGCGATGCCAGAGCAGGCTGAACTGAAACTTTCAAACTGCGCGCTTGGCCCACCGCTGCCGCCTCGCGCGAGGCATCCGCCAATTGATCAAACAGTGGCGTCAATTTACCACCGAACCGCCGCCCGGCCTCGGTCAACACCACACCGCGCCCCGTGCGGGTAAAAAGCTCTGTGCCCAGATAGTCCTCAAGTTCACGAATATGCCGGCTGATGGCGGCATGGGTGACAAACAGGCTTTCCGCCGCCTCAGAAAAGCTTTCCAGCCGGGCGGCGGCCTCAAAAGCCTTGAGACCATTCAACGAAGGAAGACGACGTGCCATGACGCTCTATAGCGCGAGTCGCATGAGCATGTCAGGTTATGTTACATGTCATGTGAGTTTAAGCCGTTTGTCTCTTGCGCTTGCGAAGAGTACCTAAGGTGACAGGAATACCGAAGGAGAAAGATCATGAAAAACACAATTTTTAACGCCTATTCAGAAGTTTACAGCGCCGCCCTGATGCAGAATGTGAAGCACCCAGAGCGTTATCTGGTAAACCCAAACAAGGCCGAAGGCAGCTTTGGCAAATGGGTCAGGCTGTTGCGCCGTGCCTAATCCTGCGACGCGCAAACCCCACGCAAAATGACAAGGCCCGCATTTGACGGGCCTTGTTTTTTACCTCACGGGAACATATAAAGAACATAACGGCTGTGGATGAGTTTGAATTTACAGCCCCGCAGGCTTTAAAATGTCTATGAAGAGCAAACACGGGAGATCAGTCATGGCAGGTTCAGTCAACAAAGTAATTCTAGTGGGCAATTTGGGCGCAGACCCAGTGGTGCGCCACACGCAGGATGGCAAGCCCATCGTTTCTTTCGGTTTGGCCACGTCTGAATCCTGGCGCGACAAGGGATCGGGCGAGAAAAAAGAAAAAACCGAATGGCACAACATCGTCATCTTCAATGAGAACCTCGCCAAGCTGGCGGAGCAGTATCTCAAGAAGGGATCAACAGTTTATCTCGAAGGTTCGCTGCAAACGCGCAAATATACCAACAAAGAAGGTGTTGAAGTGCGCACCACCGAAGTGGTCTTGCAGAACTATCGCGGTGAAATGCAATTCATGGGCGGTAAGCCCGGCGCTGGCGACAGTGCAGGTGCATCCTATGGCGGCGGCGAAGACTTTGGCGCTTCTGGCCCGATGGAACGCCCGCGCAGCTCTGCGCCCAAGCAGAGCTTCGCCCGGGACCTTGATGATGAAGTTCCATTCTGAGGGAGTTTTCAAATGAAGTGGTTCAAGTTCCTTATTGTCGGTTTGCTATTCATGCCGGGCAATGCCCGTGCGGGTGATCCCTTGTCGCCCGCTGACTTGAAAAAGCTTG
The DNA here is from genome assembly GCA_043782835.1 of Aestuariivirga sp. Taxonomy (GTDB): domain Bacteria; phylum Pseudomonadota; class Alphaproteobacteria; order Rhizobiales; family Aestuariivirgaceae; genus Aestuariivirga. The sequence continues at coordinate 20,138 of JAYWAB010000031.1, forward strand.
CCCCTGCAACTTACAATGTCAGCGTGGCCGAAAGCGTCAAAGCGATAGTAAAACTCACGGGCGGCGGCGGCATTTCCGTAGCCACCAACAAGGGTGAACGCGATACGGGCCGATGGAGCATTCAGGGCAATAAACTCTGCGTGGTTTTCAAACATCTACTGGACCACAAGCCCAACTGCTCAACCTTGACCAATGAGAACGGCATGATCCACGGTGACGGGTTTAGCGCACGCCGCAGATAGGCCAATACGCTCTTGCCGAAGAACTAAAACACCTGTGATTTAACAGCCGTTTTCATTGCTCCAAAGGCCCGAAGAGTCTAAGCATTCCTGTGCCCTGTGAAGCGTGCGATTCTATCATCGCGGCCACACATTTCGGGTGCTAAAAGACACAGGGTATTGCCGAACAGTGGCTAACGACGACAAAGACAATAAGGGCCTGCCGCCCGCCAATCCGCACGAGATTTCACCGATTTCCATTGAAGAGGAAATGCGCAAATCTTACCTCGACTATGCGATGAGTGTCATCGTCTCGCGCGCGCTGCCCGATGTGCGCGATGGTTTGAAACCCGTTCACCGCCGCATTCTTTATACCATGTACGAAAATGGGTTCACGCCGGACAAAGCCTATAAGAAATCTGCCCGTATTGTCGGCGATGTCATGGGGAAATATCACCCGCATGGCAATCTCGCGATCTATGACGCGCTGGTGCGCATGGCGCAGGACTTTTCTTTACGCCTGCCGTTGATCGACGGGCAGGGCAACTTTGGTTCTGTGGATGGCGATCCACCCGCCGCTGACCGCTATACCGAAAGCCGGCTGGCCAAATCCGCCATGCCCTTGCTTGATGACCTTGACAAGCAGACTGTGGACTACACTGCGAACTATTCCAACGAATTTGAAGAGCCTTCGGTTCTTCCTGCCAAGTTTCCCAATCTTCTCGTCAATGGTTCGGGCGGCATTGCGGTAGGCATGGCCACCAACATGGCACCTCACAATCTTGGCGAAGTGATTGATGCAACTTTGGCCATGATGGAAAATCCGGCGATCACCGTCGAAGAACTCTTGCCCATCATTCCGGGCCCTGATTTTCCGACGGGTGCCATCATTCTGGGCCGCGCCGGAATTAAATCCGCTTTCACCACAGGCCGTGGTTCAATTGTTTTGCGCAGCAAAGTTGAAATTGTTGAACTGCGCAAAGACAAGCAGGCTTTGATCGTCACTGAAATTCCCTATCAGGTGAATAAATCTCTGATGGTTGAAAAAATTGCCGATCTTGTGCGCGATAAAACCATCGAAGGCATTACCGACATTCGCGACGAAAGCTCGCGCGAAGGCATGCGCGTGGTGATCGAACTGCGCCGCGATGCAGAACCAGAAGTGGTGTTAAATCAGCTCTGGCGGTTCTCACAATTGCAGAGTTCTTTCAGCGTCAACAATATTGCGCTGTGCCGTGGTCGCCCTGAACAATTGACCCTCACAGACTTGCTGCGTGAATTTATCGCTTTCCGTGAAGAGGTGATTACCAAGCGCACCAAATTCATGCTGCGCAAAGCCCGTGACAGGGCCCATGTGTTGGTGGGCCTTGCCATTGCTGTGGCCAATATCGATGAAGTGATCCGGCTGATCCGTGCCTCCAAAGATGCCGCCGAAGCTCGCGCTGCCTTGCTGGCCCGCGCATGGCCCGCCAAGCAATTGGCCCCCTTGATTGCCCTGATTGCAGACCCCCGCCATGGCCTGAAAGCCGATGGAACCTATGTCCTCTCAGAAGAGCAAGCCCGCGCCATTCTGGATTTGCGCCTGCAACGTTTGACGCAATTGGGCCTTGACGAAATTTCGGCAGAACTCGAAAAACTCGCCGCCGAAATCAAGGACTATCTCGAAATTCTCGGCAGCCGCGCCCGCGTTCAAGCGATCATCCGCGAAGAGCTGGCTGAAATCAAAACCAATTTCGCCACACCGCGCCGCACGACCATCGAAAACAATGACGGCGAAGTCGAAGACGAAGACCTGATCCAGCGTGAAGACATGGTCGTTACGGTGTCCCATGCAGGTTATGTGAAACGCGTTCCCCTCTCGGCTTACCGCGCCCAACGCCGCGGCGGCAAGGGCAGGGCAGGCGTGCAGATGCGCGATGAAGATTTCGTGGTGAAGCTCTTTGTTGCCAACACCCACACGCCCATTCTGTTTTTCTCCTCAGCAGGCATGGTCTACAAGCTCAAAACCTGGCGCTTGCCCGTGGGCAACCCACAGGCGCGGGGCAAGGCTTTGATCAATTTACTGCCACTGGAAAACGGCGAACGCATCACCACCATCATGCCCATGCCGGAGGATGAAGCCAGCTGGGCCTCATTGCAGATCGTCTTTGCCACAAAGTCAGGTGACGTGCGCCGCAACGAATTGGCCGATTTTGAAAGCATCAACCGCAATGGCAAGATTGCCATGAAGCTGGAAGAGGGCGACGCGCTTGTGGGCGTTGAAACTTGTTCGGATGCGGCTGATATTCTGCTCACCACGGCCCAGGGCCAATGTATCCGCTTTGCCGCAACCGATGTGCGCGTGTTCCAATCGCGTGGTTCAACCGGTGTACGCGGCATCAAACTGGCGGAAGGCGACAAGATCATTTCGATGTCGATCCTCACACATATGGAGGCGACACCGGACGAACGTTCCGCCTATATCAAAAAGTCACGCGCTGCAGGAGGCGAAGTTGCCTAAATTGCGGTGACCAATGATGAAGAAGCCGCTTCTGAGAATTTCACACTTTCGCCTGAACGCTTTGCCGAAATGCAATCTGCAGAACAGATCGTCCTCACCGTTTCAGCAAACGGTTATGGCAAACGCACGTCGAGCTATGATTACCGCATCACCAATCGCGGTGGCAAAGGCATTGTCGCGATGGCGGTGAATGATCGCAACGGCCCATTGGTTGCTTCATTCCCCGTGGTCGAAAGCGATGAGATCATGCTGGTCACAGATGGCGGCCAATTGATCCGCTGCCCGGTCCATGACATTCGCTTGTCAGCCCGCTCGACCCAAGGGGTGACCATTATCAATACGGCTGATGCTGAACATGTCGTCTCGGTTGAACGGATCAGCGAAGATACGGGCGAAGAAGAACCCGCCGCCTAACCGCAAATCTTCTTTAAGGCTTTCCAATCTTCGTCGCTCATCACCGGCTTGGCCACGGTGCCAGAAGGCAAAGGTTTGATTTCCTCGATACGTTGTTCCGTGCCTGGGTGAGATGCAAAGACATTGCCCAATGCGGTAAAGGCACTGCTGCTATCTTTGTTGCCACCGCCTTCAAGCTTCAGGATCTTCTTGAAAAACCGCCGCAGGCCTTCGGGGTCTACCGCCGCGTGGTCAAGCATATCCTGGGCGTAGGCGTCAGCCTGGGCTTCATTCTCCCGCGTCTGATGCATCAATCCCGCCAGCAACGCGGCATTGCTGCCAATGTTGCCGCCGTTGGAGCCAGTGAACGCACTGGACAGAACCTCCATACTGGCAAGGCGCACACTTTGAATTTCCGGGTGCTTGTTGGCCACATGACCAATCTCATGGGCCACCACACCTGCCACTTCTTCCGGCGTGTCTGCCATTTCGATGAGTTTGTGGGTAACGATGATGCGCCCGCCGTTGAGTGCAAATGCATTGACGATGGGAATATCATAAACATGCACAGAAACAGGCGGCATGTCGGGCGTGCCCTCGGCCAGCGTGGCTAGCATGGCCCCCATAGCGTGTTCACCTGCCGCATTGGTGCAGCGGTTGCCATAACTGGCCATGCCTGCTTCCATGCTTTGGCCTGTTCTTTCGCGCCAGCTTTGCGGAAGAAGTTTCGCGATGGGTGTCGGCAAAACAATCATTGCAACATAAGCCAAGCCCGCACAGCCAGCAAGGCCGCCAACAGTCCACCCGACCAAATGTGAAATATCGCGCCACGAATAGCCGCCCTTCAAATGTGAAGACTGTGCGATGAGTTGATTGACCAAAGCCACATCGCGGATGATCAGCCGACGCCCCGGCCAATCTTCATGGCTCAAGCGATATGGCTGGCCGGGGGCAGGTGGATCAATCGGGTGCAGGCCCGCGATGGACCAGATTTGCAACGGCGTTTCAGCGCCTGAAAATTGCAAGCCCGAAACCACAAGGCTGACATCAACCGTCGCGGCCTTGGCGGATTGGCCGTCAAAATATGTCGCGGTCGCCGCCATCACCAAGCCCCCACATCAAAGGCGTCCGCCAGTCCTTCGCCCCGCGTCGGGATAGCGAGGCTTGACTGCGTGATCCGGTCAACATCAACCCGACCTTCAAGGTGCAAACGATCAATCACATAGCGAAATTGGCGCTGCTGTATAAAGGGCCAGCCCACGCCCAGTGTAAAAATCAAAATGAGAAGATTGCTGAGGGTGAGCCAGATAATGCTCCATGCCTTGGCTTTTAACCTAAACTGTGCGCCATCAAAACGCGTATAATCTGCAAAAACCCGCATTTGTTTGGCGATATAGATCGACCAAAGTGCCGGCACAAAAAGCATATAAGCAAAGAAAAGCAGAATAAGGCTAGCTGCAATGGCCGCATGCCAAGGTGAAAACTTTCCGCTCAAATCCGCTGGAAGCGGGACGACCATATAGAGCGCAACACCAAGGCCGATGAACGCAAACAGCGCCAATACTGTGAGCAGCCAACACAAAGCATAAGTCGGATACAGTGGCCCGGCGCGGCCCTTGAATTTGAATGCGGCATCGCCAAAGCGCATGTCATTGATAATCTGTTCGTGGAGCACAGTGTTCATGACAGGCGTGGCCCAGCCGAGAGAAAAGGATTTGGCGAGAATCGCACCGAAATAGGTGAGGCTATAAGTCATCGCAGAGCCCGCAAGATTGCCGCGAATGCCGCGCCACATGGTGCGCGTGAGTTGATATTTGCGTGCTTTATAAATGGCATAGCCGAACATCACATAGACAAACAGCGCGAACAAAAAATTCATCGCCAAAACCGCCGGGTGCTGCTGGCCCAAAGCTGCCTGCAAAATTGCGGATAGAATGATATAGGGCAAAATGAAAAGGCCAAAAACAAACAGGAAACCTTTGAACAGTTCATTGCCCGTGCCGGTATATTCCAGCGGTTCGCCATTGATATGGATGCAGCTCCAGATATGGCGGCGCACATTGGTCTTGCCCCAGAACCGGTAGATCGAGAACGTCAATATATTGAACAAAAGATTGATCAAAGTGATCTTTAAAAGCCCAGGTCTTCGCACATAGGAAAAAGAGAGCGTCTGCACAGGTGCGTGGGCCGATGGTTCTGCGTTCATAGTCCAGCTTTCTCGTCTTGGTTGCAGAGGCTTTGAGCCTTAGCCGAAGGGTGCTGAAAAGGGAATTGCAGAATGCGGTGCTGGGTTAATCAAAAGCTGATGGCCCCTGTGGCAACGGCGCAACAGCGTGCCAAAATCTTAATTTAACCACGACTGTCGACGCTTCACCCTCACCTTGCCCCAATTGCGCCGCAGCCCAGCGCAATGAGTAAGGTGGAATAATGTGAAATATTAACGCCTGTGTCATAGTCTGGCGCGGGGATAATTGGCAAAACGGCAATGGTTTATAACGCAGCGCGAAAGAGGGCAGCACACTGGCAATGCTGCATCATTTTTTGCCTTGCATGGCTTGCATTTACGCCGCAAGCCCGCGCTGATGAGGACGGCTTCTTTCGGCCCTTATTCAATTTTTTCGGTGAAGCGCCAGCAATCAAACTGCCGCATCCCGACATTCATCTGCCACGGCTTGATATTCATCCGTTCTGGACCAATGATCTCAAATCCGGGCGTGATGCCTATGGCCGGGGTGATTTTGATCACGCCCGGGGTGCGTTCCTGAGAGCATCCGAAGACGGCAACACTGTCGCTGATTGGTATCTGGGCCATATGTACAGGCTGGGCAAAGGCGTTCCCTCGGATGCCGCCATTGCTTACTCTTATTTCAATCGCGTCGCCGATAACTTCAACCCGGAAGAACAAGATCCATATCGTCTAAGAATAGCCGTCGATGCACAATTGCGCGTGGCCGACTATCGCCGCCTTGGCATTCCCGCAGCCCACCTGAAGGCCAACCCGCAAGCCGCGGCCAGAACCTATTTGCAGATGGCCACCAACTACGGCCACCCACGGGCCTTCTATGCCTTGGGCGTGATGAGCATTGAGGGAGAAGGTATGCGCAAGAACCCACAACAGGGTTTAAAATGGTTGAATGCTGCCATTCGCAAACATTCAGCCGAAGCCGCTGCCTACATGGGCGATCTTTGTCAGCAGGGCGAAGTCGTTCCACAGGATGATACGAAAGCTTTGACGTGGTATGCAATTGCTGCACAATCAGCCACGCGTGATGATACACCGCAAATTCTGGCCCGCTATACACAGATGAAAGTGGCCGCCAGCGAAGAAGTGCGTCTTGAAGCCGAAGCCCGGGCCCGTGTTTGGAACGAGCAAAATCCACTTGATCCCGCACAATAGATTTAAAACACCTTGCTCGGCGCGGCCCGCAATGGCATTTTAATCTATGTCCATTGAAACCCCCAAGCCCATTGCCACGCGTGGTCTCCTGCCGCGCATCAGGCGTTATTTTTTCACCGGGCTGGTCATCATAGCACCTGCCGCCATTACCCTATGGGCCACGCTCTGGGTCGTCGACAGGTTTGACACAATTGTAAAACCTTGGCTTCCCGCAGCCTATAATCCAGATAATTATTTGCCGATCAAAATTCCGGGTTTCGGTTTGCTCGCGGCCTTGGTCTTGATTACACTTGTGGGGGCATTGGCCGCCAATCTTGTGGGGCGCACGCTTTTTGGTTTGTGGGACAAGCTGCTCAATTCAACGCCCGTCGTGCGCTCGCTGTACAAAGGCTCCAAACAGATTTTCGAAACCCTGTTTGCTGATCAAGGTTCGTCCTTCCGTTATGTCTGCTTGGTCGAATGGCCACGAAAGGGAATTTGGTCGCTCGCTTTTGTGTCGCGTGAAGTCGACGGCGCACAGGTTGGTCTTGAAAAGGGCCGCAAAATGTATGCGGTCTATATTTCAACCACACCCAACCCCACCTCTGGTTATGTTTTCTTCGTCGATCAGAAGGATGTGAAGATCATCGATCTCAGCGTTGAAGATGGTTTGAAACTGGTGATCTCGATGGGCCTTGTTTTCCCTGAACTGCCTTTGCCACCCGCTGTTGAAACCAAACTGGCCAAACGCTTCAGCCGGAAGCCAAAAGCTTGATCGCCTCGTCGCGCTCAAACAAATAAAGCAAATGCCGCAGCGCCTGCCCACGCGCTGACGTGAGCGAAGGGTCACGGTTCAAAATCAACATCGCATCATCGCGCGCCGCCGCCAGCAATTCGCCATCCACGGTAAGGTCCGCAATCTTGAACAGGGGCAAACCTGCTTGCAGTGTTCCCAGCATTTCGCCAGCCCCGCGCAACCGCATATCTTCTTCCGCTATCCGAAAGCCATCTTCGGATTCGCGCATGATTGAAAGCCTGGCCTTTGCGGTTTCGCCCAGAGGATCTTGATAGAGCAGCAAGCACGAAGACTTGGCATTGCCGCGCCCCACGCGCCCGCGCAATTGGTGAAGCTGCGCCAGGCCAAAACGCTCGGCATTCTCAATCACCATGATCGATGCTTCGGGCACATCAACGCCGACTTCAATCACCGTCGTAGCCACCAACAGCAAAAGCGCACCAGATTGAAACGCTGCCATCACCGCGTCTTTCGCAGGGCCCTTCAGACGCCCATGGATCAGCCCCACTTTGCCGGGGAACTGCGCATCCAATGCCGAAAAACGATGTGCTGCCGCCGCAAGATCAACCAGTTCGCTTTCTTCGACCAACGGGCAAACCCAATAGGCCCGCGCACCTAAAGCTAAACTGCGTTGCAAGCCATGAATCACATCATCCATCCGGGAAATCGGCATCACCCGCGTATCAATCGGTTGCCGGCCCGCCGGCTTTTCGGTGATCTTGGACACATCCATATCGCCATAGACCGTCAAGGCCAAAGTGCGCGGGATCGGTGTCGCCGTCATCACCAATAAATCTGTCGCGTGTTTGGCTTTGGCTTGCAAGGCCAGGCGCTGATGAACGCCAAACCGATGCTGCTCATCAATCACCACCAAACCCAAATCCCTGAACTGCACACCTTCCTGAAACAACGCATGGGTGCCGATCAACACATCAATGGCACCATCAGCCAAGCGCTGAAGCAGCTCTTCCCGCGCCTTGCCTTTTTCGCGACTCGTGAGAATGCCCAGTCGCAAACCACTTCCCGACAGGAGTTTTGAAAGCGTGGCAAGATGTTGCCGCGCCAATATTTCCGTGGGCACCATGAAGGCCCCTTGCGCGCCTGATTCAACGGCTGCCGCCAAAGCCAACAAAGCGACTACGGTTTTTCCTGATCCCACATCGCCTTGCAACAAGCGGATCATGCGCGTGTCTGCCGCCATATCTGCCACTATCTCAGCCAGCGCCCCAGATTGTGCACCCGTCAGGGAATAGGGCAGTCGCGCAACAAGTTTAGCGCGCAAGGCACCTGTGCCACTCAGCCGCCGCCCCGTCGCACGTTTCATCTGCGCCCTCACCAATGAGAGCGCCAGCTGATTGGCCAATAACTCATCATAGGCCAGCCGCTTGCGGCGCAGATTTTGCGTGCCCAAGGGTGTCACTTCTGTGGGCCAATGTTCCCCATGAAGTGCTGCAGCAAAATCCGGCCATGCTTGCTTTTGCAACCAGGCAGCATCCTGCCATTCGGCAAGTGCCGGTAATTTTTCCAAGGCGACTGCCGCCGCCTTCTGCAAAATCTTGGAAGAAAGCCCGGCCTTTAAAGCATAGACGGGCTCAATTGACGGCATCTTGGCCGCGTCATCAACCCGCAGCACATAATCGGGATGGCTGATTTGCGGTTCAACGCCATACCAACTGATTTCACCCGAAATCAAGCGGCGCTCACCCGGCGGATAATTGCGCGCCATGTGATCGGCATAAGCAGAAAAAAAACTCAGCACCATGTGCCCCGTCTCATCGAAAGCATCGATCTTATAGGGTAGGCGCGTTCCCTGCGGCGCGGGGTGATGTTTGCCAATCGTCACCTCAAGCGTGACCACGCCGCTCACCGGCAATTGCGATATGGTGCAGCGAAAGCGCCGATCAATGACCTGCGTTGGCAGGTGAAATAACACGTCAACCAGCCGTGCCACGCCGCCATCGCCACGCAGCAATTTGGCCATGAGCTTGGCCAGCTTTTCGCCGATACCTTTGACAATGGCGACATCAGCAAACAGGGGGGTGAGAATTTCTGGACGCATCGACCCAGTTTGCCGCGATTTTCTTGCGATGCAAGCCCAAGCCACCTATGAAGCGCGCCATGCCTGTCCTAGATCCCACCGAAATTACGCGAAAGCGCCTGTTGTGGCGCGCCACCCACCGGGGCATCAAAGAGATGGACATCCTTCTGGGCGGTTTTGCCACGCGCCATTTGTCCACCATGCCTGCAGAAAATTTGTCGGAATTTGCCCAGCTTTTGGAATTGCCAGATCAAGATCTGCTCAGCTGGGCCACCAAGCTTGAACCAGTTCCACCCCATTTGCAGTCAAAAATGTTGACCGCCATCCTCACATTTCGGCCAGAGACTGTTTCATGACGTTACCGCCACAACTTGAAATCCGCCTCAATGTTCCGGGCCGCACGATCCTGTCGGGCCTGTTGGAAGGGCAACTCGCATTGGCCTTGCCAGAGTTGGTGGCCAAGGCGGGCAGTCGCGGCCTCGTCTGCGTCTGCCGCGATGATCAACATTTAGCCGCGCTTCAAGAACAGCTGGCCTATTTCGCACCAAGCTTGGAGACGCTGCGCTTTCCTGCATGGGATTGTTTGCCTTACGACCGTGTTTCGCCTTCGGCCGATATTCTCGCCCAACGCCTTGCCACACTGGCGCGGCTGCAAACAGGCATGACAGAGCCCTATGTTTTACTGACCACGGTCAACGCCGTTTTGCAACGCACCGTGCCGCAAAACCTGATTGCGTCGGCAACTTTCCATGCCCGCCCCAGTATGCATATCTCACTTGAGGCGTTGCAATCCTTCTTGGCAGATAATGGTTATTCGCGCGTCGGCACCGTTGTGGAAAAGGGCGACTTTGCCGTGCGCGGCGGATTGATTGATCTCTTCCCGCCCGGCTTTGAAAATCCGCTGCGGCTGGATTTCTTCGGTGACAAACTCGAAAGCATCAAAATCTTTGATGCGCAATCGCAACGCAGCCATGACCAACTGAAAGACTTGGCGTTGAACCCAGCCAATGAGGTGCTTCTGACCAAGGCCTCAATCGCACTGTTCCGCACCGCCTATGCCGAAGCTTTCAGCGGCATTGATATGAACGACCCGCTCTATGAGAGCATCACCACGGGCCGTCGTTACCAAGGCATGGAACATTGGCTGCCGCTGTTTCATGCATCTTTGGCGACGTTGTTTGACTATGTGCCAGATGGGCTCTGGCTCCTCACCAACGAAACGCTGCCCGGCATGGCCGCAAGGCATGAACAGATCGCTGAATATTTCGACGCCCGCAAAGAAGCCCAGACCAAAAACGCATTCGGTGCCGCCCCCTACAAACCGCTCCCGCCAAACCGCCTCTGTCTCTCAAAAATGGAATGGGACGCGGCACTGGCGGATCGCACCGTGCTGGAGCAAACACCTTTCGAGAATCCGGCGACCAACGCCATTTCTTTTGGCGGTCGTCAGGGCCGCAGCTTTGCCGCCGAACGCGCCGAGGGCCAGGGCCATATCTATGACGCCGTGCGCGTTCACAGCGAGACCCTGCGCAAGAACAATATCCGCACACTGATTGCCTGTTGGAGCGAAGGCTCCGCTGATCGCCTCGCCACCATATTACGCGATCACGATCTGGCTCCGCTGGTCACGCTGACAGATTGGGCCAGTGCCGCAAAGCTTGAAACCACCATTGCCGGCGTCATCGTTCTGCCGTTGGAGCAGGGTTTTGAAACGCCGGAGTTGGCGCTGATCAGCGAACAAGATATTTTGGGTGACAGGCTCATCCGCCGCGCCCGCAAGGCCAGGAAGGCCGCCGACTTTCTCTCCGAACTTTCGGCCTTGGCCCCGGGGGATCTCATGGTCCACGTCGACCATGGCATCGGGCGCTTTGAAGGATTGAAAACCATTGAGGTGCAGGGCGCACCACATGATTGTTTGCTGCTCACCTATGCTGACAATGCCCGTCTGTTTCTCCCCGTCGAAAATCTCGAACTACTTTCGCGCTATGGTTCCGAAACCGAGGGTGTGCAGCTTGATCGTTTGGGCGGCGGCGCATGGCAGGCCAAGAAGGCCAAGCTTAAACAACGCATCCGCGAAATCGCCGGCGATTTGATCAAAACCGCAGCCGCTCGTGAATTAAAACCCGGCGATGTTCTGGCCCCGGCGGAGGGCGTTTTTGATGAATTCTGTGCGCGCTTCCCCTATGAGGAAACTGAAGACCAACTGACCTCGATTGAAGCGGTTCTCGACGATTTGCAAAAAGGCCGCCCGATGGACCGGCTCATTTGCGGCGACGTCGGCTTTGGCAAAACTGAAGTGGCTTTGCGCGCTGCCTTCGTTGCTGCCTATGCCGGAAAACAAGTGGCCGTCGTGGTGCCTACAACTTTACTTTCGCGCCAGCACTACAAGACCTTTGCCGAACGTTTCAAAGGCCTGCCGCTCAGGCTGGGCCAAGCCTCGCGCCTTGTTGGCCGCAAGGAAGTTGAACAGGTCAAAGCGGGCCTTGCCGATGGCTGCATCGACATTGTGATCGGCACCCACGCGCTTTTGGCGGAGAGCATAAAGTTCCGCGATCTTGGCCTGATCATCATTGATGAAGAACAACACTTCGGCGTCAAACACAAAGAACGCCTGAAGCAGATGCGCGCCAATGTCCATGTGCTCACACTTTCCGCAACGCCCATCCCGCGCACTTTGCAACTGGCCCTCTCCGGTGTCCGCGAAATGTCCTTGATCACCACGCCGCCGCTCGACCGTTTGGCCGTGCGCACCTATGTTTCCCCCTTTGATCCAGTGATCATCCGCGAGCATTTGCTGCGCGAACATTTCCGGGGCGGGCAAAGCTTTTACGTCTGCCCGCGCGTGGCTGATCTTGACGAGATCGCGGCATTCCTGCGCGAAGCCGTGCCCGAAATTAAATTCCGCACTGCCCATGGCCGTATGCCACCCACCGAACTTGAAGACATCATGACAGGCTTTTATGACCGCGCCTTTGATGTGCTCCTCTCCACAACGATTGTTGAGTCCGGCCTCGACATTTCAACCGCCAATACATTGATCATCCACCGTGCCGATATGTTTGGACTGGCGCAGCTTTATCAATTGCGTGGCCGTGTGGGCCGCTCCAAACAGCGCGCCTATGCCTTACTGACAACAGCGCCCAACAAGAAACTGACAGCCACAGCCGAGCGACGCTTGAAAGTTCTGCAATCACTTGATTCATTGGGCGCAGGCTTCAACCTCGCCAGCCACGATCTTGATATTCGTGGTGCAGGCAATCTTTTGGGCGAAGAGCAACACGGCAATATCCGCGAAGTAGGGTTTGAACTCTATCAATCGATGCTGGAAGAAGCCGTGGCCGCAATGCGCTCAGGCGGAGATGAGACCCAGGAAGAAGGCCAATGGTCTCCTTCAATAAACATCGGCACATCCGTATTGATCCCCGAATCCTATGTGACAGATTTGCAAGCACGCCTTGGCCTCTATCGCCGCTTGGCCGATTTCGTCGAACAAACCGATCTCGATGCTTTTGCAGCAGAACTGCATGACCGCTTTGGCAAGCGGCCCGATGAAGTCGATCATCTGCTCGATATTGTTTCAATCAAGCTGCAATGTCGCAAGGCCAATGTCGAAAAAGTTGATGCCGGGCCGAAGGGCGCCACCATCTCCTTCCGCAAGGGCATCTTCACCAATTCACAAGCCCTCGTACAATGGATTGGCGCGCAGGGCACTTTGGCCAAGCTGCGGCCCGATATGTCGCTGGTTCTGATCCGCGATTGGGCCACAGCTGCCCAGCGCCTGAAGGGCACACGGTTGCTCATGCAGAACTTGGTGAAACTGGCGGCTTAACGCTGCGTCGCCACTTGCCTGATGGAGCTGGCCAATTGTTCAACTTCTTGCGCGCCAGAGATGCCGTATTTTTGGTCGATGATGAAGGTTGGAACGCCTTGCACACCTAAAGAATAAGCTTTCTGCACTTCGTCCATCACTGAAACGCGATCTGTATCCGTGGGCAAAAGCCGCGCCACTTCTGCGCCGTCCATGCCGCAAGCCTGCGCGATCTCGACCAACACGGTAAAATTGCCGACATCCTTGCCGTCGCGCCAATAGGCACAGAACAGGGCTTCCACCACTTCGGCCTGTTTGCCCGCCTGTTGGGCCCAGCGGATCAGGCGGTGCGCGTCCAAGGTGTTGGGCGTCCGGGTGATTTTGTCAAAGTGATAGGGAACCCCATCTTTTGCGCCTGCCTCTTCAAGTGGTTTGTGAAGTGTGGCCAGCCGCGCTTGGCCAAACTTGTCGGCCATATATTTATGTCGGTCCAACCCTTCGGGTGGAATGGAGGGATCCAGAAAAAACGGCCGATAAATCACCTCAGCTTTTACCTCCGGCAGCAATGCTAAAGCTTTGTCCAGCCGTCGTTTTCCTAGAAAACACCAGGGGCAGATGACGTCGGAGACAACTTCAATTTTCATGGCTGATACCAAAGCGTTGTGGCTTCAAATCCGGGCAGAGGCTGTTTGTCAGGCGGGTTCGACCCAATCTGGCTCCACCGCGCCACCCATTGGTCGGGCGCATAGAAAGGGACAATGTAAAAACCAGCCACCAGCAAGCGATCTTCGGCCCGAACTGCCGCTTCAAATTCTTGCTGAGACTTGGCGTGGAGCATCACGTCTATGGCATGGTCCACTGCGGGGTCCGCAACACCGGGATAGTTACGCGTGCCGGGTGTAGTTTTGCCTGTCGAGCCGAAATACAGGGTCTGCTCATTGCCCGGAGAGAGCGAATTGTACCAAACCACGGGGATCATATCGTAATCATAGCTCGTTTGCTGTTGCTTGAACTGCGTGTCATCAATCTTCTTGACCTCCGCCTTGATGCCAATCACCTGTAAACTGCGCTGAAAATGCAGGGCAATTTTTTCTTGGTCAGGGTTTTGAATGGTGATGGTGAAAGCAAATGGCTCCGCCTTGTCATTAAACAACCCAGCGTCGCCAATCTTCCACCCCGCCAAAGCGAGAAGATCAACGGCCTTCTTCAAGATCTTCCGGTCCCGGCCCGAACCATCAGACACAGGCAACCTATAAGTTCCATCCAACATATCCGCGCGCAAGCCACTTTTGGTGTCCCCCAGAACTGCAAGCTCGGCCGAGTCGGCAGCTTTGCCTCGCGAAGACAAAATTGAACCTGAATAGTAACCATAAATCCGCTTGTTCAAATTGTTGAACAGATTGGCATTGGCCCATTCAAAATCAAAAACATCGACCAAAGCCTCCCGCACGCGTGGGTCAGCAAAAATGGCTTTGCGCGTATTGAAAGCAAAACCTGTCGTGGCAGCAGGCATCTTGCTCACATAAGTTTCAAGCTTCACTTTACCGTCATCAACTGCCGGAAATTTAAAACCCGTGGACCAGCGCACCGGATCGCTCTCAATGCGAATATCAGCGTCACCTTTCTTGAAGGCTTCAAAAGCCGCATTGGCATCTTTGTAATAGTCAAAGCGCAAGGTTTCAAAATTCCACAGACCTTTGTTGAAAGCTAAATCCTTGCCCCAATAATTTGGGTTCTTCTTCAAGGTGACGCTCTCGCCCGCTTTAATTTCACCAAACATATAGGGGCCAGAACCAATCAACGGATCAAGTGAAGAGGCTTCAAAATCTTTTCCCGCCCATTGCGCCTTGGGCAAGATCGGCATCAGCGCAATGATCAACGGCAACTCGCGGTCGCCCTTGTCCTGATGAAAAGTGATGGTGTGATCATCAGGCGTTTCGATTTGCGTAATCTTGGAATAGTTGCCTTTGTAGCTGGGCCGCCCGTGGTCACGCAGTGTCTCCAAAGAAAACTGCACGTCCGTGGCCGTCACCGATGTGCCATCCGAAAACTTCGCCTCCGGCCTGATCTTGAAAGTAAAAACCTGTCGGTCATCGGAAACATCAATGCTCTGTGCCAGCAAGCCATAAAGCGAAAAAGCTTCGCCCCAATTGCGACCCATCAGGCTTTCAAAAACATAGGTAC
This sequence comes from Aestuariivirga sp., assembly GCA_043782835.1. Lineage (GTDB taxonomy): Bacteria > Pseudomonadota > Alphaproteobacteria > Rhizobiales > Aestuariivirgaceae > Aestuariivirga. Next base: position 35,451 of record JAYWAB010000031.1, read on the forward strand.
GTGCACCTGTCGCCACATTGCCTTTGACGATAAACGGGTTGAGGCTGTCAAACGTGCCGGTCAAGGCCTGCCGCAAAATTCCGCCCTGCGGTGCATTGGGATTGGCATAGGGCAGAGACTTATAATCCTCCGCCAATGCGGGCTCGCCATGCATGGCAATGCCGCCCTTGGGCGCGGCAAATGATCCGTGCTAAAGCACGCCAAAAACCAAAGCCGTAAATGCGAGATTGCGAATCTTTTTCATCACCTCATGTTAGGCGCGAAGCCGCCCGCCA
>JAYWAB010000032.1:0-29737 GCA_043782835.1 Aestuariivirga sp.
TAGCCAACACACACCGGCGCATCCAGCTTTTCAGCCAGCGCTTTGGAAGCCGCAATGGCCCCGCCCAAAACCACACCGGCACCATTTAAAATAACCGGAAATTTGGCGCCGGACAAAAGCTTGGCCGCGGCGGCAATAGCATCTTCGCCACCAGCGGGACGTTCAAATTCCACAATGGCAGGCAAATCAATATCAATCACATGTGTAAAATAATCGCGCGGCATATTAATTTGCGCTGGTGCCGAATGGCGCTTGGCATTCATAATCACGCGGTTCAAAACCTCCGCCACGCGTGATGGATCGCGCACCTCCTCTTGGTAACACACCATGTCTTTAAACAGCGCCATCTGTTCCACTTCTTGGAATCCGCCTTGGCCAATCGTCTTGTTGGCCGCTTGCGGTGTGACCAACAACAACGGCGTGTGGTTCCAATAGGCAGTTTTCACAGGCGTTACAAAGTTGGTAATGCCAGGGCCATTCTGCGCAATCATCATGCACATTTTGCCTGAAGCACGCGTGAAGCCATCGGCCATCATGCCGCCGGAACCTTCATGCGCGCAGTCCCAAAACGTTATACCGGCCTTGGGGAAAATATCTGAAATCGGCATGAAGGCCGAACCGATAATGCCAAAGGCATTGTTAATTCCGTGCATCTGCAGAACTTTGACAAAGGCTTCTTCAGTCGTCATTTTCATGGGCGCGGGTCTCCGGATTTTACTTGCCGGAAGAATAGCAATAATCTGGTATCAAGCTAGGGCCAGTTGGAACCACCAACGAGGCGCAGAGCTGACCCATATCGGCAACAACACTCCCGACCTGATGGCCGGAAGTGCACTATGTTGATATTTTCAGTATGCTTCTATTTGGCCGTGAGCTGTTGCAGCGCCCCGGCCCAATCTTCCAAATGGTAAGTGACCGTGATCTTGCCGTTTTCGACAGTATGAACATCAATGTTCATCACATCAAAAGATTTTCCCGAGGGTTTTACACCAAAAAAATCGGCCACGGGTGTTCCGGTCATTTCACCGCGCACGATGTAACGGTTGCCGTCATGGATTATTTCCTTCACTTCCACATGCAAATTTGGAACAGCTTTGCTCACGCCACCAAATTGGGCATAGAGTTCTTCGCGGGTTTTGGCTTTGCCTGCGTAATCACCAAAGCTTTGCCAGTTGGGTGCCAAAATCTTGTTTCCAGCTTCTGCCAACGTCGGGCTTGAAGCTTTGCTGAACACCTCGCTGTAAAGCGCCCGCACCACATCTTCATCTGCAGCACGAGCGGCGGAGGTTACAAATGTTGCGGTCAAGAGAGCGAGTGCAAATGTTGTTTTCATTTTAATCTCCAAGAGTTGTGGGGGGATAGGGCTTCGCGTTTAACAGCAACACAGGTTCCACCCTGTTCCAGCGCAGCTTCAAGGTGCCAATGCGAAGAATTTGAAAGTTCGACTTTAAGGGCTTTTTGCGCGGCGAATTCAGCAAGGCCCAAATTGGCGCAGATCAAAACACCGCCGAGGCGCAAATGGCTTGCCAATAGTCTAAAAACACTGATGTCCGGCGCAAAGCCGTCAAAAAAGCAAATATCATAATCGGAGCTCAGTTGCGGCAAAATACTCAAAAATTTGCCGCTATGAACGGCGACACGGTTCTGAAACCCCTCGCGTTCCAAATTAATGCGTGCGAGACGCACATGCGTTTGGTCCATTTCAATCGTATCAATATGGGCATCGGGTGCCGCAGCCGCAAAGCAACACGCAGTGTAACCCAGCGCCGTCCCCAGTTCGAGAATCCGTTTGGGCCGCAGCGCAGCCACACGGGCGATAAGATTTTCACCATCTCCAAACGGGTATGTGCCGCAACCATGGTGGCGCAGATGATCTGTGGTTTGGAGATAGATAGCATCAAAGGATCTGGACATGATCGCTATTTGGGCGATAACTGACATGACGACAATGGCATGAAAGTTATGACCACCATGCAAAAAATGGATGATGAATTTCTCATGGGGCTGGATTTTCGGTCTCTCAGGTTCTTGCGGCTTTTATTTCAAACCCGCAGTGTGACACGCACGGGTGAGATTTTGGGGTTGAGCCAACCTGCCGCCAGCCGCGTCCTCGGCAAATTGCGCGGGATGCTTGGCGATCCGCTGCTCTTGCGTACTTCTAAGGGGGGCACTTTGACACCGTACGCCGAAAGGCTTGGGCCTCGCGTGACGACAGCACTTTCCGCTATGGCGGATGTGTTTGCGCCGGAAACATTTGATCCGGGATCGAGCACCAGAACCTTTCAGTTGGCGAGCACTGATTATGGCGCGGCGGTGGTTTTACCTGATCTCCTTGCCAGACTATCGCGCGAGGCCCCATCTATTCAGCTTGACGTCGCGCCATGGTTGACGCGCACACTCTCAGAACTTGAATCAGGCAAACTTGATTTTGCGCTTTATGCAGAGGGCGATCTGCCGCCGGACTTTCATACCCGCCACTTGTTCAAAGATGTGCAAGCTTGTTTGGTGCGAAAAGGTCACTCGCTGGTCAAAAGCGCTGGAAAATCGCGACGCGTCTCGCGCGATCAGATTGTGGAATATCCGCAAATCGCGATGCGCTATCCTGATGGCCGCGACACAGGCGTTGATGAAGTGATCGGTGACGCAGGTCAAAAATCATCCTTCGTGCCTTTGAAGTTGCCCTACTTCATGGCAGCCCCTTTGGCGGTTGCAAACAGCGATGCGGTTGCCTGCATTCCGCTACGTTTGGCAACTATTTTGGCTGGAATAAAAAATTGCGAGATTCTCGAAATCAAGGGCGACTATAGGTTTTCCTACCGCATAATTTGGCATGAAAGGATGCACCATGACACGGCGTTCAAATGGTTACGCGAAACAATGCTGAAGCAATTTAAGTCTCAAAATCGGTGATTGTCATAAGGCACCGCGCGTTTTAAAGGCCGTTCGTCAAAACACCGCATGTTCACCAAGATCGACGCTCGCTTCACCCTTGATCAGCTTGGCTTGGAATTCTTGCAGGGTTTCATTGCCGAAGGAAGGCGTGGTATCGGCATCATAATTTTGAGTGGTGGGGTTCCACGCCAACATCGATTCCGTGGCGTAGTAGCGGCCAATGCGCGCCAGTTCGGCTTTGTCTTTCAAGCGCAGCGCCGACAATACAAAAATAATTAAATCAAGAAGTGCTACCGGCACCTTGCGAAATTTTGGCGACTTGCTCAAGAGTTGAAACAAATGTTCGCCCTGTTCTCGCGGGGACATTGCCGGCCCCGGGCCACCTATGGGCAAAATCGCATTCTGCAAATTGCGATCCACAAGGCAATTGGCCATATAACTTGCCAGATCTTGGTCGCTGATCGGCTTACACGACGTCAACTTGCCATTGCCAAAAATTAGATATGACTTACCCTTCTGAACACGCGCCACTTGACCAGAGAGTGATTTGAAATAGGCCGTGGGCCGCACGATGGAATACGTGAGACCCGACGCGATCAGCTCGGCCTCAAAAGCAAGCTTGGCCTGTTGGAAGGCGCGCTTCGGCTTTTGTACACAGATCGCCGAGAGCAACACGAACTGTTTCACACCCAATTTTTTTGCGGCCTGAAGAACCAAGCTATGGGCCTTGTGATCAATCGCCCAAGCATCCCGTGGCAGGCCGTTGCGCGAAGCCATGCAGGAGACAACCGCATCAAAAGCTTCGCCGCAAAAACCATCACGTTCAATCGAGCGTGCATTGGCCACATCACCGATACGGTCGACATTCGTGCGGCCAAAGCACACAACCTCATGGCCGCGCGCCAAAAGTTCGGCCCGCGTCGCCCGCCCAATCGTTCCCGTTGCCCCCAGCATGAAGATGCGCATGTTAGGAAACTAACACATTAAAACGGTGGAGGGTGTGATCAAACGACCGAACCCCATTGCACCTGATCAATTCGTGTTGCGCCCGTGGCCAGCATGATCAAGCGGTCCAGGCCCAGCGCCACGCCGGAGGCTTCGGGCATCAGTATCAGCGCTTCGAGCAGTTCTTCATCAATCGGATAACGCTCACCATAGACGCGTTGCTTGATTGCCATTTCTTCTTCAAAGCGGCGGCGTTGCTCTTCTGCATCGGTCAATTCACCAAAGCCATTGGCGAGTTCAACACCGCTTGCGTAAAGCTCAAAGCGTTCAGCAACTCTGTTGTCATGTGCGCAGACTCGGGCGAGGGCGGCCTCGCAGGATGGATATTCATAAAAGATGGTGACGCGGCCGTTGCCGAGATGCGGCTCGACCTTTTCAACCATAATGCGGCTGAAGATATCGCTCCAGCTTTCATCCTTTTGAAACGCTACGGGCGAAACGTTGGCCAGCGCGTCGCGATCGGGCTGGTTGCCTACCAGTGTGGAAAGCAGATCAACGCCTGCATATTTCTGAAAACCCTCGGCCACCGTCAACCATTCTGCTTCAGCAAGCGGATCACATACGCGGCCGCGCCAGTTGAATGTTGTTTCGCGCGCGGCCAGACGCACCAGCGCCAGCGTGTCTTCAATGATGGTGCGGTATGGTACAGCTGCGCGATACCATTCCAGCATGGTGAATTCCGGCGCGTGGGTTGGTGTTTGCTCGCGATTTCGGAAGACATGACCCAGAAAGAAAATCCGCCCTTCGCCTGCCGCCAATAATTTCTTGCAGGCAAACTCTGGCGAGGTGTGCAAATAGCGCTTTGACGCGGTTCCATCTGTGTGGATCAACTTTGTTTCAAAGCCATGGAGATGGGCCTCATTGCCGGGCGAGATTTGCAAGGTGGGGGTGTCCACCTCCAAAAAATCTTGCGCTGCAAACCAGGCGCGAATATCAGAAATGATCCGATTGCGCGCCACCAAAAACCCGCGCCTGTCGTGATGGCGCGATGGGTGAAACCACGGGTTTTGAGGCTTTGGCAAAGGGGTTGGCTTCCAAGGGTGGGGCTGCTATGAGCGGCCCCAATAAACAATCATAAATTCAAAAGATAGAGAGAAATCCGTGGTCAAAGTCATCGCATCAGGCGTCCGCAAGGGCAATGTTATCGAACATGAAGATGGCAAGCTTTATGTCGTGCTGAAAGCGGAATCGATGCACCCCGGCAAAGGCACGCCAACCACCACAATCGACATGCGCCGCATTTCAGACGGGGTTAAAACCGTTGTGCGCTATAAAACCACTGACGCGATGGAACGAGCTTTTGTTGAAACCATCATGCACACCTATCTTTATAAAGACGGCGAAAGCTATGTGTTCATGAACCCCGAAACTTTTGATCAAATTCCTTTGACCACCGATATGGTGGGCGATTTTGCGCCGTTCCTGCAGGAAGGCATGGAATGCCAGATTGCCATGTTCAATGATGGCCCGATCTCGATTGAAATTCCGCAACGTATCACGTTGGAAATTATGGAAACAGAACCCGCGATCAAGAATCAGACGGCGTCGTCTTCCTTCAAGCCCGCGATGCTTTCTAATGGCGTGCGCACCATGGTGCCGCCGCATATTGGTGTGGGCACGCGCATTGTTGTGGATACGGGCGATGCGTCCTACGTGGAACGCGCCAAGGATTAATGGCGCGTGCGCCGCCTTGGGGCTGGCGCTTCGTGTTCTTCAAACAGCTCGGCCAATTTCTCTGTCATGGCACCGCCGAGTTCTTCCGCGTCAATGATGGTGACGGCTTTTTTGTAATAGCGCGTCACATCATGGCCGATGCCGATCGCTATCAATTCCACGGGGGAGCGGGCTTCAATATCGGTGATCACCTGGCGGAGATGTTTTTCGAGATAGTTGCCAGAGTTCACGCTGAGGGTTGAATCATCCACCGGCGCGCCATCGGAAATCACCATCAAAATGCGGCGCTGTTCGTTGCGCGCTAGCAAACGATTATGCGCCCAGATCAGTGCTTCGCCATCAATATTTTCTTTGAGCAGGCCTTCGCGCATCATCAGGCCTAGGTTTTTGCGGGCGCGGCGCAAGGGTTCATCAGCCGATTTATAGATGATGTGGCGCAGATCGTTGAGGCGGCCGGGGTTGGCGGTTTTGCCCTCGCTCAACCACTTCTCGCGCGCTTGGCCACCTTTCCATGCCTTTGTGGTGAAGCCCAGAATTTCCACTTTCACGCCACAGCGTTCCAGCGTTCGGGCGAGAATATCAGCACAGGTTGCGGCCACTGTGATCGGGCGGCCCCGCATCGAACCGGAATTGTCGAGTAGCAAACTCACCACTGTATCGCGGAATTTTGTGTCTTGTTCCTGCTTGAAAGACAGCGCGTGCAATGGATCGGTGATCACGCGGGTCAGCCGCGCGGCATCTAAAACGCCTTCTTCCAGATCAAAATCCCATGAGCGATTCTGCTGGGCCATCAGGCGGCGTTGCAGACGGTTGGCGAGCCTTGCCACCACGCCTTGCAAATTGGCGAGTTGTTTGTCGAGATAGGCGCGCAGGCGCGTGAGTTCTTCGGCATCGCAGAGATCTTCTGCGCCGATCTCCTCATCAAATTGGTGGGCAAAGACACGATAGAAATTGTCGTTGCTGAGCGACGAGAAGGGCAGCTGTGGCCGCCAAGGTTCTTCGCCGTCTTCCTGCTGCTCGCCATCCATATCATCAGGCAACTCATCGGACTCGGTTTGGCGGGCCTCCATCTCGGCGGCTTCAGTGTTGCCTTCGGCATTTTCCATTTCTTCGGCGGCCGATTGCTGGCTTTCTTCCTGTTCGCCTTCGGAAGATTCAGATTTTTCACCGGGTTCGTCCTGGGCCTCTTGCTCTTGGCTGTCGTCGGCCTCGTCTGGGTCTTCGCCCAGTTCGTCGGCCATATCGAGCGAAGCGATTAATTCGCGGGTGAGGCGGGCAAAGGCCTGTTGATCATGCAAAGCGGATTCAAGGGTTACAAATTTATCGCCCGCTTTTTCTTCGACCCACTTGCGCCAGAGATCAACATACATGCGCGCTGGCGGCGGCGGGGCCTGCCCAGTGAGTTTTTCACGGACGATGAGGCCCACGGCTTCTTCGAGTGGGGTGTCTTTGCGGTTGTTGGAGGGTCGGTTGATGACCAGCTTGCCATAGCGATCATCCATCATGGCAGAAAGATTGGAGGCGACGCCGGGCATGGCGCGCGCGCCAATGGCTTCAATGCGCGCTTGTTCCACGGCTTCGTAAACAGCGCGGGCGTTCTTTCCTTGGGGCAGATAGCGACCATGGACGGCTTCTGAATGGTTTGATTTCTTGAGGGTGAAACTGTCGGCCAAGCCACGGGTGATGGCGATGTCATTTGGCGAGGCCGCGCCTGTCACTTGCGGCAGGCGGATTTTGTGACCGATCAAAATTGGTTGATCATTGCCGAAGCTGACGGCCAGTTCGGGATCAAGCGCCATCGACTTCATGGCCGTGCCCAGCACTTCCTTGAAGCGTTCGGCGCGATCTTCTTTAGCGGCCATTGCTCTTTAGGCGATCTGAATCCGCGAAGCGGATTCGGGCAGGTCTTCGCCAAAGCAGCGCTGATAGAACTCGGCCACGATGGCTCGTTCCATCTCATCGCATTTGTTCAAGAATGTCAGGCGGAAGGCAAAGCCGATATCACCGCTGAAAATATCAGCGTTTTGGGCCCAGGTGATCACGGTGCGCGGGCTCATCACTGTTGAAAGATCGCCCTGCATGAAAGCGTTGCGCGTTAAATCTGCCACACGCACCATGTTGGCGATGATTTTGCGGCCCTTGTCGGTGTTGAAGGATTTGTTCTTGGCCAGAACGATGCCGACTTCCTGTGCATGGGGCAGATAGTTGAGCGCTGTCACGATCGACCAACGGTCCATCTGCGCCTGGTTGATCTGCTGCGTGCCGTGATACAGGCCCGTGGTATCGCCTAGGCCCACCGTATTGGCGGTGGCAAAAAGCCGGAAGGCCTGATGTGGGCGGATGACGCGCGATTGATCGAGCAGGGTGAGTTTTCCCGAGCTTTCGAGAATGCGCTGAATGACGAACATCACATCGGGCCGGCCCGCATCATATTCATCAAACACCAGAGCGACATTGTGCTGATAGGCGAAGGGCAGAATGCCTTCTTTGAATTCGGTGATCTGTTTGCCGTCTTTCAGCACGATGGCGTCTTTGCCGATGAGATCGATGCGGCTGATGTGGCTGTCCAAGTTAATGCGGATACAGGGCCAATTGAGTCGCGCCGCCACTTGTTCAATATGGGTGGATTTGCCGGTGCCGTGATAGCCCGTCACCATCACGCGGCGGTTATGGGCAAAGCCGGCGAGGATGGCCATCGTGGTGTCTTTGTTGAAGAGATAATCTTCATCGACATCGGGCACATGTTCGCTGCGTTCGGCAAAGGCAGAGACTTCCATGTTGGAATCAAAACCGAAGAGCTGAGAAACGGAAACTTTCTTGTCAGGTAAACCGATGAGCGTAGATGACTGAGACATGATCACACTTTTTAATGGAACAAACATTCGTTCTAGTTGTTTGGAAGGTTTTGAGCAAGTTTAGCAGAAGCCAGAATCTCGCAGCGTGTCATAGGCTTTGATCACGGCTTTGAGTGTGTCTTCATTGGCGCGGCTGCCTTGGTTGGCATCGGGATGCAGGCGCTTCACCAAGATTTTATATTTGGATTTCACTTCTTCGGGCTTGGCATCCTCGGGCAGGCCCAAGATTTGCAGCGCCTCTAGCTCAGTGCGACGCAAACTCTTGCCATGCTTGGCATTGGTTTTGATTTTTTCTTTGAGCAAGATGTTCAATGGGTCTTCGATATATTTTGCGGTGCGGCGGCGCGCGCCCACAAAGGCTGCGCCATTCTGGCCCAGCTTCCATGTGGGGCGATGGCCGGTTTGGGCTTCCTTGCGGAAGGACGATTGTGCACCATCATCCATGCCTTCGAAATAATTATAGGACTTGTTGTATTCCTGCGTGTGGGCGGTGCAGTAATTCCAATATTGCCCATCATTGCCGCGGCCCTTGGGCGCGCGGTGGCGGGCGGGCTTGTCACAGCCGGGCCATTCACAAGGTTTGATCGACGCTTCAGCCTTGGCCTTGGCGGTCGGTTCTTGTTTAATTCGGATTTTGTCGAAGATTTTTGAATCGAGTTTCATGAGGGATGTGAGTATGCTGTTTTAGACGGCAAACATCAACCAAAACGATGCGGTGGATTATTAAACATATGGGGCCAGTTGCGACATTGCTCGAAACCAAGCTGAAAGCGGCATTTTCCCCGATGCTTTTGCAGGTTATTGACGAATCCAACCTGCATCATGGCCATTCTGGTGCGCATCCCTCAGGGGAAAGCCATTTTCGTGTGCGCATTTCTGCCGCAGGCTTTGCGGGCAAATCGCGCGTGGAACAGCACCGGATGATCAATAGTGCACTGGCGGCGGAGTTGAAGGCGCGGGTCCATGCTTTGGCGATTGAGGTGGTTTAAAGTGTTTTTGGTTCTGCCACGGGTGCTTCCACTTTTACCGCTTTGATCACTGTGATCTGCTGTTTGCGCTTCTTCAGGATTTCAAAACGAAAGCCATGGAAGTTGAAGGCTTGGCCGGCTTCGGGAATCATGCGGGCTTCGTGGATGACAAGGCCTGCAAGCGTTGTGGCTTCTTCATCCGGTAGATTCCAATCCAGCGCGCGGTTGAGATCGCGCAGGGGCACAGCACCGTCGATCATATAAGATCCGTCCTTCTGCTTGCGCACGCCATTGGAGACGGCATCGAACTCGTCTTTGATGTCCCCGACGATTTCTTCGATGATGTCTTCCAATGTAATGAGGCCCTGCAGCGCGCCATATTCATCCACCACAATGGCAAAATGCGTCTTGCGGCGCAGGAAGGCGTTGAGCTGATCTTCCAACGGCCGTGTATCGGGCACGAACCATGGGTCTGTGATGATGGAATCGAGTTTGATCTTGGCGACCTCGCCTTCGTGTTCCTGCAAGGCTTGGAAAAGACTTTTTGCGTGAAGAACGCCGATGATATTATCGGGATCGTCATGCCAGACAGGCAGGCGGGTTTTGCCACTTTTCAAAACTTGCTCAACAATTGTGGGCATGGGTTCACTGTCGTCGATCATGATCATCTTGGTGCGGTGGATCATTGCGTCATGGACTTCAAGGTCTTTGAGGTCGAGCAGGCCGCCCAGCATATCACGATCCTTCTTCACCATCTCGCCTTCCTTATGGTGAAGGTCGATGGCACCGCGCAGCTCTTCATGGGCCGAGAGAATGCTTTGCACATTGGCGGTATCGACGCCAAAGAGCATCAGGGTTTTCTTGACGATATATTCGACCATCATCACCACTGGGCCAAAGACCGCAACGACAATGCGAACGATGGGGACAACGGCTATGGCGAAGCGATCCGGATAGGCGATGGCATAGGTTTTCGGCATCACTTCCGCGAAGATCAAAATCAACACCGTCATCACGCCCGAGGCGATGATGGCGCCCGTGTCACCAAAGGCTTTGACCAGTGCCACGGTGGCCACGGCCGAGGCGGTGATATTGGCCAAGCTGTTGCCCAGCAGAAGGGCGCCGATCAAACGCTCGGGCATTTCAGTGAGCTTGAGCACTGTGCCGGCGCGTTTTAAGCCGCGGCGTTCCATTTCGGTGAGCCTGGCGCGCGATGCCGCTGTGAGGCCGGTTTCCGCGCCGGAGAAGAAAGCCGATATGATGATCAGCAAAACAATCGCAGCCATCGACATCCACACATCCTGCGTCATGGTTTGGCGAGGCCCTGTTTGGCAATGTCCGTTTTAAGGAAAGCCAGAACTTTTGCCTCATCCACGCCTTTGGCGATGAAGGTTTGGCCAATGTCTTTGGCGAGAATGAAGGTGAGTTTGCCGCCTTCGGCCTTTTTGTCTTGATACATCAGTTTGAGAAGCGCCTCAGGCGGGGGGAGCGCGAATTTGATTTCGCTGACATGGGTGGGCAAACCTGCGCGGCGCAGATGATCTGCCAGTTTGCGGCTCAGGCCTTGGGCGCAGTGGCCCAGCGATTCTGAAAAACCAAAAGCCTGCACCATACCGATGGCGACGGCTTCGCCATGGAGCAGTGTATCGGAATAGCCTGTGGCTGCTTCCAGCGCGTGGCCAAATGTGTGGCCCAGGTTGAGGAGGGCGCGGACACCTGTTTCAGTTTCATCTTCGGCCACGATGCGGGCTTTCATCTCGCAACTGGTTTTGACGGCGTGGGCGGTGGCTGCGATGTCGCCTGCCATCATGGCTTCGACATTTTGATCGAGCCAATTGTAGAAATCTGCATCACCCAAAAGGCCATATTTGACAATCTCAGCATAGCCCGCCGCGCGCTGGCGCTGGGGCAGGGTTTGCAAGACATCGAGATCGGCCAGAACAGCGACAGGTTGATGAAAGGCACCGATGAGGTTTTTGCCCAAGGGTGAGTTGATTCCGGTTTTTCCACCGACAGAGCTATCGACTTGCGCCAGCAAAGAGGTAGGGATTTGGATGAAGTTGACACCACGGCGCAGAATTGCTGCGGCAAAACCCGTGAGATCGCCGATGACCCCGCCGCCTAGGGCGATGACGCCGTCTCTGCGTTCGACGCCTGCAACAAGCAATTGATCACATAAGTGACCAAGGCTTTCGTAACTTTTGGTCTTCTCGCCAGCCGGAAGAATGACATTTCTATGTTGGATGCCTGAGGCAGAGAGTGCGGTTTCAAGTTTCTCGAGGTGGTAGCGACCGACATTATCATCAGTGACAATAGCCGCGAATTTGCGCTTGAGCAGCGGCGTCAGCCGCGTGCCAGCTTGCGCAAGCAACCCTTGGCCAATCGTAATGTCATAGCTGCGGCCTGCGAGGTCGACATGTACGATCTCATTCTTCATCGTCAGCGCCCCCCTGGCCACCGAGGCCCGGCCAAGCCGCAATGGCCCGCACCACATCATTGACCATTTGTGTGTGCTGCACATCCCGGCTTTCCACCGTGATGTCGGCCAGCGCATAGACAGGATAGCGTAAATCAATCAGCTTGGTCAGAACTGCGGCGGGATCGTCCTGTTTCAACAGCGGTCTGTCATTGCGCTTGGCGACGCGCTTTAAAAGAAGTTCGAGATCGGCTTTCAACCAGACTGAAATGCCCCTGTCGCGGGCGCGTTCGCGGGTTTCGCTGTTCATGAAAGCGCCACCACCCGTGGCCAGAACCTGCTGGCCATTTTCCAAAAGCCGGGCGATGACCCGGCGTTCGCCCTCACGGAAATAATCTTCACCATGATCTGCAAAAATTTCTGGAATTGACTTTCCTGCGGCGAGGGTAATTTCTTGATCGGCATCCACAAAGGGCAGGTTCAGCTTCTCGGCCAGCCGGCGGCCGACACTGGTTTTGCCCGCACCCATGAGGCCCACGAGCACGATGGCGCGGTTGCCCAGCGCGGCTTTGGTCTTTTCAAGATCTTTGTTGATTGATCGTCTGGCCATTTCCCGGGCTTTTACAGCAAGGGCTGCGCAAATGAAACCAAAAGACAAACACCTTCTTGAGGTCTTTCCCTCAGGTGCTGAAATAGGCTAAAGCCCAGCTATGCCGGATACGATAAAATTTCTGATGGTAATCGGGGCTATCGCAGGGTTGGTTTATGGCGCAGCTTTGGCGCTGTCTTCGTTCCCGCCTGAGCAATCTGAAATCACCAAGCCATTGGCCCATGAAAAGCTCCGCCAGCACTGAGGTGAATTTTCGCTTGCGCGAAAGATTCCTTGAAATGATGAGCGCAGAGCGCGGCGCGGCGCGCAATTCGATTGCGGCCTATGGGCGCGATCTGGAAAACTGGTTTGGATTTTTGAAACAGCGCGGCCAATCTGCCTTGGATGCATCAACCCAAGATGTTCGCGATTTTCAAGGTGAGGCGGAACGGCTGGGCCTATCACGCGCCACTGCGGCGCGGCGGCTTTCGGCGATCAAGCAGTTTCATGGCTTTCTGCATGGCGAGGGCAAGACCAAGGAAAACCCTGCCGCAATCGTGGAAGGCCCACGGGCCGCTGTGCGCCTGCCGAAGATTTTGAATGGGCGCGATATGGCGGCGTTGATGGCGGCGGCAGCGACGCAGGCAGAAAGAGCAGAGCGTGGGCAAATGTTCAAGGCCATGCGGCTTTACTGCCTGCTTTCAATTCTTGCGGCCACGGGGTTGCGGGTGTCGGAACTCATCACTTTGACTTATCGCGCCGTGATGAGCGGGGATGATTTTCTGTTGGTCAAAGGCAAAGGTGGGCGCGAGCGCTTGGTGCCACTTTCGACGGCGGCGCGCGGCGTGGTGCAGGATTATGTGAAACTGCTGCGCGCCGAATATGAGGGGGAGCCTAAATTCCTGTTTCCTTCGCATGGCGCACAAGGCGTTTTGACGCGACAACATTTTGCATTGGAACTCAAAGCTTTGGCTCGGTTGGCGGGCCTTGATGCGGACAAGATTTCTCCCCATGTGCTCAGGCATGTTTTTGCCTCAGAACTTTTGGCCAGGGGAGCGGATTTGCGCGCCGTGCAACAAATGCTAGGCCATGCCGATATTTCCACAACCCAGATTTACACGCATGTGCAGGCCGAGCGGCTGCAAGAAGCGGTGGAAAAATACCATCCTCTGGCCAAAAAAGGCAGGGGCAAGACGGGTTGACTTTGAGCTGGCCAAAAGCCAGTAACATCATCACATTTGAGTTCGAGGCATTATGATTCAATTTTTAGATTTCGAAGCACCGGTTGCTGAATTGGAAGGTAAAATTGCTGGCTTGCGCGCCATGGCGCAGGGCGATGCCAAGATCTCGATTGCCGATGATGTGAAGTCTCTGGAGAAGAAATCAAACAAGGCTTTGGCCGAGCTTTATCAAAATCTAACGCCATGGCAGAAAGCTTTGGTGGCGCGACACCAGCAGCGGCCACATGCGTTGGACTATATCTCCGCATTGATCACTGATTTTGTGCCGCTGGCGGGGGACCGCAAGTTCGCGGAAGATGAAGCAGTTGTTGGTGGCCTCGGGCGCTTCAACGGCATGCCTGTTGTGGTGATTGGGCAGGAAAAAGGCTCTGACACAGATGGTCGCCTCAAACATAATTTCGGCATGGCCAAGCCTGAGGGGTATCGCAAGGCGGTGCGCTTGATGGAGATGGCCGACAAGTTTGGCTTGCCTGTGCTCAGCTTTGTTGACACGTCTGGTGCTTACCCCGGAGTTGAAGCGGAAGAACGCGGACAGGCAGAGGCCATTGCGCGTTCGACTGACTGCTGCCTTTCGCTTGGGGTGCCGTTAATTGCCGTTATCATCGGCGAAGGCGGTTCGGGTGGTGCCATTGCCATTGCCACGGCCAATACTGTGTTGATGTTGGAACATGCCATTTACAGCGTGATCTCACCTGAAGGTGCCGCGTCTATCCTGTGGCGTGACCCGGCGCGCAACAAGGACGCCGCCACAGCGCTGAAAATCACCGCCCAGGATTTAAAGAAGTTCGGCATTATTGATGAGATTATTGCTGAGCCGCTGGGGGGTGCGCACCGCCTGCCGCTGGATGCCATTCGTACGACGCGCGATGTTCTGTCGCGTGTCCTTTCGAGCTATGCGGGGCTTTCGGCTGATGTGGTGCGAAACCAGCGGCGCGAAAAGTTTATGAGCATCGGCCGTAATCTTTAAGTTTGGAGTTCGTTATGGGACTGAACCGCCGCGATTTGTTAAAACTGTCGGCGGCTTTGCCATTCGTGGGGGTTGCAAAAGCGGCGGTGCCTTCGCGGCTGACCATTGCCTCGCGCGTTTTGGACATCAAGGGCAAAGCGGCGACAGTCTTTGGCATTGTGGGGCCTGATGGCAAGCCGGGCCTCAGCATGGTTTATGGCGATGCCTTTGATATTGAATTGCATAACAGCCTGAAAGATACGACAGCTATTCATTGGCATGGGTTGACCCCGCCTGTGCTGTTGGATGGTGTGCCAATGCTGGCAGGGGCAGCACTGAAGCCTGACGAAGTGCGGCATTATCAATTTGCCAACAGGCGGGTGGGCACGCATTGGATGCATTCGCATCTGGGCCTTCAGGAGCAACGGCTTTTGGCAGCGCCGCTGATTGTGCATGAAACCGCAAAGCCCGTGTTTGCTGATCAAGAGCATGTTGTGATGCTGCACGATTTCACTTTCCGCGAGCCAGCAGAGATTCTGGCTGAGCTTAAAGCTGGCGGCGGGGGCCACGCCGAGCATATGAAAATGGACGGCATGAAAATGGAAGGTATGGCGATGGGTGGCGATGTTGCCTTTGATGCCCTTTTGGCCAATGACCGGACGTTGGATGACCCGGAAATATTAGTCGTTGAGAAAAGTGGCGCTGTGCGTTTGCGCCTGATCAATGCCGCATCGGCCACCAACCTTTGGGTTGATCTTGGCGCGCTGACGGGCTTGCTGATCGCGGTGGATGGCAATGCTATTAGACCGATTGCGGTTTCGCGCTTTCCGCTGGCGATTGCGCAGCGCGCGGATGTGCGGATTACGCTTCCGACTCAATCAGGTGCCTGGCCCATTCTGTTTCAATCAGAAGGTTCTGCCCTGCGCGGTGGGATGGTGCTGCGGGCCGGCGATGGGGTTGTTGCCAAACTCTCAGACCAAGGCGAACCTGGTTTAGCCATCGGGCTTGAATTTGAAGCCAAACTGCGCGTGCTCTATGACGTGAAGAAAGCCAAAGTCTCCCAGCGCGAAACGGTGATGTTGACCGGTGGTGAGAAGGGTTATCAATGGGGCTTTGATGGCAGGCCCATGATGCATGATGTGCTGTTTCGCGTAAAGCAGGGCAGGCGTGTGCAACTCACGATGCAGAACATGACTGCGATGGTGCATCCGATGCATCTCCATGGCCATTATTTTCAGGTGACGGCCATCAATGGCGTTGGTTTTGAAGGTGCGGTGCGTGATACGATTCTCATTCCGCCGGGTGCCAAGGTGAGCGTGGAATTTGACGCGGACAATCCGGGCACCTGGGCATTCCACTGCCACCATCTTTATCACATGAACAGCGGGATGATGGCTGCGATGGCTTATGTTTGAGTTAGAGCAAATCTTGCAAATGCGGGATGAGCGGTAAATCGGCTGGCGGCATCGGCATGTTGCGCAGGTCTTTGGCCCAGACCCATTTCAGCTCCTGGCCCTCCAGCGCTTGTGGAATGCCCTTCCAACGGCGGCAGACATAGAGCGGCATCAGAAGGTGAAAATCTTCATAGGCGTGGGATGCGAAAGTTAAGGGTGCAAGGCAGGATTGTTCAACATCGATGCCGAGCTCCTCGCGCAACTCGCGGATAAGAGCCGCTTCCGGGCTTTCGCCGTCTTCGACTTTTCCGCCGGGAAATTCCCACAGGCCAGCCAGGTTTTTGCCTTCTGGCCGCTTGGCCAAAAGCACGCGGCCATCAGCATCGATCAAAGCGACGGCGGTGACCAAGACCATTGCTGCGCAATGGCCCCCATCCGCCCTTCGGGCACCTTCCCCGATGTGGGGAAGGGTTTGGCTGTTAGCTGCGGTAGGAGCCATTGATGTCAATGTAGCGGTGGGTGAGATCACAGGTCCAGACCGTGGCCTTGCCCTTGCCCACGCCGATGTCAGCCTCAATCTTGATCTCGCGGCTTTTCATGTGGGGCATGATGTCGGCCTCTTTATAGTGCGGATCTTTCATACCTTTGGCGGCGACGAGGACACCGCCGATCTTGATGCGCAGCTTGTCGCGGATCGCCTTCTCGCCGGATTTGCCGATGGCCATGACGATGCGGCCCCAGTTGGCATCTTCGCCCGCGATGGCGGTTTTGACCAAGGGGGAATTGGCAATTGTCATGCCGATTTTATGGGCGGCTTGGTCATGCTCTGCGCCGGTGATTTTGATCTCAATGAGTTTTTCAGCGCCTTCGCCGTCTCTGGCGACTTGCAGTGCTAGATCATGGCAGACGGTATCGAGTGCCTTGGCAAAGGCTTTTTGGTCTGCGTTAGATTTTACGGCAGCACCTGTCGCTGTGGCAAAAAGCAAAACTGTGTCTGAAGTTGAGGTATCGCCATCCACGGTGATGCAGTTGAAAGAAGGGTTCACAGCTGCCGTCAGCGCTTTTTGCAAAGGCTTGGCCGCGATCTTGGCGTCGGTGAATATGAACACCAGCATCGTCGCCATGTCTGGCGCAATCATGCCGGAGCCTTTTGCAAAGCCGTTGATGGTGACGGTTTTACCACCGAGCCTGGCTTTGGCTGTGGCCATTTTGGCGAAGGTATCCGTCGTCATGATCGCATGGGCGGCCATGTTCCACGCCGCCATTTCACCCTTGGCGACAAGTTCCGGCAAAGCACTTACGATGGGTGCTGGGTTCAGCGGCTCACCGATGACACCCGTTGAAGCTTGGAATACTTCTTGCTCGGTGCAGCCGATCAACCGAGCGGCGGCTTTGGCCACGGCTTTGACAGTCGCTACGCCTGCTTTGCCCGTGAAGGCATTGGCATTGCCCGCGTTGACAACAAGGGCGCGGGCCTTGCCTTGTTTCAGGCCTGCGGCGCACCAATCCACCGGAGCGGAAGGCGATTTTGATCTGGTGAGGCAGCCTGCCACTGTGGTGCCTTTGGGCATCACGGCGAGGAGCACATCGGGGCGGTTTTTGTAGCGGATACCCGTTGCGGCGGCGGCGAGCTTTACGCCCGCAAGTTCAGGCATGTCCGGCTGGCTCGCCGGGGCCAAAGGTGAAACCACTTGCGCCATGTTGCCGCCCTTAGTGTACGTTATTGTTTGACTTGGCCATCGTCCGGCAAGGTCAAATCGCCCTTGCCGCTTGAATCTGTGCCGTCACTCAAGCCTTGGACGGCCGCAGAAGCGCCGTCCTTCTTCTGCTTTTCAATTAAAGCATTGTTCTGGGCTTGCGCTTCGGCTTGTGCCTTTTTGAGATCGGGATCGATAATTTCAACTTTTGCTGTGCCTTGCAGCGATGAGAGAAGGGCTTGGACCTTATCGCGCACCAGAACATTCTTGATAGCGGCTTTCACCTGATCATAAGGTTGGGCTGATCCCATCTTACGATCATCCAGACGAATGATATGCCAGCCATAATCGGTTTTGACCGGCGCAGAAACTTCGCCTTGTTTTAACGCGAAGGCCGCCTTGGAGAAGTCTGCCACCATTTCGGGGGCGGTGAAATAGCCAAGATCGCCACCATAGTCCTTCGATCCATCCAAGCTATATTGCTTGGCCATATCTTCAAACTTGGCGCCGCTTTTGAGCTTGGTTTCAATGTCGATTGCTTCTTTTTCAGTGGCCACCAGAATGTGGCGGGCGCGGATACGCTCGGTCTGGGCCACTTTTGAAGCTTCTTTATCGTAAGCCACTTTGATTTCCGCTTCAGTGACAGAAGGGGCGATCTTCTCAGCGAGATAAGAATCGCGCAGTGCCTTGGCCTGATAGGCGGCGAGGCGACGCTTATAATCATCGGTTTCGGCGCGGCCATCCTTGGCTGCCACTTGCGCCAGCAAATGGCGCTCAATCAGGAATTCCACCACGAAGGGAAAGCGCAGCTTGGCTGGCATATTGGGTAATTGGCCAATCACGTCATCAAAGGCCATGCGGACTTCAGAGGTCTTGATCTCATAGCCGTTGACGGTAGCCACGGTTTTATCATCGCCCGCCAGGGTATCGGCTGTCGCAGTTTGGGCCTGGGCCCCAGCTGCAAAAAGGGACAAGCCAAACAGACCAGCGAGAAGGGCAGTCTTCAAAGAAAAGTGAACGTGCTTCATGGAATCCATCAATCATTGCCCCTTGGGCTTGCGTATATTGAGCCATTGGCCTTGAAACAAGGCGAGAATATGCCTTTTCAGCCCTCTGTTGCCGCGCTGCAACAGGTTGAAACATCGTGGCGCGTCTCTTATCTCTGGCATTCAGATTTGAGGGTTTCCCCAACCCGCATCTCTGGGCTATAGCGGGCCAAATCGCTTTGTCATTTCGGGGTTTTACCCCTCTAGGATCGAATCATATGCTCGGAATTCTGCGCAAAACAGCAGCTAGCCTCTTTGGCACAACCAATAGCCGCAAATTGGTGAGTTATGAAAAGAGGGTTCCAGCGATCAATGCTTTGGAAACCACTTATGCGGCACTGAGCGATGGGGAACTCAAGGGCCTGACCACGCAGTTCAAAGCGGAATTGGCGGCGGGTAAATCATTGGATGATCTTCTGGTGCCCGCCTTTGCTGCGGTGCGCGAGGCCGCCAAGCGGGCTTTGGGGTTGCGCCCCTTTGACGTTCAGATGGTGGGCGGCATGATTTTGAACGCCGGCATTATTTCAGAAATGAAAACCGGCGAAGGCAAGACTCTGGTGGCCACTTTACCGGTTTATCTCAATGCGCTGGCGGGCAAGGGCGTGCATGTGGTGACAGTCAATGACTATCTGGCCAAGCGCGACTCGGAATGGATGGGCAAGGTCTATTCTGCATTGGGCATGACGACGGGCGTGATTGTTCATGGGCTAGACGATAACCAGCGCCGGGCTGCCTATGCTTGCGATATTACCTATGGCACCAACAATGAGTTGGGCTTTGATTATTTGCGCGACAATATGAAATATCATCTCGAAGAGATGGTGCAGCGCGGGCATCACTTTGCGATTGTCGACGAAGTGGACTCGATCCTGGTTGACGAAGCGCGCACGCCACTGATCATCTCCGGCCCGTCGGATGACATGTCTGAACTTTATAACAGCCTTGATGGGTTTATTCCGCAGCTGGCGCGCGAAGATTTTGATCTGGACGAAAAGCAGCGGCAGGTGACGCTCACGGAAGTGGGCAATGAACACTTGGAGCAGTTGCTGACGGCCGCTGGCCTTCTCAAGGGCGGCACGCTTTATGATGCAGGCAATGTGGCGATTGTTCATCACATTCAAAATGCTTTGCGGGCGCATAAACTATTCACGCTGGATAAAGACTATATTGTGAAAGACGACGAAGTTGTCATCATTGACGAGTTCACTGGCCGCATGATGCCGGGGCGGCGTTATTCCGAAGGCCTGCACCAGGCCATAGAAGCCAAGGAACATGTGCAGGTTCAGCCTGAAAACGTGACGATGGCTTCGATCACCTTCCAGAATTATTTCCGCATGTATGAAAAGCTCGCTGGCATGACGGGAACTGCTTTGACGGAAGTTGAGGAATTTATCGACATCTACGGGCTTGATGTTCTTGATGTGCCGACCAATGTGGCCGTGGCGCGGCTTGACGAGAATGACGAGGTTTATCGCACTGAGCGCGAGAAATTTGAGTCGATCATCACCACCATCCGCGAGGCGAAGGCCAAGGGACAACCAGTTCTGGTGGGCACGGTTTCAATTGAAAAATCTGAAAAGCTTTCATTGGCGCTGACCGACGCCAATATCAAACACAATGTTCTCAACGCGCGCTTTCACGAACAGGAAGCGCAGATCATCAGTCAAGCGGGCGCCCCCGGTGCTGTCACCATTGCCACCAATATGGCAGGGCGCGGCACGGATATTAAGCTTGGGGGCAATCTTGATATGCGGGTGGAGCAAGAACTTGGCCATCTGCCGGAGGGATCTGAACGGCAACGCGCCATTCAGAAAATTAAAGATGAAGTTGAAAGCAACAAGCGCATTGTGATCGACGCGGGTGGTTTGTTTGTGATTGGCACCGAGCGCCACGAAAGCCGCCGCATTGATAACCAATTGCGTGGCCGCTCTGGCCGCCAGGGCGACCCCGGTCGCTCACGGTTTTATCTTTCGCTGCAAGATGATCTGATGCGGATTTTCGGCACGGATCGTTTGGATGGCATGTTGCAGAAGCTGGGCCTGAAAGACGGCGAGGCGATTGTTTCGCCGTGGATCAACAAGGCCTTGGAGACAGCGCAGAAAAAAGTTGAGGCGCGGAATTTCGACATCCGCAAAAACCTGCTCAAGTTTGACAATGTGATGAATGATCAACGCAAGGTGATTTTTGATCAGCGTATCGGCATCATGAAAGGCGAAGAAGTTTCTGAAACTGTTGATGACATGCGCCATGATGTGGTGAGTGAGTTGGTGACCAAACACATCCCAGAAAATGCCTATGCTGAGCAGTGGGACGCGGCGGGGCTTCGCGAGCGTTTGCGCGAGGCTGTTGCGGTTGATTTTCCGGTTGAGGAGTGGGCCAAGGAAGAGGGCATTGCCGATGAGCAGATCCGCGAACGCGTGAGCAAGGCCGTAGATGAATTCTATCAAGGCAAACGTGCCGAATGGAAGACGGCTGCGCCAGACCAAGATATTGGCCACCAGATTGAGAAATCAGTTTTGCTGCAAACTTTAGACCGCTTGTGGCGCGAGCATATTATCACCAATGACTATCTGCGGCAGGTGATTGGCCTGCGCTCATACGGTCAGCGTGATCCACTGAACGAATATAAGACCGAAGGTTTCACCATGTTCCAAGCCATGGTGGCGCAATTGAAAGAGTCGGTCACCAGCCAGCTGATGCGGGTGCAATTGCAGACGCAACAGCAGGATGGGTTGATCCCTGAGCAAACGCCACTGCCGCCGATGGAGCTGCATCATCTTGATGCGACGACGGGCCAAGATGATGGCGGCGATGCGATGCCGATGATTTCAGGTGGGATGCGATTTTCTGATGAAGCAGCGGCTGCGCCAAAGCGCAATCCCAAAAAACCGGAGACCTGGGGCAAAGTGGCGCGCAATGATGATTGCCCCTGTGGTTCTGGCAAGAAGTTCAAGCATTGCCACGGGGCGTTTGCTTGAGGGCGGCTGGCTTCTCATTTTGAAATGCCCGATTTATTTTCTCCCTCCCCCTTGTGGGGAGGGCTGGGGTGGGGGTCCCCCAGTGTGTGATATTTTATTCAAAACTAATTATTTAACGGTGGAGCGACCCCCACCCTTAGTCCCTCCCCACAAGGGGGAGGGAGATCTTGGATTTAATTTCGTATAAATTAGATTTGCTTAGATCCCTTTTTAAAACTTCACCGCTTTCCGTTAATCGCGAGATAGACTGAATAGAGACTCGTTGTTCCGCAGATGAACAAGCGGTTCAGCTTGGGCCCGCCCCAGCTGACATTGGAGACGAGTTCGGGGATTTTGACCTTGCCAATCAGCGTCCCATCGGGGTGATAGCAATGTACGCCATCGGCGGCACTGGTCCAGATCCGGCCATCTTCATCCACGCGGAAACCGTCGAACAGGCCAGCTGTGCATGTTGCAAAAACTTCGCCGCCGCTGATTTTTGCGCCATTCACCTGGAAGCGGCGGATATGTTTTGGGCCATCGTCTTTGTGGGTGACGCCCGTGTCGGCGATGTAGAGCAAGCTTTCATCAGGGGAAAAGGCGAGGCCATTGGGTTTTTCGAAATCATTGGCCACCACGGTGATGGCGCCTGACTGACCGTCGATGCGATAAACGTGACACGCGCCGATTTCGGATTCGGCTTTGCCGCCTTCATAGTCAAACAGAATTCCGTAGGATGGATCGGTGAACCAGATCGAGCCATCGCTTTTCACCACGACATCATTGGGCGAATTGAAGCGTTTACCTTCAAAGCGATCTGCCAAGATGGTGATTGCGCCATCGTGTTCTGTGCGGGTGACACGGCGCGCAAGATGTTCACATGAGACAAGGCGGCCTTGCGTGTCACGCGTATTGCCATTGGAATTGTTGGATGGCTGGCGGAAGACGGAAACTGTGCCGCCGGCTTCATCAAAACGCAGCATACGGTTGTTTGGGATGTCGGAAAAAATCAGCGAGCGCGAGGCCGGAAACCAGGCCGGACCTTCGAGCCAGCGCCCGCCTGTCCACAATCGTTCGACGCGGGCATGGCCGACCAGGCAGGGCCCGAATCGCTTGTCGAGGGTTTCATAACCAGTGCCTTCGAGTTCGCCATAAAACATGAGGTTTGCTGCCTTTCTTGACTTTGCTTTGAGAGCTTCTATCATTTGGTTTGTTAAGCGTCACCACTGATGCGGGAGAGATTGGGTTTAACCCCAGCGCCGAAGGAGCAACCGCCCCGGAAACTCTCAGGCCAAAGGACCGCACGGTGGAATAGACTCTGGAGAGCAGGGGCGGGAAACCGCCGCTCACCGAAGGAGAAAGCGGGCCCTGTGTCGGAGTGACAGGGCAGGCGAAAACTCTCAGGTTCCTGACAGAGGGGGCAACGTGCACTTGGATGTGCGCGGATGCCGTGCTGTCAGGAGATTAAAGAATTGACCGAAACCGCGCCGAGGCGCACCCCCTTATATGATGTGCATGTGGCTCTGGGTGCCAAGATGGTGCCTTTTGCGGGCTATGACATGCCGGTGCACTATCCCATGGGAATTTTGAATGAACACAAATGGGCACGCGAAAATGCGGGCCTGTTTGATGTTTCGCATATGGGGCAGTGTTTCATTGAAGGCCCGTCTTATGAAACCGCAGCGCGCGCGCTGGAAAAGTTGGTGCCCGCCGATGTGCTTGGTTTGGCGGTGGGTCAGCAACGCTATTCGCAATTGTTGAATGACGCAGGCGGAACCCTTGATGATCTGATGATCACCAGGCCCGGCTCTGTCCATCATGACGGCTTGTTGTGCTTGGTGGTGAATGCGGGGCGTAAGGAATTGGATTTTGCGCATTTGAAAAAGAGTTTACCAAGCGATGTGACTTTCAAAGTGGCGGATGATCTCGCACTCATTGCCATTCAAGGCCCGAAGGCTGAGGCGGTTGTTGAGAAGTTGTCGCCTGGATTGGCGGCGATGAAATTCATGGCGCATCGACAAGCCAAGTTTGGTGCGATTGAAGTTCATGTCTCACGCTCTGGTTATACGGGCGAAGATGGCTTTGAGATTTCGGTTCATGATGAAAATGCCGTTGCGCTGTGGAAAATGTTGCTCACTGATGAGCGCGTAAAGCCTATCGGATTGGGCGCACGGGATTCTTTGCGCCTAGAAGCAGGCTTGTGCCTCTATGGGCATGAGTTGGATGAGAGCGTTTCGCCAATTGAGGCGGGCCTGCAATGGTCCATCGCCAAACGCCGCCGTGTTGAGGGCGGATTTATGGGTGCAGAACGCGTTCAGCGTGAATTGGCGCATGGTGTTTTGCGCAAGCGCGTGGGTATCCAGCCCGACGGCCGCGCGCCTGCGCGTGACGGGACGGAGATTCAAGACGAGAATGGTCGCAAGATTGGGGTGATCACCTCAGGCGGTTTTGGGCCTTCCGTAAATGGGCCGATAGCGATGGGCTATGTTGAAACGGCATTCGCTGCTGTGGGCACCAAGCTCAATCTCATCGTGCGCGGGACGGCACTTCCGGCCTCAGTTGTGGCGCTGCCGTTTGTGGCAAACAGGTTCAAGCGATGAGGTCCCTTTTCGCAATTTCAGTTTTTAACAAGGAACAAACAGAATGAAATATTCCAAAGACCATGAATGGATCACGGTGGCGAGCGGGATTGCCACCATCGGCATTTCCACACACGCGCAGGAACAGCTGGGCGATGTGGTGTTTGTTGATCTGCCCAAAGTGGGGCGCGTAGTCAAAGCGCATGAAAGTGTGGCGACAGTCGAAAGTGTCAAAGCGGCTTCGGATATTTATGTGCCGGTGTCGGGCGAAGTGGTGGAGGTGAACGCCGAGCTTTCGGGTGATCCAGCATTGGTCAACCGCGCGCCTGAGTCTGATGGCTGGTTCATGAAAGTGAAGATGGCGAATGAGGCAGAGTTGGCCGAGCTGATGGATCAAGCGGCTTATGCGAAGTTTGTGTCTGCCTAAAATTATTTGTTAAACCGTCATCCCCGCCTTCGCAGGGGTGACGATTGTTAGAAACACGGAGTGCGCAATGACCGTTCCCTTCTCTTCACGCCACATCGGACCCAATGCTGTTGAACAAGCTGCGATGTTGAAATTTTTGGGTGCATCCTCGCTCGATGATTTTATCGACAAGGCGGTGCCTGCTAAATTGCGTTCGAAACGTGCTTTAGAATTGGAACCGGCGCTGAGCGAACATGCTGCTCTGGCTAAGTTGAAAACCATGGCCGCGAAGAACAAGGTTTTCACCTCGCTCATCGGCATGGGTTATCACGGCACGCATACGCCACCTGTCATTCTGCGCAATGTGTTGGAAAATCCGGGTTGGTATACGGCTTATACGCCCTATCAGGCCGAGGTGAGCCAAGGGCGGCTTGAAGCGCTGCTCAATTATCAGCAGATGGTTATGGACTTGACGGGGCTTGATATTGCCAATGCTTCGTTGCTGGATGAAGCCACTGCTGCGGCCGAAGCCATGGCCATGGCCAAGCGCGCCGCGAAATCGGCTTCCAATGTTTTCTTTGTTGATGAAGACACGCATCCGCAAACCATCGGTGTTTTGCAGACTCGAGCTGCGGGCTTTGGCATTGAATTGAAAATCGCTAACGTGAGCGCGTTGGAGGCTCGCAAAGTATTTGGTGCGTTACTTTCCTATCCCGGCTCATCGGGCGCTGTGCAGGATTATTCTGCCAGCATTGTAGCGCTGCATGGCGCTGGCGCACTTGCCATCATGGCCACGGATTTACTGGCACTGACGCTGTTGAAACCGCCCGGTGAACTGGGTGCAGATATTGCGCTCGGCTCGACCCAGCGTTTTGGTGTTCCCATGGGTTATGGGGGCCCACATGCGGCTTTCTTTGCCGTAAAAGATGAGCTGAAGCGCATCATGCCGGGGCGCCTGATTGGCGTGTCTGTTGATGCGGCTGGCAACCGCGCTTTGCGCATGGCGCTGCAGACGCGCGAACAACATATCCGCCGCGACAAGGCAACTTCCAACATCTGCACGGCGCAGGTTCTGCTGGCGGTGATGGCGGGGTTTTATGCCTGCTGGCACGGGCCTGAAGGACTTAAAGCGATGGCTGAAGCTGTTCATGGCAAGACGCAGGGACTGGCAGGTGCTCTTAAAGCGGCTGGCTATATGCTTGTTTCTGAATCATTTTTTGATACTTTAACAGTGCGGGTTAAAGGTGGAGCCGGGGCTGTTCTCGCCGCTGCTGCGAAGGTCGGCATCAATCTGCGAAGCGTGGATAAAGACCACGTGGGTATCAGTCTTGATGAAACCACGACGCATGAAACACTGCACAAGCTGTTAGAAATTTTCGCTGCGAGCCGCGGAACCCATCTCGGTGGCATTGCGCTTCCGCTGCAACGTAAGTCCAAATTTCTTGCGCATCCGGTTTTCCACCGCCACCGCTCGGAAACCGAAATGATGCGTTATATGCGCTTGCTGGCGGCAAAAGATTTGGCTTTGGATCAAGCAATGATTCCGCTGGGCTCTTGCACCATGAAGCTCAATGCAGCGGCTGAAATGATCCCCGTCACCTGGCCGGAATTTGGCGCACTTCATCCTTTTGCTCCGGCTTCGCAAGCCAAAGGCTATGGTGAAATGTTTGCGTCTCTGGAAAAGATGTTGTGCGAGATCACGGGATTCGATGCGGTGTCGCTGCAACCCAATGCTGGAAGCCAAGGGGAGTTCGCTGGGCTGTTGGCGATCCGCCGCTATCACGATGCCAACAATGCCGCGCAACGTGATGTGTGCCTTATTCCCATTTCTGCGCACGGCACCAACCCCGCCTCTGCAGCGATGTGCGGAATGAAAATTGTTGTCGTAGCTTGTGATGCCAAGGGCAATGTGGATGTGTCCGATCTTGAAGCCAAAGCTAAGCAGCACTCCGCTCATCTCGCGGCATTGATGATCACGTATCCCTCTACGCATGGTGTTTACGAAGAAAGCATCATCGACATCTTCCGCATCATCCATGACAACGGGGGGCAGGTTTATCTTGATGGTGCCAATCTTAATGCGCAAGTGGGCTTGATGCGGCCCGCAGAATTGGGTGCAGATGTGTGCCACATGAATCTGCACAAAACGTTTTGCATCCCTCACGGCGGCGGTGGGCCGGGCATGGGGCCGATTGGGGTTCGCGCCCATTTGGCTCCGCACCTACCCGGTCATGATGTGGTGAAACAGCCTTCCGGCAAAAAGGGTGCTGTATCAGCGGCGCCCTTTGGCTCTGCCGCCATTCTGCCGATCTCGTGGATGTATATTTCCATGATGGGCGGAGCTGGTTTGACCGAGGCCACAAAGGTCGCTGTTCTCAATGCAAATTACATGGCGGCACGTTTGAAAGACTCGTTCCCTATTCTCTACAGCAGCGCTGGCGGAACCGTGGCCCACGAATGTATTTTGGATTTGCGCTGGGTGAAGGAGAAAAGCGGCATTACAGTGGAAGATGTGGCCAAGCGCCTGGTGGACTATGGTTTTCATGCGCCCACCATGTCTTTTCCGGTTGTCGACACGCTAATGGTAGAGCCGACCGAAAGTGAAGCCAAGGCGGAGCTTGACCGTTTTTGTGACGCGATGATTTCTATTCGCAAAGAGATCGCAGATGTTGAAGCGGGCAGGGCTGACAAGATCGACAACCCTCTCAAGAATGCACCCCATACCCAGGGCGAGTTGCTGGGCGAGTGGAAGCACGGTTATTCCAAACAGCAAGCCTACTTCCCCATGGGTGACCACGGCCAAAAATTCTGGCCGTCCGTGAAGCGCGTGGACAATGTATACGGCGACCGCAATCTGGTGTGCGCCTGCCCGCCGATGGAAGATTATCTGCAGGCAGCGGAATGATGATGAAGTTTTCTGTGGTTTTACTTGCGTCTATTTTGACTTTCTCAGGACAAGCCCATGCCTTGGATTGTGCCAAGGCTTCCGCCAACTTGGAGAAGTTCATCTGCGCCGATCAGGAGATAAAGAAAGCCGACAATGTGATGAGTGCCGCCTATGTGGCGCTGGTGCGAAAGGTGCAGAACAAGAATTTTCTAGAGGCCTTGACGAAGAGCCAGCGGCGTTGGTTGGCGAAGAGGGACGAAGTTGGGGCCCATAAATTAACTGTGCCCGACAGTGAAGATTTAATAATGGCTACCAAACTCTTTTTGTTGAAGGTTACAAATGATCGTCTTGATATTTTGAAATCGGATGCACTGCTCGAAAAGTTGGAGAAGCAAAAGAATTTGATTCGATATGGTGCTGATCACAGATATGAGGGCTATCAATTTGAGTGCGACTTTTTCCCACCGCCCTTCGGAGATTTTTCGTATGAATGCCATGGGATGTGGCATCGTCAGAATGCTAATCGCATTTGTACCGGAGCAGATGAGTGGGCTACGGGCCATATAAGTTACTATCGTTTGGTGAGCGAGCTGGTAAGTGGCAAGCCCAAACCAAAAGCCAGTTGTTTTTGGGGTTATGCTGAGAGCACAGAGATATGCCCAGGCGCTGATGACCTCAATGAAGCAGGTGCTCACTGGAACACCAATCCAAGACTGAACGATAATTTTTCCGTCCCGTTTGAAACAAAGCCTTGGAAATTTGATCCTGATGTTGAGATTTCAGATTTGGACTATGGTTGGGTGGAACAATGTTTACGAGATTCAGTCTTCCCGCTTCCGACCCAAAGTAGAGCGGATAAACCCTAGGTACTTTTCAGGCGGCTGAATAGGAGGTCTATATGGCCAACACAAGGCGGGAAGCGGATGCACTGGGGGAATGGGAGCTGCCAGCCGAGGCGCTTTATGGCGTGCACACGGCGCGGGCGGCGGCCAATTTCCCGATCACCGGTACATTGCTGAGGGATTATCCAGAGGTTATTCAATCCCTCGGCATGGTCAAGAAAGCTGCGGCACTGGCCAATATGGAACTTGGGGCGCTGGAGCCGGGCATCGGCCAGGCGATCATGCGCGGCTGCGACCGGGTGATCTCGGGAGAAGCGGACGGTGCCTTTATTGTGGACATGTTGCAGGGCGGGGCGGGCACTTCTTGCAACATGAATGCCAATGAGGTGGTGGCCAATCTGGCGCTGCGTGAATTGCAGCGGGTGCCGGGCCGTTATGACATCATCCACCCGAATGATCATGTGAACCTGTCGCAATCCACCAATGATGCCTATCCTTCGGCCGTGCGCCTCACCATGGTGCGCATGTGCCCCAGCCTGATTGAGGAATTGAAGGCGTTGAAGGCCTCGTTTCTGGGGCGGGGTGTGGCCTTTCATGAAATCATCAAGGTGGGCCGCACGCAGTTGATGGACGCTGTTCCCATGCGTCTGGGGGATGAGTTCCGCGCCTTTGGGGTCACCATTGGCGAGGACATTGACCGCCTGACCGAAGTGGCCAATTTACTGCGCGAGATCAATCTGGGCGGCACGGCGATTGGTACGGGCATCAACACGCCCAAGGGCTATGTGGGTGTGGTCATTCGGCATTTGTCCGAGATTTCCGGCGAGCGCATGATTTCTGCGGGTGACTTGATCGAAGCGACTTCGGACATGGGGGCATTTGTGACGTTCTCGGGCGTGCTGAAACGCATTGCTGTGAAGCTATCCAAGATTTGCAATGATCTTCGACTGCTCAACAGTGGGCCGCGGGCTGGTTTTGGCGAAATCAAATTGCCTGCGGTTCAGGCGGGGTCTTCGATCATGCCCGGCAAGGTCAATCCGGTGATTCCTGAAGTGATCAATCAAATCGCCTATCAGGTGATCGGCAATGACCTGACGGTGACGCTGGGCGCAGAGGCGGGGCAGCTTCAGCTCAACGCGATGGAGCCTGTCATCGTGTTCAATATCCTGCAATCGATGCGCATGCTCACACGCGGCATGAAGGTGCTGCGTGAGAAATGCGTGGATGGCATTGAGGCCGATGCAGCGCGTTGCAAGGCGCTGTTGGAACACTCGCTGGTGGCGGTGACGGCGATCAATCCTTACGTCGGCTATGCCAAGGCCAGCGCCGTGGCGAAGGAGGCT
>JAYWAB010000033.1:0-2303 GCA_043782835.1 Aestuariivirga sp.
TGTAAAATACTGTGTTGACAACGGAATTACGGTTTTCGTGATGTCCTGGATTAATGCTGGCGAAGCCCAGGGCCGCAAGAGTTTCTCGGACTATATGCGTGAAGGCTTCCTCACCGCTGTTGATGCCGTGCAAAAGGCTTGCGGGGCCCAGAAGGTCAACACCATTGGCTTCTGCATTGGCGGCACGATGGTTTCGGCCGCATTGGGTTACATGGCGGCCAAGAATGACCCCCGCGTCAACGCCGCCACGTTCTTCACCACACAGGTGGATTTTGAATTGGCGGGCGATCTCTGCGTTTATGTCGATGAAGAGCAGGTGAAGTGGATCGAAGGCCGGATGGAGGACAAGGGCTATCTGCCGGGCAGCCGCATGGCCGATGCGTTCAATCTGCTGCGCTCCAATGATTTGATCTGGTCTTGTGTGGTGAATAACTATCTCCTCGGCAAAGATCCGATGCCGTTTGATCTTTTGTATTGGAACAGCGATTCAACGCGCATGCCGGCGGGGGTTCATTCCTACTATTTGCGCGAATGCTATCTCAACAACCGCCTCTCTCACGGCAACATGATTCTCGAAAACACGCGCATTGATTTGGGCAAGGTGAAGATCCCCATCTATAACCTTGCGGCGCGTGATGATCACATTGCGCCTCTGCCTTCGGTGTTCCGCCTGCAGGATCATTTCGGCGGGCCAGTGAAGCTGGTGGTTTCCGGCTCCGGGGATATTGCTGGCGTGGTCAATCCGCCCGCCTCCAACAAATATCAATATTGGACCAATGACACGCCTGCCGATTCACTGGAAGACTGGATGGCTGGTGCCACGGAAACGCCGGGAAGTTGGTGGCCCAACTGGCTGGAATGGGTGGGCGCAAAAAGTGGCGCGAAAGTCAAAGCCCCCGTGCCTGGCGAAGGCAACCTGCCGGTGCTGGGCGATGCGCCGGGGGACTATGTTAAGGTCAAGGGGGAGTGAGATGGACAAAGGTTTTAAGAAGTGGGACTGAAAGAAAGATTTGAGCAGCTTACCGTCGATGAAATTCGAAAATTTGTTGAGACCTCTCAGGAAGAACACGTTCAACTCGAGTTTAAAACAACGAAACATGCGAGTTTCAAATCCTCAGATGACAAAACAACTCTAGCAAAATGCATTTCTGGATTCGCGAATTCAAGTGGTGGCATTGTTGTTTGGGGGGGTGGATGCCCGTAAGAATGGACAAGAGATCGACTCTGCAATTGGCCTACAGGAAATTAGCCAGATTGGACTGTTCTGCTCGAGACTTCATGAGCTTTCCAATCAAGCGGTGTTGCCGACCGTTGACGGTATACTGCATCGGAAATTTGAAACAAAGGCAGACTTGGGATTTGCGGCGACTCTGGTTCCCGAGAGCTCATCGGGGCCGCATATGGCAAAGCTGGGTGAAAACCGTTACTACAAACGAAATGGTGCAAGCTTCTTGCAGCTTGAGCATTTTGACCTTGAAGATATGTTTGGTCGACGCCCTCGCCCTAATTTAGAAGTTTCTGTCGAGAACCTGAAATCGACTTCCGGTATCGAGGGTGAAACGATAACCATTCATTTGCTCAACACCGGACGAGGTCTTGCCAAACATATTGAAATATTTGGAGAGATCACAGGCGGAAACTTGGTATCTGCGCGTCGCCCATTTCAAGATGTCTCACGAATTAATGTCGGGCGACAGATGTTCAGTTATACTGACAATGCCGGAGTTATTCATGCCAATTCAATAAAAATGCTCTTGGGGTCAATTGTTGTAACGCCCAAAGACGGAGAAAACATTCATTTAAATTTCAATGTATGCTGCGAAAGTATGTCCGCAAAACATTTCGAGTTCACGGTGGCTCCTGAAATCTTACCGACGGAACCTATCTTAACTACCTAGCGCTATATTTTCTTGATACGCTACTAATGCCCGCTCTCCTTTGCCGTCCGAGAAATGGAAGACGCGTCGTCGACATTCAGTGCGTCACAAACAACTCTTCGGCACTTGGTCTGCCGCCAGTGCCACGATCTTGTCTTTCTTGCTCCAGGCGCCTTTCAAAGTATTGACACGGTTGAAATCCAGCCAGACGTGATCGCCATTGGCGAAGTTCCATTTGCGGCAGACGGTGGTTTTCTGTTGCACCATGACCCAGCGCTTGGAGCGGTAGAAATGGTCAAAGCCCGGCCAGCCAGTTGATTGCGCCAACCAGCAATAATCCACCAGCTTTTTGCCGAGCAGCAATTCACAGACAGCACCGCTGCCATAGGCGCCGATCTTGTAGCCTTGATCTTTCATCGCGCCTTT
>JAYWAB010000034.1:0-7362 GCA_043782835.1 Aestuariivirga sp.
CTGCCTAGCGGCCACATAATGGCCCATCTCATGCACCAGCAGCAGCGCCACAAAGCCAACCGCAAAAGGCAGGCCAAAGATCTGGGAATAGACCCAGACCGTGATGAGCATACTGAGAATGGAGAGCAGCGCTTTTGATTTGAGCAGAAGGATGAGGATGTTCATGTGGCCTCTTACTTGGCACCCATGGGGGTCGGTTTCAAGCCATGTGGAGCCTGAGGGGGTGGACGTAGTTGCAACAAAAACCCGGCCTTGGGGCCGGGTTTGGGAAACTGGTTCAGGCGCGAAGCTCAGTTCATCTTGCTCTTCACCGCACTGATCGACTCCGCGATCAGCTTGGCGTTGCCCTTTTGGCCTGCGATCAGGTTGGTTGCGGCGGCGATGGCCAGGTCTGTTGCGTGGCTGCGCACGTGTTTGGTGGCGGCATCCTGGGCCTGGGCGATTTTTTGTTCGGCCTGTTTGGTGCGGCGCACGATTGTATCCGTCAACTTGCGGCTGGCTTCGGCGGCGAATTCCTTGGCTTGAGACTTGGCGCTGTCAATAATGGCGGCGGCTTCTTTTTCAGCGTCGATGCGCTTTTGTTTGTAATCGGCCAGTAGTTGTTCAGCGTCTTGGCGGAGCTTTTTGGCGGCGGCCAATTCATTTTCAATCAGGCTGGCGCGATTGTCCAATGCTGCGCCGGCCTTTTTGTGGGCACCTGCATAAAACACAACGCCCAGAAACAAGACGAGGGCCAGGAAGGCGTAGAAGGTTTGATCCATGAATTGCATCGCGGCTTCCCTACGCTTTCACTGAGGCCACGGCCTTGGCGGCGGCGGTTTTCAAAACTTTCGTGCCGGTCAACTGGCTGACGATATCGGCGGCGGAGTCTGCGGCAATGCTGCTGACTGACTCCATGGCCTTGGCTTTGGCTTTGGCCACTTTGTCTTCAGCGTCTTTGATTTTGGCGGCGAGACCTGCGTCCACCTTGGCCTGCTGCGCGTCGATTTCACCTGAGACTTTGGCGCGGGTGTCGCGGGCAATGTCATTGGCATTGGCGCGGGCGTCGGCCAGCGCTTTTTCGTAGGACTTGAGCGCCGCCTCGGTTTCATTCTTCAGCGCCTGGGCACGGGCCAGGTCACCATCGATCTGGCCCTTTCGGGTGGCGATGATGGCGGCGAGCTTTGGCAGAACCCAGCGACTCATCAACAGGTAAAGGGCGGCAAAGAAAATCGCCAACCAGAACAGCTGAGAAGGGAAGGTTGAGACATCGAGCGGCGGAAATGCGCCGCCTTCCGCTTGGCCTGTGGACTCGGTGGTTTCAGTGGTTGCCATGTTCACGCCTGTATCAAATCGTGTGATCGGCCCAGAGGGGCCGACCTTTATTTCAGTTCCGCTTGGCTTACTTCACGAAGAGCAGGAGGAGGGCCACAACGAGCGAGAAAATGCCCAAGCCTTCAGCCAGAGCAGCGCCGATCAGCGCGTTGGTGAATTGGGCACCGGCAGCTGCCGGATTGCGCAGAGCGCCAGACAGATAGTTACCGAAAATAATACCCACGCCGATGCCAGCACCACCCATGCCGAGACATGCGATACCAGCACCGATGAGCTTTGCTGCGTTTGCGTCCATGTTTAGTTCTCCTTGAAAAAAGTTGGTCTAAAGGTTCTCAGTTAGTGTGAGGGGTGAAGCGCGTCATTGAGATAAACGCAAGTAAGAATAGCGAAAACGAAGGCCTGCAAGAAGGCCACGAGGAATTCCAGTGCGGTCAGGGCCACGGCCATCAACAGCGGTGCAAGCGAACCGATAATGCCACCCAAACCCAGCGCCACAAGACTGACCACAAAGCCTGCGAAAACTTTCAGCACGATATGTCCCGCGAGCATGTTGCCGAATAAGCGCAGGCCAAGGGAGATTGGGCGCGACAAAAACGAGATGAACTCGATCGGTGTAATAATAACCAACATGCCCCAGTGAATGCCGTGCGGTGTAAAAAGTTTAAACCAACCGAGGCCGTGCCTGGCAATGCCGACAACGATGACGAGGCCCACCACAAACATGGCCAGCGCGGCCGTGACGATGACCTGGCTGGTGACCGTGAAGAAATAGGGGAACATGCCCAGCAAATTGGCGACCAAAACGAAGGAGAACAGCGAAAACACCAGAGGGAAGAAAACCATGCCTTCTTCGCCCAGCACGTTGTCCACCATATTGTGAATCAGGCCGTACCACATTTCACCGACGGATTGGAGGCGGCCCGGCACCAGTGTGCCTTTGCGGGCGGCGAGCAACAAGAAGCCCACAATCACCGCAACGATGATCGCCATGAACAAGTTCGAATTGGTGAAGCCAATCTCAAGTCCAAAAATATTCCACGGGCCCAGAATGTTATGGATGCGGAATTGATGGATGGGATCGTTGACCACTATTTATCCTCGTCTTCGCCAGCGCGGGGCTTTGGCATTTTGGCTAGTTCTTCGGGCGTGGGAGGCGTTCTGTTGGCCGCGCGCGACATGTTCAGAATGCCTGCCCCAAAACCGATGAGCAGAAACATAATCAAGAACAGTGGCAAGGTGCCGATCAGCTTATCCAGCCCGAATCCCACCAGCCCGCCCACCAGAATGCCAGCGACAAATTCGCTGAACAGGCGGTAGCCCTTGGAATAGTCCCCGGCCCCTTGATACTGTTTCGGCGCGCTTTCCTGCTGGTCCGTCTGCTTTTTCTCCGCCGCAAGCCGCGTGGAGAGATCATCTAAACGGGCAGAAATATCACCGAACTTTGGATCGGATTCGCTGTTCGGGCCTTTTGGATCGACGGAACGTGCCATATCAACAACTCCGCGCTCAAAAAGCCCTGAAAAGCCCCTCTTCAAAGCGCGCTCTTGATAGTTACGGGCTGGTAAAGTGTCAAGCCGTGGTTTGGCGTTTTAAGCCTATGAAACTACGACTAAATTTGTGCTGCGGCAAAATAGCAGACGAATCCCTGGTGATAACCTCGCACGAGGGCGGCATTCAGAAAGATTTTCTGGCGTTGGAATCCAAATCGCTTTGAGGATTTGACCGTTTGGCAAATTTCTTCATAGTGTGGAAAAACAATAGTGGTGGGAGCGATGTCCAGCAATGGAAGCATCGAAGCGGCAGCCAGAACCAGCGCTTGAGGCCAAGGGTATCAGCAAAGCCTATGGCGGCATCGTTGTGTTGGACGACGTGTCCCTCACATTCGGGCGCGGTGAGGTTCATGCGCTGATTGGCGAAAATGGCGCGGGCAAATCGACCCTGATGAAGATTTTGGGTGGTTATGTTGAA
This sequence comes from Aestuariivirga sp., assembly GCA_043782835.1. GTDB lineage: Bacteria > Pseudomonadota > Alphaproteobacteria > Rhizobiales > Aestuariivirgaceae > Aestuariivirga. The sequence goes on from JAYWAB010000034.1 coordinate 3,283, forward strand.
CCCAGCGCAGGTGAGCTTATTTTGAATGATGCACGTGTCCGCTTTTCTGGCCCGCGCCAAGCTGAGGCTGCGGGGATCGTGCTTGTGCATCAGGAAATTCTTCTGGCACCGCATCTATCAATCGCTGAAAATATCTTTCTGGGGCGTGAGCTGCACTACGGCTTGTTCACCGATGATGGCGCAATGCGCCAGCAGGCCAGTTCTCTGCTGGCTTCATTGGGCAGCCGGTTAGACCCGCGATCGACCGTTGCGGACTTGTCAATTGCCGAACGGCAGCTGGTGCAGATTGCGCGGGCGCTTTCCAGCCGCCACAGTTTTGTGATTTTTGATGAGCCGACAGCAGCGCTTACGCCGGTTGAAAGTGAAACACTTTTTGCAGTGATTGAAGCGCTGCGCCAACGACACTGTGGTGTTATTTATATTTCGCACCGATTGGATGAAGTCAAACGGCTGGCGGATCGAGTGAGCGTTTTGCGCGATGGGCAGCTCGTGCATTCCGGGCCCGCCCGTGAGCTTTCTCCAACGGACATGGCGCATTTGATGGTGGGCCGGGCTTTGGGCGATCTCTATCCTCACAAAGCGAAATCGGAAGCAGCACCTGTTGTTCTTGAAGTTCAAGATCTCAATGTTGCCGGGAGGGTGCAAGGTGCATCTTTCACATTGCGGCAAGGTGAAGTGCTCGGCTTTGCTGGCCTCATTGGGGCAGGGCGCACTGAACTTTTTGAAGGTCTGTTCGGCTTGCGCAAAGCCAGCGGGCAGGTTGCGTGTGATGGGCACCGAGGCAGCGTGTTTGCGTCGGTTAATCAGGCAGCAAGCTGCGGGTTGGCCTATGTGACGGAAGACCGCAAAGGCCGCGGCCTCCTCTTGGAAAAGTCATTGGCGCAGAATCTCACGCTTTCAAGGCTGCAACAATTTGTGCGTTTTGGATTGATTGATAATGCCAAAGAGCATAGCGCCCTCAATCGTGCGGTTCAGCGCTTTGATATTCGTGCGCCGCGACTGGATATTGATGCGGGGCGTTTGTCCGGCGGGAACCAGCAGAAACTGCTGTTGGCAAAAACACTCTTGTCTGATCCGCGTATTGTGGTGATTGATGAACCCACGCGTGGTGTGGACATTGGCGCGAAGCAACAGATTTATAAGTTGATCGCGGAATTGGCGGCGGCTGGAAAAGCAGTGGTGGTGATTTCTTCTGAAATGCCAGAGCTGATCGGGCTTTGTCACCGCATTGTTGTGATGCGCCAAGGTCGAATCGCCGGGCTTTTAACAGGTGATCAGATCAATGAGCGCGCGATTGTGACTTTGGCAACGGGGACTGAGCAGCAGGCCGCATGAAGATGACAGCATTATTTCAGCGTTTGAATTTGCGCCAGTCAGCACCTTTTTTGGCGTTGGTTTTGTTGATTGCGTTGGGCAGCCTGGTTCATCCGAATTTTTTGACCTATTCCAACCTCGTTCAGAATGTTGCGGCACGCACGGCTTTCATTGCGATTATTGCAATTGGTGCAACTTTTGTGATGGCTTCGGGCGGGCTTGATCTTTCGGTTGGCTCGATGGCAGCTTTTACGGCGGGTGCCATGATCCTTTTCCTCAAATCCTACGAGGCAGATGGTGGGACCCTGCTGATTGCTGAAGGCATGGTATTGGCTGTCGTGGTTGGTCTCCTCTGCGGGTTGTTCAATGGGCTTGTGGTCACCTGGGGTAGAATTGAGCCGTTCATTGCAACACTCGGCTCTATGGTGATTTTGCGATCGCTTTTTACGTGGCTTGCCAATGGTGGTTCACTTTCGATCAGCCCAGATCTCAAAGATATTTATGCGCCGGTCTATACGGGAAATGTGTTTGGCTTGCCGATCCCGGTTCTGGTGGTTCTGGTTGTGGGTGCTGTGGCAGCACTGGTGCTTTATAAAACGCCTTTCGGGCGGCATGTTCTTGCCGTTGGCTCAAATGAAGAAGTGGCGCGGTATTCCGGCATTGCCATCTGGCGCGTGAAGCTTTTGACTTATGTCATCCAAGGCCTGTGTGTGGCCATCGCGGTGATACTCTATGTGCCGCGCCTGGGATCGGCTAATTCAGCAACGGGCCTCTACTGGGAACTTCAAGCGATCACAGCCGTTGTTGTCGGCGGCACACTTCTGAAGGGTGGGCGCGGGCGTATTTGGGGCACACTTGCGGGGGCCTTCTTTCTGGAAATTATCGGCAATATTTTGACGCTTTCGAACGTCAATGTTTATCTCATTGGCGCGGTTCAAGGTGCCATCATCATTATCGCCATGTTGATCCAGCGTGGGTTGTACAGGCGCGAAATTTAACAGGGCAAAGGCCGGGCCCTTCCCATCTGGCCATGGAGGAACGAAAATGAAAAGACGTCATTTCGGATATGCAGCACTGGCCATGGCCGCGACAGCGGTTGGCGCCAAGGCTGAAGACAAGCCGGTTGTCATCGGCGTTTCCATCCCAGCAGCAGACCATGGCTGGACGGGCGGCGTGGTCTATCACGCCAACCGCATCGCCAAGGCCATTGAAGCCAATTACAAGGGTGTGAAGGTGATCGTGAAAACTTCGCCGGACGGTGCGGCTCAGGCTTCGGCTCTGGAAGATTTGACAACTCAGGGCATTACGGCACTCGTGGTTTTGCCGCATAACTCTGATGAGTTGACCGGCCCGATCAAGAAGGTGAAAGCCAAGGGTGTGTTTATCACGGTGGTGGACCGTGCTTTGTCTGACCCCAAGATCAATGATCTTTATGTGGCCGGCAATAACCCGGAACTGGGCCGTGTGGCGGGCGACTATATGAAGGGTGCGCTTGGCAAGGCAGACATTGTCATTATCCGCGGGCTTCCCATCGTGATTGACGAAGAACGCCAGAAGGGCTTTGCTGAAGCCATCAAGGGCTCGGACATCAAGGTGCTCGACAGCCAATTTGGCAATTGGTCACGCGATGATGCTTTCAAGGTGATGCAGGATTATCTGACGAAGTATCAGAAAATCGACGGTGTCTGGTGTCAGGATGACGATATGGCGGTTGGAGTTTCAGAAGCCATCAAGCAAGCCAAGCGCACTGATGTAAAGCTGATTGTCGGCGGCGCCGGCATGAAAGAGATGATCAAGAAAGTGGCTGATGGCGACAAGATGATGCCGATCAACGTGCTCTATCCACCAGCCATGGTGGGCACGGCGCTGGAACTTACGGCGGCTGGCCTTGTCAACAAAAACCCGGTGCGGGGCCGCTATATTCTCGATGCCACTTTGGTGACCAAAGAAAACGCGGGCGAATTCTATTTCCCGGATTCGCCATTCTGATTTTAAGTTGGTTTGATCCCGAACAAATGATGGAGCGCCTTTCGAGACGCTCCATTTTTATAAGAGTGCCCGTTTCAGAAGTTCGGTGCGCAGTTTTTCCGGGCTGGTGAAATGGTGGCCCTTCATGCCCACGGCTTCCGCACCTTTCACATTCTTCATGCTGTCATCGATAAAGATTGAGTCCGCCAGCTTGATGTCGTTGCGGCGGGCGAGGAGGTGGAAGATTTCCGGTTCCGGCTTCAAGATTTTCTCATCGCCTGAAACCACGATGTCTTTGAACAGTTCGAGGAAGGGAAAACGGCTGCGCGTGGCGCGGAAGGTGTCGCCGTTCCAATTGGTGATGGCGTAAAGCGGGGTGCCTTTTTTGTGCAGGGCTTCGAGAATGTCCACTGTGCCCATGATGGCGCCGGGCACCATTTCCATCCAGCGGTCACGGTACATGGCGATTTCTGTGGCATGGTCGGGATGGCGGGCCGTGGCTTCGATCACTGCCTCGTCAAAGCTGCGGCCCTTGTCTTGTTCAAGGTTCCACTCGCCATGGCAGACATGGGTCAAAAACCATTCCATGTCTGTCTCGGACTTGAAGACCTTGCGATAAAGATGACGCGGGTCCCAATCGATCAACACCATGCCAAGATCAAAGACGACGTTCATTACGACGCTTCGGCCAGTTGCTCGGCTTCTTCGAGATTGACTGACACAAGCTGCGACACGCCGCGTTCCATCATGGTAACCCCGAACAGACGGTGCATGCGTGCCATCGTGAGCGGGTGGTGG
>JAYWAB010000035.1:0-11445 GCA_043782835.1 Aestuariivirga sp.
GAAATGTTGATCAAGGCGCTGGCGGATTACGAAGGCACCATGCTTTTCGTGTCGCATGATCGCCATTTCCTAGCGGCGCTCTCAAACCGTGTGTTGGAACTCACGCCAGAAGGCATTCACCAATACGGCGGCGGCTATACCGAATACGTCGAACGCACGGGGTATGAAGCGCCGGGGTTGATGGCTTAACCCTTCGCCGCCTCTTCCAGTTTCGCAATCTCAAACTTTCCCATCTGCATCATGGCCGCCATCACGCGGGCGCTTGCTTCGGACGTGCTATCCCGCATCAATTCCATGAAGCGTTTTGGCACGATCTGCCAACTGAGGCCGAATTGATCTTTCAACCAACCACAGCGTGAAGGGCTGCCGCCCTTCACCAGATAGTCCCACAGGCGATCTGTATCTGCCTGATCTTCCGTGTCCACCATCAACGATACGGCTTCGGTGAGCTTGAACATCGGCCCGCCGTTCAAGGCCACATAGTCAACGCCGCCCAAAGTGAACTCCACCACAAAGGCTTTGCCGCCATTGCGGCTCACATGAGTGATTTTGGAATTCTTGAACGCCGCCACATAATAAGTTGCAGCCTCTTCGGCATTGCCATCAAACCACAGAAACGTCTTTATCTTTTGTCCGTCAGCCATCACATCACGCCCGTTTCCACAAACTGCGCCAATTGCTTTAACGAATCCTGCCAACCAAGATGACACATTTCTTCGGGAATAATATCGGGCACGCCCGCTTGCGTGATCGACAAATCTGTTCCGCATGAAACTTTCTTCAAAACGACAGTCACAGTAATATCGCCAGCCAAATTAGGATCATCAAATTTGTCGTTGTAGCGCAGCTTTTCATTGGGCACGAGCTCGAGATAGGTGCCGCCGAATGAATTGCTTCCGCCTGAATCAAATTCAGTGAACTTCATGCGAAACGAGCCGCCCACTTTTGCGTCCATGTGATCAACGGCGCAGGTATAGCCTGCCGGCGCAATCCATTTGCACATAGCAGCCGGATCAAGAAACGCCTTGTAAACGCGCGAAGGCGGCGCTTTCAACACGCGGTGAAAGTTCAATGTATAGGGCATGGCTATCTCCTGACCAGTGACTCAAACATGTTTTCCATAAACCAAATATTGCAATCCAGACTCAGTTCGACGTGATGCCTTCAAATTCAATTGCAACGGCGTTGCTGAATTTTCAAGGAGCCGCCGCCCATTTCCCGCAATCACCGGAAATTGGATAAATCGCATTTCATCCAGCGCGCCCGCACGCAGGAGCGACTGAACGAGACTGATGCTCCCATGCACACCAATTGCCTTGCCCGAACGCGATTTGAGATCGGCAATTGAGGTGGACAGGTCCTGATTTATAATTGTCGACATATTCCATCTAACGTCTCGCAGCACACTGCTCACCACAAATTTCGGTGTGCTGTTGATGAAATCCGCAAAAGGCTGGATGTTTGAACTGGGCCAAAAGCCTGACCACTCTTCATATTGTTTTCGACCCAGAAGCACCGCATCTTGCTCGGCAATGATCTCACGGATGAGTTCGGTGATATCCCCATAAAGACCTTGCCGCACAAATATGTTCGGTGCTTCAACAACCCCATCAAGTGACATCATCAGAAATGAGCTGAGTTTTCTCAATGAGCTGAGTTTTCTCATGGAGTGAAGGCTTGCTATTTAGTTGCACTGAGCAATGAGAAATGTGCGCCCTGCGGGTCAATGGCATTCACCGTCCATTGCCCACCGGGAACTTCCATTGGCCCCATGGCAATTTTGCCGCCGCCCTTCAGAAGCCGCACCACCGCAGCATCAATGCCATCCACCATGGTGTAGTAAGACCAGCCCGACATGCGTTCGGCATCAGCTTTTTTCATCATGCCGCCAATGTCTTTGCCGTCAATTTGGAAGAGTTGATAAATGCCATAAGGCCCCATGTCATGGCCAGGGCCTTTGGTCCAGCCGAACATGCCCGCATAAAAATCCCACGCCATGTCGAGATCACTGGTGTGAAGTTCGTTCCAACCGAATGTGCCTGCAGAGCCTTCTGTGGTGCGCTCTCCGGGGTCCGCCAGCATCGGCTGCATGATATTGAAAGCCGCGCCTGTGGGGTCTGCCACCACGGCCATGCGCAAAATGCCCGGCACATCCCAAGGCTCGCGGTGCACGGCACCACCGAGTGACTTGACCTGATTGCAAGCTGCATCCACATCGAACGACAGAATATAACCAGCCCAAAACGGTGACATGTCTTTGATCTCGGGCGGCGTCTCCATAATCCCGCCCACACCAATCTTGCCCACATTGGCCACATGATAACTGGGCGGCTGGTTGGTATAATTCCAGCCAACAACATCAGCGTAAAACGTCTTAGCCGCCTCAACATCGGGCGTCATCAAATCGTGCCAGACAAATGGATTTTGCATGCCGAACCTCCTTGTTGTGTTTCCGCTATAAAAGCATATTTTGGCAGGAAAATGAAACCGTAAAGGCAGCTACACCACGCACAAAAAAGACCCAAGCCTTAATTATAATTCATGACAAACAACTGACGGATTCGGGGCTTATGAGCCGTCTTCAATATTGCTATGCAGCAAACTGCATTTAGGGGTCCATATGAGCACAACTTCAAAAACCATGATCGGCCTGGCCATTATCGCTGGCTTGGGCTTTGGCCAGTGGAAATACAACATCGGCCAAACGGCGCTGAATTATGTGCACCCGCAAGCCCCCGCCCAGCAGGCCGCAGGCAGCGGCAATGCTCCAGCCACTGCTGGAAACGCTAGCGCCAAGCGCAGCATTCCCCCGGTTGCTGTCAAATTGGCGCAAGCCAAGAAAGCAGATTTCCCAATCATCGAGCGCAGCTACGGCACCATGGCCTCGCCGCAAGTTGTCACCGTCAACGCCCGCGTCGCCAGCCAGGTCAACCAAGTGAATGTGCAGGATGGTCAATTGGTGAAGGCCGGCGATGTTCTTTTGGAGCTGGATGACCGCGCCTTGCAAACCACCTTGGCCAAAGATGTTGCTGCTTTGGCCAAGGATCAAGCCAATTTGGCAAACAATGAGATCCAGTTGCAGCGCGCCCGGACATTGGCGGCGCGCAACGCGGGCACATTGCAAGATGTAGATAATGCGGTTGCAGCCGAAAAATCTGCCCAACAACTCATCAGCGCCGATCAATCCGTGATCAATGCCGATAAACTGCAGCTGGATTTCGCCAAGATCAAAGCTCCTTTTGACGGCAAGCTCGGCGCACTTTCCGTGGTGCCGGGCGCACTTGTCGCCGCATCAAGCAACTCAGTTGCTGCCGCTGGTCTGATGACCATCACCCAGATGCAACCGTTGAAGGCGACCTTCCGCTTGCCTGAGCAATCCCTGAGCGCGATCCGCGCAAAGATGGACAAAAAGGAAGACGTAACCGTGCGTGCCTATGCCTCAGGCAGCCACGATCTTCTCGACCAAGGCAAACTGACCTTCATCGATTCAAGCGTGGATGTTGCGTCCGGCACCATCGGATTGGCCGCGACAATGGCCAATGACAAGCTGGCTCTCTGGCCGGGCCAGCGCGTTCAAGTGGAAGTGGAATATGGAACCATCATGGGCGCACTCACTGTGCCCGCCGTTGCCGTTCAGCAAGGACAGATTGGCACCTACGTCTGGGTGGTGGACGACCAGAACAAGGCGACAGCAACGCCAGTGAAAGTGGCGCGTTATGAAAATGACGTGGCTTCAATATCCGACGGTCTCGGTGAAGGCGCACAAGTCGTCATCGAGGGCCAAGCCAAACTGGCCAATGGCGCTGAGGTTCGGGCAGGCAAGCCAGCCGACGCGACGGGCGCAACCAATGCGCCCGCTGCGACGACGACGACGGCAAGCGCAATCACCACGCCGGCAGACGCAGCAACACCAGCTGACGCATCAGGCCAGAAGAAACCCAAGAAAGACAAGACAACTGGAGATCAAGCCCAATGAATATCTCCGAATTTTGTATCAAGCGCCCCGTCGCCACGATCCTGATGTCCGTCGCCATTCTGTTGGCGGGTCTCTTCGCTTGGAAAATCTTGCCCGTCGCGGCTTTGCCCCGTGCGGAGTTTCCAACCATCAGCGTGTCTGCAAGCCTGCCAGGCGCATCACCTGATATTATGGCGACATCCGTTGCCACACCCCTGATCAAACAATTCGCAACGATTTCAGGCATTGATACGATTTCCACCTCGAACTCTCTGGGTTCGACCAACATCACCATTCAGTTTGTTTTGAGCCGTCCAATCGACGCGGCGGCGGCAGACGTTCAGGCCGCCATTGCACGCGTTCTGAGAGACCTACCGCAGAACATGACACAGCCGCCAAGCTACCGCAAAGTGAACCCGGCAGACGCGCCCGTTCTCCTGCTCGCCATCAAGAGCGACATTGCGTCCATGACCGACCTTGATGACATTGCCGAAAATATTCTTTCGCCCACGCTTTCAACAGTGGATGGCGTCGCACAAGTTTCAGTCTATGGCAGCCAACAATTTGCCGTTCGCATTGAGATGGACCCTGACGCACTGGCCGCAAAAAACATCACCGTCACCCAATTGCAGCAGGCAATCTCATCGGCAAACCAGCAAACGCCACTGGGCACACTGGTGGGCGGGCCGCAACAACTAACGCTCTTGGCAGATACGCAACTTTCAAACGCCAGCCAGTTTGCCAATCAGGTGATTGCCACCCGTAACGGCAGCACTGTGCGCCTGCGCGATGTGGCCCGCGTGATTAATTCGGTTGCCAATGTCCAATCTTCGGCCAGCTATGACGGCAGCCGCGCTATTATTCTCGCCGTGCAGCGCCAGCCTGATGCCAATACTGTAGATGTTGTTGACAAGGTCAAAGCCCTGCTGCCACAGATCCAGCAACAACTGCCAGCGACCGCCTCCATCAGCGTGATGAGTGACCGTGCGGCCTCCGTAAAATCATCCGTGAACGATGCGCAGTTTACGTTGGGCATTACCATCTTGCTGGTCATCGGCATTGTCTATGTCTTCATCCGTTCGGCTCGTGCCACGATTATTCCCGCCATTGCTGTGCCCATTTCGCTGATCGGCACCTTGGGCATCATGTATCTTTTGAACTTCTCCATCGACAACGTGTCGCTCATGGGCATCACGCTCGCGGTGGGTCTCGTGGTTGACGACGCCATTGTGATGTTGGAAAATATCGTCCGCCACATGGAAGAAGAACACAAAGGGCCATTTCAGGCGGCCATTGATGGTGCCGCCGAAGTGGGCTTCACCATTCTGTCGATTTCTGTTTCTCTGGTGGCGGTGTTCATTCCCGTGCTGCTGATGGGCGGTGTGATTGGCCGCATCTTCAATGAATTCGCGGTCGTCGTGACTGTCGCTATCCTTGTTTCAATGTTCGTCTCCCTCACCCTCACCCCGATGATGGCATCGCGCATTTTGAGCGAAGATCACACGCCGGGCTTTGTCGGTCGCTTCTTTGAAATGCTGCTCAATGGTTTGACGCGCGGCTATGAATGGATGTTGAACCTCTGTCTGAAGTTCCACCCGCTGGTGTTTCTGGTGTTCCTCGGCACGGTCTATGCCACCGTGTTCATGTTCAACACCCTGCCCAAAGGGTTTTTCCCAACCGAAGACATTGGCCAGATGCAGATTTCAACGCAGGGCAGGCAGGATATTTCATACCTCACCATGAAGGGGCTTCAGGATCAACTCGCTGCCAAGGTCAGCCAATACCCCGGCATTGCCCATGTGGCATCCACAGTTGGTTCAAGCTCAGGTGCTATGAATTCTGGCCGCATGTTTGTTGAGTTAAAGCCCAAAGACCAGCGCGCCGCCTTGCCGCAAGTGATGACAGATTTGCGCAAAATGCTGAACAGCGTTCCCGGCATTACGGCCACAGCGACCCCGGTGCAAAATCTTTCAATCGGTGCCCGCCCGGGTGCAAGTGCCAACCAGATTGTGGTGCAAGCCCTTGACGTCAGCGCGATGAACCAGTGGGCCGACAAATTGACCACGGCCCTCGCAAAAGATCGTGCCTTCTTTACCGATGTCACCTCAGACTCGCAAAGCACGGCCCAGCAAGCCCGCCTCATCATTGACCGCGAAAAAATGCAAGCACTTGGCGTAGGTTCAGACACTTTGCGCACAACGCTTTATGCAGGTCTCGGTGGCCAACAAGTTTCAACCATTTATTCCAATGGCAACACCTATCAAGTGATTATCGAGCTCGACACCAAAACTGAATGGAACCCCGAAAATTTGCAGAAAATCCAAGTGGCCACATCAACTGGAACGCTTGTGCCGCTTGGAACTTTTTCGCATATCGAACGCACATCAGGTGCTTTGACATTGAACCAGCTTGGCCAACTTCCTGCGGTCACCGTTTCCTTCAACTTGCCCCAGGGCGTGGCGCTGGGTTCCGCGACCGATGAGATCACCAAGATCAAAGCTGACAACAATTGGCCCAATGCCGTGTCGACCGCCTATTACGGCACGGCGAAAACCTTCCAGGACTCAACGGCGGGCCAAGGCCTTCTCATCATGGGTGCCATCCTTACGATCTACATCATCCTAGGCATGCTCTATGAAAGCTTCATCCACCCGCTCACCATTCTCTCGGGCCTTCCCGCCGCTGCGGCGGGTGCCTTGGGTGCGCTTTGGCTTGGCGGTTTTGATCTTTCGATCATTGCGGTGATTGGCCTTTTGATGCTGATCGGCATTGTGAAGAAAAACGCCATCATGATGATTGACGTTGCCATCAAACTCCGACGAGATGGGATGAGCGCAAAAGATGCCATTCACAAGGCCTGTCTGATGCGTTTCAGGCCCATCATGATGACAACCCTTGCCGCATTGATGGGCGCACTGCCCATCGCGTTAGCAGCGGGTGCAAGTTCCGAACTGCGCCAGCCGCTGGGCATCGCTGTGGTGGGTGGACTTGTGGTGTCGCAAGCTTTGACGCTCTTCATCACCCCTGTGCTCTATATCTATATGGAAAATCTGTCGAACTGGCTCACCCGCAGCAGAACCGCCCCGCAGCCAGCGGTGCCCTCAGGGATACATCAACCGGCGGAGTGAGGCAGCTTACTGCCCCGTTAGCTTTGCAATAAATTCAGGCGTGGGATAGCTGTCCGCAGGCCAGCCGATCTTTATCTGCTCGGCTTTGACAGCCGCGCGTGTGCCTGCGCCAATTTTGCCGTCGGGCTTACCCACATCATAACCTTTCGAAATGAAAAACTGCTGCAAGGCCACGACCTGCGGGTAACCCGGCACATGAACCGCCGCCCGCCCGGGTGAAACCGCAGGTGCGCCTGCAATGCGCGTCGCGAGATAGGCCGCTGTCGTCGAATAAACCAGGCTCTCATTCCATTTCAAATAGGCCTTGGTGAAATTTGCATAGGCCAGAAACGCCGGACCATCTTTGCCCATTGGCAAGAGCAGCGCCGCAGTCAAGGAATCGGCCTTGATCGGCTGCCCACTGGCCGAAACCACGCCCCACTTTGACCATTCTGCCCGCGTGTGTTGAATGGCAAGATCAGCCTGATCATAAGGCAAATCTCCCGTCAGCTTCACTTCTTGAATCCATGGCTTGCCCGCAACCCAGCCGCTCTTCTTCAAAAGATTGGCCGTCGACGCAATCACATCTGGAATAGAGTCGCGCAAATTCACTTTACCATCGCCATCAAAATCCACGCCGCTTGTCGCATAATCATAGGCCATGAATTGCGTTTGGCCGATTTCGCCCGCCCAAGCGCCGCGCATTTCTTCAGGGCTGAGCCAGCCTTTCTGAATGAGTTGCAGAGCAGGAATAATCTGCGGGCGGAATTTCTCCGGCCGTCTGCAATCCCACGCCAAAGTCACCAAGGACTGAACTGTGGGGGAGTTGCCAATGTCTGCGCCGAAATCCGTTTCCAAAGCCCAAAAGGCAGTGATCACGGCGGCAGGCACACCATATTGCTGTTGCACGGCATCAAACGTAGCCTTGTTCTGCGCAATCAATGCCCGGCCTTTGACAATGCGTGCCGCCGTCGCCAATCGCCCCGAGAATTGCAAAAAACTGAGCGCAAACACATTCTGCGCGCGATCACGTTTGATAATGCCTGCATCATATTGCACGCCATCAAGTGCCGCCAAAGCTTGGCCAGAAACGCCCTGCGCCACGGCATCTTTCTTGACCTGCGCCAGAAAACCATCAAAGCCCTGCGCCGAATTTCCGCATGTGGCGGCAATCGCCGAAGAGGCAACAAAGCCCAGAGCCAGCCCTAAAACAGCAGCAGATAATTTCATGTGGTTCTCCCGAATCATTGGCCTGATCAAAGGACATCAAGCCCGCGCATCATGCATTGCGTCAAGGCTGGTGATGATGCCGGGGGCCACGCAGAAATTCGCGCGGCGAAAGCGCCAATGCCAGAACGACACCAGCGAGAATACCCGTGGTGAGATCAACAAATATGGTGAGCAGAAATGTGGCGGCCAGCACAAGGCTTTCGCCCTTCGCGGCCTTGACCATGCGCCAAATCTCGGCCTTATCGGCCATGTTCCAACAGACCAAAGCCAAGATACCCGCCAGCGCGGCCAAGGGAATGTATCCCGCCAATGGGGCAGCAACCAGCATGAACACCAACAGGAACACTGAATGCAGCATGCCTGAGATCGGACTTTTGGCCCCGGCTTTCACATTGGTCGCGGTGCGTGCAATAGTGCCTGTGGCAACAATGCCGCCAAACAAAGCTGAAGCCACATTGGCCACGCCTTGCGCCATCAATTCCGTGCTGGCGCGGTGCTTGCGCCCGCTCATACTGTCCGCCACCATCGCTGATAACAAAGATTCAATCCCGCCCAGCAGCGCCAAAGAAAGTGCTGCCGGGAACAGCGTGATCAGTCGGCCTATGCTTATGGCAGGAAAGTGTGGCACAGGCAGGCTGGAAGGAATGCCGCCAAAGCGGCTGGCAATGGTTTCCACCGCACCGGGAATGAACAATCCAGCCATTGCCGCAAAGCACACTGCAAGCAGCAACCCGGGCCATCGCGGTTTATAGCGGCGCAACACGCTGATCAAAGCGATGCTGGCAGCTGCAATCCCGAGCGCATAGAAGTTAAGAGTTCCAAACGCGGCCCCCAGCGCCGAGAGCTTGGACACCAATGGCCCCGGTTCTGTCCCACTCAATTGCAGCCCAAACAGATCCTTGATCTGGCTGGCAAAGATGATGACAGCGATGCCAGCGGTAAACCCAATGGTCACAGCATGTGGCACATAACGGATAAATCGCCCCAGCCCCGATGCCCCAACGAGAAACAGGATAACCCCCGCCATCATCGTGGCCAGAAATAACCCATCCAGCCCATGCACATCAGTGATCGAAGCGACCAGCACAATAAACGCACCGGCAGGCCCGCCTATTTGAAACCGGCTGCCACCCAGCGCTGAAATGATGAAGCCACCAATGATAGCAGTATAAAGCCCGCGCTCTGGTGCTACATGCGAAGCAATGGCAATCGCCATGGAAAGCGGCAGGGCCACAATGGCAACCGTAAGTGCGGCCATAACATCGGCCCGCAACTGCGTAGCGCCATAGCCATCACGCCAGGTCGAAACCAGTTTAGGGTGAAACCCAGTTTGAAGGTGTGGCATGGCTGGCTCCGGCGCAAGTGCCACAATGATAACGGCAGCTTTGGTTCAAGTCACCAGACCAGATGCAAAGAGGCCTGCGGTTCCCCGCAGGCCCCCAGTCTGAGCTCCGCGACAACAAAACCAAGCCTTACACCGACCAGGACCGGGGGCGATACCTCTGCCAGGCAGGCACGGATTTGAATGTTAAGCCGGAGCCCAAAGCGCAATAACCCTAATCCACCTAACATTGCAGAAAATTATATTAACATCAATCAATAACGAACCACCTGCCCATCGCTTATGGAATAGGTCCACGCGAAATTTGCCTATGTTTAGGGTAGGTTGCGAGCCAAAGCGCTTTGAAGGTCCACGACCCGCACATCCGTTGCCGCCGCGGCCCGCACCGCCAGCACAGCGCAAGACGCCAAGATCAACCCATCATCCAAAATCTTCAAGTGATTGGCGGCCAAGGTCGCCCCGCTGGTGGTAATGTCAACGATCAGCTCCGCACTGCCCGCAGCAGGCGCGCCCTCGGTTGCCCCCAGGCTTTCGACGATCCGGTAACCTGTAACGCCCTTGGCTGCAAAATAGCGCCGTGTGAGATTGATATATTTCGTGGCCACGCGCAATCGCCGCCCGTGCTTCACATAAAACTGCTGGGCCACCTCATCAAGATCAGCCATCTGCGCCACGTCCAGCCAGCAATCCGGCACCGCCACCACCACATTGGCGGGGCCAAAGTTCAGCCGCAGCGCCACATCGGACACCGGATTATCTGGCGCAATCGTCTCGCGCAGTAAATCTTCGCCCGTAATGCCAAGATCAACCTCGCCCGTCTTCAGCGCAGTGGCAATATCCGCCGCGGAGAGAAACGCGATCTCAATATTCTCGATCCCAATGAGCCGCCCGCGATAGCCGCGATCAGAACCAATGCGCTCCAGCTTAAATCCCGCTTTCTCGATCAAGCTTTGCGCCTGTTCCATCAGGCGGCCCTTGGAGGGAATGGCCAGCGTCAGCACTTTCATGAAAGCACCATGGCCAAACGCTCTGTATGAATGGCGCAACCAATCGCAGAAATTTTAGTGGGCGCACCTAAATCAGAAAGCAACTCATCATAGCGCCCGCCACCAGCAAGGCTCACCACCTCATTGCCGATGACCGCCTCGATCTGAAACACAAAACCCGTGTAATATTCAATCTCGCGGCCAAAATTGGCGGAGAAATGAAAGCGCTTGGGGTTGAGGCCCTGCTCTTCCATCGCATCCAAACGCTTTTCATAAGCGGCCATGGACTGCGCATAGGTTTTCCCGGCCTGCACCGCATTCAAAGGCAATTTCACATCAACGGCGCTGCCTTCAAGCGCCAAATAGGCTTCGATATTTTGAACGCTTGCAGCCAACAAAGGCGCTTCTGATCGATCCAGATGTTTTTCCGAAAGCCGCTCAGCGATCTCCTCAAGCGAGCGCGTGCCTTGCACAACCATCTTGTTTTTTTCGATCCACGCGTTGGCAGCGACAACGGCATCGGTTTTGACCGTATCAATCAAATTCGAAATGCTGGAGCGGTTCTTGGCCTGCGTCGCCGCAAAAGTTTTGAGCAGGTTCTTGAATGCGTCCGGCCGCCAGAACTGGTGCTGCAAACGCCTGCGCCACCGTTCAGGCATTTTGGTATCAGCCAGCAGACTGGCAAACAGCCCCACATCACCAATCGTCACTTTTAAGCCTGAAGCGCCAGCTGCTTCGAGGGCCGAAATTGCCAGTTTCAAAATCCGCGCTTCTGCAGCAACCGCATCGGAAGCCGCAAACCATTCCAGCCCGGCTTGGGTAAAT
>JAYWAB010000036.1:0-3186 GCA_043782835.1 Aestuariivirga sp.
CAAGACGGGCTTCTTGACGAGCGCCTTCCACACCACAAGTTCCAACCGGAAGTGCGTGAACACATGTTCCACCAATACGGGCAGCTTTTCCCACTTCGCTTTAAACGGCGCTGCGAATTCAACCTGGGCTTCCTGCCAAGCGCTCGAGGGAAATTCAGTCATGCCGGCTAGCAACCCACGGATCGGTCGCTTGCGCACCAACACTTCGCCTGCCGCATTTTCAATCCAATAGACATGGCCATGACGCGTGGGCACTTTGCGGCGCGGGGCGCGACGCGGCAGCATGTTCTGCATCGACATCAGCCTTGCGGCGCAATTATCGCTCCACGGGCAGCGCAAACAATCCGGTGATTTGGGCGTGCAGATCGTGGCCCCCAGATCCATCATCGCCTGGGCAAAATCCCCAGCGCGTATTTGCGGCACCAAGCCTTGCGCCCGGTGACGAATTTCACTTTTGGATTCAGGTAACGGAACTTCAATGCCATAAAATCGGCTGATCACCCGCTCCACATTCCCGTCTACCGCAGCGGCTGGCACATCAAAGGCGATGGCGGCAATGGCCCCTGCCGTATAAGGCCCGATGCCAGGCAATTTTTCCAGCGCCACAACGGTCTGCGGAAATTTTCCGCCCAATTCCCCAGCTAGCACCACAGCACAAGCATGAAGATTGCGAGCCCTGGCATAATAGCCAAGCCCGGCCCATGCCTTCAGCACATCATCCAAAGAGGCGGCCGCCAAATCTTCTACCCTCGGCCAAAGTGACACGAACTTCAGATAATAATCCTTCACCGCGGCAACTGTCGTCTGTTGCAACATAATTTCCGAAAGCCAAACCTTATAAGGATCGGGCTTTGCCACGCGCCAAGGCATCGCACGCTTGGTCACATCATACCAACCCAGCAATGCTGCGCTTAGATCTGCAATTTGCCCTTGTTCCGCCATGGTTTGTCGTCAATTATCCAATTCCGATGGAATCCCTCAACAAACACTTTTCGGTGCTGGCCAAGGCTGGCTTCCAACGCCATGGCTTTGCCAGCGAACAACTGGCCGCGCAATGGGCGCTGATCGTCGGGCCGGAATTGGCTGCCACCACCAGCCCTGAAAAAATCAGATGGCCGCAAACCGCACAAAGCCAGTCGCAAAAGCTTGGCGGCACGCTGGTTATTCGTGCCCAAGCTGGTCGCGCCTTGGATGTGCATTATGAAATCTCGCGCATCATCGAAAAAGTGAACCAGTTTTTGGGCTATGGCGCAATCAGCTCTGTCAAAGTTCTGGCCTCCGCCGATTTACCGCCAGCCTCGCCAATCGCCAAACGCCCACCACGCCCCGAAACCTTGGACGCCTGGGGCCAGCAAATGACGGGCATTGCGGACAATGACTTGAAATCTGCCCTTGCCCGGCTGGGCGCTGAGATCAGCCCCAAAGGCCCTAACGCTTCCCCGTTCTCCACAGGAGAAATTAGGGGTTTTGATCAACCACCAACTTCGAGTAGGAAATTGAAATGATTCACACCTCCCGCCGCCAATTGATGCTGGGTGCCGCTGCCTTGGGCTTTGCCAGTGCTGGCCCCGCCCTTGCTGAAGATCCCGTCAAGGTCGATCTCACAGACCTTCTCACCCCGCCCGACGAAGGCGACATGTCCTTAGGCCCAGAAACAGCCAAAGTAACCGTTGTGGAATATGGCTCGGCCTCCTGCCCGCATTGTGCGGCGTTCTACAAGGACACTTTTCTCAAATTGCGGACAGACTATATAGACACCAATAAAGTCCGTTTCATCTTCCGCGAATTCCCGCATAATGACCAAGGCCTCGCCGCCTTTATGGTGGCCCGCTGCGTGCCCAAGGAAAAATATTTCCCGCTGCTGGATGTGTTTTTCACGACGCAGGCCACCTGGGTGCCCGATGCATTCAATCAGTTGAAGAACATTGCCCAACAGGCCGGTATGCCGGGCGCTGATTTTGATGCCTGCCTGAAAAACGAAAAAGTCGCCAAAGCGATTCTCGATGTGCGCGAGAAAGGCTCGAAGAAATATGGCGTTTCAGGCATTCCCTATATTTTCGTCAATGGCAAAGTCTTCCAAGGCGAAACCACGTATGACGCCATGAAGGCTGTCATCGATCCACTGCTATAAGATCAACGAAGGGCTGAACGGAACCGATGAAATTTGCAAAACTGCGGCTGACAGGTTTCAAATCTTTCGTCGAGCCCACGGAACTTGTGATTGAAAAAGGCCTCACCGGCGTGGTGGGCCCCAATGGTTGTGGCAAATCCAATCTGCTCGAAGCACTGCGCTGGGTGATGGGTGAAAACTCATATAAATCCATGCGCGCCTCCGGCATGGAAGATGTGATCTTCTCTGGCACCACCCAACGCCCGGCCCGCAACATGGCCGAAGTATTGGTGACGATGCACAATGATGATCGCACCGCGCCTGCCGCCTACAATGACACGGAGATGCTCGAAATCTCGCGCCAGATTGTGCGCGACCAAGGCTCGACCTACCGTGTCAATAATTCTGAAGTCCGTGCCCGTGATGTGCAACTTTTGTTTGCCGATGCCTCAACAGGCTCGCGCTCTCCTGCACTTGTGCGCCAAGGCCAGATTTCTGAAATCATCAACGCCAAGCCACAAGCCCGTCGCCTCATTCTCGAAGAAGCCGCTGGCATTACCGGCCTGCACACGCGCCGCCACGAGGCAGAGTTGAAACTCAAAGCCGCTGAAGCCAATGTGGCGCGGCTTGATGATGTGACGGCCCAGATGGAAACCCAACTGGCCAGCCTGAAACGTCAGGCGCGGCAGGCCATAAAATATAAGCAAATCTCAGGCGACATCCGCAAACTGGAAGCCTCGGGCCTCTATGTCACGTGGCGCCAAGCCGCCGCCGCGATGATGGCAGACACAGAGGCTTTGGACCTCGCAACGCGTAACTTGGCGGCGCATACTTTGGGCGCGTCCGAAAGCCTGCGCCACCGCGACGTTATGGGCGAAGCCCTGCCTCATCTGCGCGAACAGGAAACCATCAAAGCCGCGATGCTTCAGCGCATCACGCTGGAACGCGTGAGCCTTGATGACGAAGAAAAGCGCGTCGAGGCCCGCCTGACGGAATTGAAACAGCGCCGCAGCCAAGGCAACAATGATTTGCTGCGCGAACAGGATGTGTTGAAAGACACTGATGGAGTGATCGCC
>JAYWAB010000037.1:0-44211 GCA_043782835.1 Aestuariivirga sp.
TCGCCGAATTCTTGAGGTACATGCTTGCACGGGTTTGCCGGATGGTCAAATTTTATTTCCGTGATTTGAGGGTCTTGCAAGTTTTTGAAATTCGTCACAGAGTTGGCATGTTACTAACCCGCCATTGCGTGTTAAGGTGTGGATATGGCGCAATCGGTTTTTGAACGTTTGGTTGTGGCGGCGGCCAAGAGGCTGTTGCCGGAGAGTTTTAAGGGTCAGCTGGATTTAACGCTGCCTTCAGGCCGTCTTGTGACTTTGGGCGGCACCATACCCGGCGAGACCGCAGACCTGAAGATACGCAATTTCAAGGTTTTGTGGGCTGGTTTTCGCCGGGCTCAGCTGGGCTTTTTTGAACGCTATATGGCGGGGGATGTCGAAAGCACTAACCCAACCGCGTTTTTCCGGTTCTATTTGCAGAACCGGGGCGGCCTCGACGGCGCGTCGCGGTTTTTCATGGCCAGTTTCATTGATAAGCTCTGGCACAAGCTGCGCGATAATGATCTCAAAGGTGCGAAAGAAAACATTTCAGCTCATTATGATCTGGGCAATGATTTTTACCGACTCTGGCTGGATGATACGATGAGCTATTCCTCCGCCATTTTTGACAGTAAAGCCAATAGCCTCGAAGCGGCGCAGCAGTTGAAATATAAGCATGTGATGGAGGCGGCGGAAGTCAAACCCGGCTCCAAAGTTTTGGAAATCGGCTGCGGCTGGGGCGGCTTTGCTGAAATGGTGGGCAAGGCCGGGGCGAGCTTGCGCGGTATTACGCTTTCCAAGGAGCAGCTGGCATTTGCGCAAAAGCGTGTGGCGGGCGAGGGGCTTTCGAAAGACGTGGAATTGGTGATCGAAGATTACCGTGACACCAAGGGCATGTTTGATGCCATTGCTTCCATTGAAATGATTGAGGCGGTGGGCGAGCCGCATTGGCCGATTTATTTCAAAACACTGTTTAATCGTTTGAAGCCCGGTGGTGCTGCGGCCATTCAAGGCATTACGATACGGGAAGATAATTTTGCCGGCTATCGTTCGGGTGTTGACTTCATTCAGCGCTATGTGTTTCCGGGTGGCATGTTGCTGACCAAGGAAATTATCAATGAACAAGCGCAGAAGGCCGGATTGCTGCTGGAGAAGTTTGAGTGCTTCGGCCTGAGTTATGCTGAAACTTTGCGGCAATGGCGGGTTCGTTTTGAAGCGGCTTGGCCGAAAATTCAGCCCTTGGGTTTTGATGATCGCTTCAAACGGCTGTGGACTTTGTATCTGTGCTACTGCGAAGCGGGATTTGCCGAGGGGCTGATTGACGTTGGGATTTATAAGATTCGCAAGCCCGTGTGACGTCCCCCCCCCCCCCGCTGAAGAAGCGGGCGAGGATGTTTTACCGCTGGCGCGTCTTCCAATTGGGATTGATCCAAGGCTCAAGATTTGAGGGCGCCAACATCGGCTTGCCGAGGATGTGGTCAGAAGCCTTTTCGCCGATCATGATTGTTGGTGCGTTGAGGTTGCCATTGGTGACTTGCGGCATGATTGAGCTATCCACTACGCGCAAGTTATCGATGCCGATGACACGGCATTCAGGGTCCACGACCGCCAGTTGGTCTTTGGGTGATCCCATCTTGCATGTGCCGCAAGGATGATAAGCGCTTTCGCTGTGCGCGCGGATGAAAGCGTCAATGTCGGCATCTGATGTTACGGCTGCACCGGGTTGAATTTCCTCGCCAGCATAAGGCTTCATCGCTTCTTGCGTGAACAGCTCACGTGTCAAACGTATGCAGGCGCGGAATTCATCCCAGTCATCGGCATGTGACATGTAGTTGAACAGGATTTCGGGGCTTTGTTCGGCGTCCGCACTCTTGATCCGTACATGGCCGCGCGATTTCGTGCGCATCGGCCCAACATGAACTTGGAAGCCGTGGCCTTCAAAAGCGGCAGTGCCATCATAGCGCATCGCCCCGGGCAGGAAGTGATATTGGATATTGGGATAATCAATCCCGGCATGTGAGCGGATGAAGCCGCAAGATTCAAAATGATTGGTGGCGCCAAGGCCTGTTCCGAACAAGAGCCACTCCAGCCCGATCCTGGCTTTGGAGAAAAGGCCCAGCTGAGCGTTCAGTGTGATTGGTTGCAGACAGCGCAACTGGAAATAGACTTCCAGGTGATCATGGAGATTTTCACCCACACCGGGCAGGGCGTGAACCACAGCAACGCCAGCCGTTTTCAAGACTTCTGGCGCGCCGATGCCGGAGCGTTGCAGCAAAGCTGGCGAATTAATCGTTGAGGCGGCAATGATCACATCGCGATTGGCATAGGCGGTTTTGATTTCGCCGCCTTGCTCATATTCCACGCCGATGGCCTTTTTGCCATCGAGCAGAATGCGCCTGGCCAGTGCACCGGTTTCCATGTCGATGCTGCCCTTGGCGATGGTGGGCCAGAGATAGGCATTGGCTGCGGACCAGCGCAATCCATTGTGCACCGTCATTTCCATGGCGGCGAAGCCTTCCTGCTGGTGGCCGTTATAATCTTTCGAAATGGGATAGCCCGCTTGTCGGCCTGCCTCGATGAAGGCTTGATAGAGGGGATTCTGACGCAGGCCTTTTTTCACATAAAGTGGGCCATGGTGGCCTCGCCAATCGGGTTCGCCACCTTCCACGTGTTCTTGCTGTTTGAAGTAAGGCAGCACATCAGCGAAGGACCAGCCTGTGGCCCCCATTTGCGCCCAGGTGTCAAAATCGCGCGCATGGCCGCGCACATAGACCATGCCATTGATCGACGACGAGCCACCCATCACCTTGCCGCGCGGGGTGACGAGGCGGCGGTTGTTCAGATAGGGCTCCGGCTCGGTCTCAAAGCCCCAATTATAGAGGCCCATGTTCATCGGGTATGACAGGGCCGAAGGCATCTGGATCAATGGCCCGCGATCTGTGCCGCCGTATTCCAGCACCAGCACCTTGTTGCGCCTGTCTTCGGACAGGCGTTTGGCCATGACAGAACCAGCGGAGCCCGAGCCGATGATGATAAAGTCGTATTGGTTTGTGGATTGATTTGCCATGGTGCCTTGAATGCCTGATCGCTTGTCGCTTATGCCTTATCGCAGAGGCTTCAGGTTTGCGACACTTGGTGGCGCGGAATCGTCAGGCCAGAAGGGCTTGGCCGAGACATTGCGATTGGGATTGATGGGCTAAGATGATTTTGGCAGAGAACCAGGTTTTTGAGTGGACCAACAAGGGCGGCGCTTCGCCCTTTGTTTTGGTGTGCGAACACGCTTCCAATTTCATTCCGCCGTCTTTTGAGCGCTTAGGGCTGGATGAAGCGGATCTTTCGCGCCATATCGCCTTTGACATTGGGGCGGAAGGGACGGCGCGATGGTTGTCGCGCTTGCTGGATGCGCCGCTTCTGATTCAGAAGATTTCACGGCTGGTTTATGATTGCAATCGGCCGCCGGAATCTGCCAGCGCGATGCCGGACGTGAGCGAGATATACGAGATTCCTGGCAACCGAGGTCTTGCTGCCGACGCTCGGCTCCGGCGGGTGCAGCAAATTTATCGCCCTTTCAACCACGCGCTGGAAAACCTGCTTGATGAGCGGGCCGCTGCCGCCAAATCCACGGCAGTTGTTTCCATTCATTCCTTCACGCGGGTCTATAAGGCTAGGCGTCGGGCGGTGGATTTAGGCTTGCTGTTTGACCGTGACGCGTGGCTGGCCAATTTTCTGGTCAAGTCTTTCCCCGGCATCAATGCGCAGCTCAATGAGCCTTACGGCCCCAAGGACGGCGTTTTGCATTTGCTGAATTTACATGCGGCCCCGCGCGGTTTGCATCACTTGATGATTGAAATTTGTAACGACCTCATTGAAACTGAGCGTAATCAACAACAATGGGCGCAGCGGTTGTCTTTGCCGCTTCTGCAAGCGGCCAACAAGCTGGGAGAGATAAAATGAGCCACGGAATGCTGACGCTTGAACAACTGAAAGCCGAAGTCAAAGCGGGAACCATTGACACTGTGGTGGCGGCATTGGTTGATATGCAGGGTCGACTCCTCGGCAAGCGTTTTCATGCCCAATATTTCGTTGATGGTGGTTATGAAGAAACCCATGCCTGCAATTATCTGCTCGGTGTTGATATCGAGATGGAACCTGTGCCCGGTTATCAGGCAACGTCTTGGCAGAAGGGTTATGGCGATTTCGTTTTGAAGCCGGATATGAGCACGCTGCGCCGCACGCCATGGCTTCAAGGCACGGCTTTGGTGATTTGCGATGTCTTGGATCATCACACACACGAAGATACGCCACATTCGCCACGCGCCATTTTGAAAAAACAGTTGAAGCGCCTCGAAGCGATGAAACTCAAGGCCTATATGGCCTCGGAGCTGGAGTTTTTTCTGTTTGATGATTCCTATGAGGCCGCGCACACCAAGGGCTACCGCAATCTGAAAACGTCCGGTTACTATATTGAAGACTACAATATTTTGCAGACCGCCAAGGAAGAAGTTTACATGCGCGCGTTGCGCAACGGTTTGGCGGGCGCTGGTATCACGGTTGAAAATTCCAAGGGCGAATGGGGCCCGGGGCAGGAAGAGATCAACGTTAAATATGATGAAGCTTTGGTGATGGCGGATAATCACGCCATCATCAAAAACAGCGCCAAGGAGATTGCCTATGGTGTTGGCAAATCTGTGAGCTTCATGGCGAAATGGGATTATGGCATGGCGGGCAACTCCTCCCATATCCATCAATCGCTGTGGTCGGCTGATGGGAAAGTGCCACATTTCTTCGACAAGGGTGGTGAGCACGGGATGTCGCCCATGATGCAGCATTATCTGGCGGGGCAGCTTGCCCATGCAGGTGAGATTACCTATTTTCTGGCTCCCTATATCAATTCCTACAAGCGCTTCATGGCGGGCACATTTGCGCCCACGCGTGCGGTGTGGAGCTTTGATAACCGGACAGCGGGTTTCCGCATTTGCGGGGCAGACTCAAAAGCCATTCGGGTGGAATGTCGTGTCGGCGGGGCTGATCTCAACCCGCATTTGGCCTTTGCGGCATTGATTGCATCTGGGCTCGATGGCATTGAGAAGAAGATGGCGTTGGAACCGGTCGCTTCCGGGGATGTCTATGACACATCGCGCAAGCTGCGTGAGATTCCCAAAACCTTGCGCGAAGCCACATTGTTGCTGGATGAATCCAAATTTCTCCGTGGTGTGATGGGCGATGCTGTCGTTGACCACTATGTGCACACGGCCAAGTGGGAACAATTTGAATTTGACCGTCGGATCACAGACCTTGAGCTGAAGCGCGGCTTTGAAAGATATTGAGTTTAATTAAAACACACACAAACACTTTACAAACACACACATTTATTGTAGATTTTACTCTGAATTCAGGAGTACTTTGTATGAGTAAATATGATCCTCTGCATAACTTTCTTCGTGCACAGAAATTTGAGCGGGTGCCGATGAGTTTTTCTGACATTGAGCGCGTTCTCAAATTAAAATTGCCCCCATCCAAAATGCATCGCGCTTGGTGGAGTAATAACCCTTCAAACAATGTGATGACCAAGCAATGGCTGGATGCTGGATTTGAATCGAGTGAAGTTGACATTGAAAATGAACGGATTGTATTCGCGCGTAAAGGAACAGTTTCTGCTGTGGGGCAACCCAAAGCATTTCGGGCGTCGATTTTCGGTTGCTTGAAAGGAATGGCCACTTTCGCTCCTGGTTTTGAAGCGACACAGCCTGCTTTTGATATGGACGACTGGCAGGATGAATTGCTCTCAAAAGGAAGTCACGTCCGATGAGTGCGACGCGATTGCTCCTCGATACTTGCGCGATCCTTTTCGTCGCGGAAGACGCGACTATTTCGGCAGAGGCCAAGGATGCCGTAAATTTAGCTGCGACCGATGGCAACCTGTTTGTCTCTCCCATTTCCGCTTGGGAAATCGGACGCCTTGCAGCACATGGAAAACTGGCCTTGCGCATTGATGCGCTGGCCTATTTCAAGGCATTTATGGCCCACACCGGCAGCAACCTTTGTGAAATTGGTCTTGATGTCCTCGTCAAATCCTCTTTTTTGCCGGGCCAGATTTACAAAGACCCAATGGATCGGATTTTAGTTGAAACAGCCCGCCAGCTTGACTGCACCTTGGTCACTCGAGATCGTGCCATTCTCGCCTATGGCGAAGAAGGGCACTTGAAGACACTTGCTTGTTAGAAAGAGAAACCCATGACAATACCCAATCGAAATTTCAATTTTCCCACCGCGATCAAATTTGGTGCAGGACGCATCAAGGAGCTGGCAGAGCTTTGCATGGCCAATAAGATCAAGCGGCCTTTGTTTGTGACAGATCCCGGCCTTGCGGCGATGCCCATGGTGCAGGCGATTATGGCTGATCTCAAAGCAGCTGGTTTGGCGGTGCAAATGTTTTCGGATGTGCGGCCCAATCCGGTTGAGGCCAATATCACCGCAGGTGTCAAAGCCTTTAAAGCTGGGATGCATGATGGTGTCATCGCTTTTGGCGGTGGCTCAGCCCTCGACATCGGGAAAATGATTGCTTTGATGCATGGTCAATCGATTTCAGTTTTTGATTTGGAAGATGTGGATGATTGGTGGACAAGGGCCGATGCCACGCGTATTGCGCCGATCATTGCTGTTCCCACCACGGCGGGCACGGGTTCGGAAGTGGGGCGGGCTGGCGTGGTCACGCATCCTATCACCCATGAAAAGAAGATCATTTTCCATCCTTCGATTATGCCCAAGGTTTCTATTCTTGATCCGGAACTTACGGTTGGGTTGCCAGCAAAGCTTACCGCAGCGACGGGAATGGATGCCTTGGCCCATAATATCGAGGCTTATTGCGCGCCCTTCTATCACCCGATGGCCAAAGGTGTGGCGCTTGAGGGCATGTTGCTTGTGAAAGATAATTTGGTGAAGGCCGTGAAGAAGCCTGCGGATTTGGATGCACGCGGCAATATGCTTGTCGCTTCGGCCATGGGGGCCACCGCGTTTCAGCGTGGGCTTGGGGCCATTCATGCGCTGTCGCATCCCTTCGGGGGGCTTTATGATGCGCATCATGGCATGCTCAATGGCATTATCATGCCTTATGTCCTCAAAGCCAATCGCAAGAAGATTGAGAAAGATATTGAACGGGCCGCGGCCTATCTCGGCATCAAGGACGGGTTTGATGGCTTTCTCAAATGGGTTCTGGCATTGCGCAAGGAAATTGGCATTCCCCATGCGTTGAAAGATATTGGCATTGATGTGAAACGCTTGGACGAAGTGGCGAAGATGGCGGTCAAAGATCCTTCGGCTGGCGGCAACCCGATTCTTTTCAGCGAGAAGCAATATATGGCATTGGCCAAAAAGTGTGTGATGGGGGAACTGTAATTTTAGTTTCGGCCAATCCGTCCGAGATGTGTATCGTTGAAACTCGTAAAATATTTCAGGCCATAGCCCAGCGCGCGGTCAAAACCGATGTGGGCTAGCCAGATCAGGGCGATGGGAGCCATGGCTGTGGTCCACCCGAATGCCAGCCCCACAACATACAAAATGAGTGGGCCGACAATCGTGTGAAGCGCATTGTAGATAAAGGCACCCGCCTTTGGCCCACCCAAATAGGCGGCGAATGAAATGTCTGGCAAGAAAAACAAAGCAGCGAACCAGAACCAGCTTGCGCCCATCTGCCAATAGAGAAAAGTTGCGCCAAGAAATTGCGCCAAGCCTTCGGCCCGTAAGAGTTTGTTGATCATTTTGGCCCCTCTGACTGAAAAATGGCGTTGGCGGAGCAGAAATCAAGAGCGGAAATTTGGTATTATCATCTGCGTTAACGATGATCAGAAAATTTCAATTGCAAGTGTCGGTCGCCACACTCTGTTGAGACTTCCAATTTAATTTACGCGCATGACGACGGACAGGGTAAACCACTCATGACCAAATTACTTTTGCTGGGGGGCGATAACCCTACCACCTGGATGGTATACAACGAGTTGGTTGCCCAATTCGGTTTGGTTCCGGCGATCATCGAACGGTCTGTGCCGCGTTCCAAGATGTTGAAAATCAGAGCCCGTAAAGTGGGGCTTGCCCGGGTGATCAGTCAGATGGGGTTTGCGGCCTTCATTCGCCCGTGGCTGACACGTGCTGCTGCGCCTCGCCTCAAAGTTTTGCGCCGTCAACACGGGCTGGAAATTCTGCCGCCCAAAAGTGATGTCATTCATCATGTCGAAAGTGTCAATGGCCCGGCTTGTCATGAACTCATTGAGCGTCTGAAACCTAATGTGGTGATCATCAATGGCACGCGCATTCTCAATCGCAAGACGCTTGGCCTCCTCGATGCCAAAGTGATCAACACGCATCAAGGGATCACGCCTGGCTATCGCGGTGCGCATGGGGCCTATTGGTCACTGGCGAAGGGGGACCGTGAACACTGTGGGGTTACCATTCATTTGGTGGACGAAGGCATTGATACCGGCAACATTATTTCTCAAGCGGTCATTATGCCTGAAGCGCAAGACAATTTTGTCACCTATCCATTTTTGCAAACGGCAGCGGCGCTGGAACCCCTGGTGCAAGCGGTGCGCACAGCATCTGAAGGCGAATTGAAGACAGCACCAATTTCGGGGGCTTCCATGGTGTGGTATCACCCCGGCTTTTTCGAATATCTCGGCAATGCAATGCGCGGTGTGCGCTGATTGCCCTTGCTTGGCTGGGCGGCTTCCGCTTAGCTCTGAACCATGACGGAAAAACCTTCAAATAAACAACAGATGGCCGACCCGGCTTACCGACTTGCGGCGGTTGACCAGGATTTTCTGCTCGGTGATTCAACCCGCGGCATTCGCTTTCAGCTTGAATATATGAAGGCGGAAGAGTCGCTGCGGGCGCGGAATATTGAATCCACCGTGGTAGTGTTTGGTTCGGCGCGGGTCAGGCCCGGTGACAGCAATGGCTGGTATGAGGGCGCGCGCAAGTTTGCCTCTCTGTGTTCAGAAAATGGTGGGGCCAAGGATGGCAGCGCCAAGCCGCGCATCAATGTGATCGCCACAGGCGGAGGGCCCGGAATTATGGAAGCGGCCAATCGCGGCGCTTATGATGTTGGTGCCCCTTCGATTGGATTCAACATCACTTTGCCGCATGAGCAGGAACCCAATCCCTATTCGACGCCTGATCTCACTTTCTTGTTTCACTATTTTGCCATGCGCAAAATGCATTTTGCGATGCGAGCGGCAGCTTTGGTGGTGTTCCCCGGCGGGTTCGGCACCATGGATGAATTGTTTGAGCTTTTGACATTGCGGCAAACTGGCAAGATGACCAAGCCTTTGCCTGTGGTGCTGTATGATTCAAAGTTCTGGAATACAGCGGTTAATTTTTCGCATTTTGCCAAGGAACGTTTGATCAAGCCATCAGATTTGGAACTGTTCACATTTGCCGATACGCCAGAAGGCGCGTGGGCTGCATTGATTGATAGAGGGTTGAAACTGCCATGAGTATCAAATTACATTTTCATGGTGCAACTCGCACAGTTACGGGATCTTGCTATCTGATCGAGACCGACAAAGCCAAGGTTCTGGTTGATTGCGGCATGTTCCAAGGCTCAAAAAGCATGGATGCGCTGAACTATCGGCCATTTCCATTTGCGCCGTCGGCGATTGATGCGCTGGTTTTGACGCACGCCCATATTGACCACACGGGTGTTGTGGCAAAACTGACGAAGCAGGGTTTCAAGAAGCAGATTCATAGTACTGCGGCGACAGCTGACCTTTGTGCAATCATGTTGCCGGATTCGGGCCACATTCAGGAAATGGATGTTTTGCAGCTCAACAAGCGCAATGCGCGCAAGGGCATTGCTGAAGTGCAACCGATTTATACTTTGCTTGATGCCACAGCGGCGCTTGCGCAATTCGTGCCGCATTCCTATCAGGAATGGTTTGAACCTGCTGCTGGCATTCGGATGCGCTATTGGAATGCCGGGCATTTGCTGGGCTCTGCTTCCATCGAAGTTGAGGTCTCACAGGATTCTGGCAAAGCTTTGCGCATCTTATTCTCCGGTGATATTGGGCCGGACAATAAGATGTTGGAACATGATCCTGAAGGCCCCACCACCTGGGACTATGTGATTTGTGAATCGACCTATGGCGGCAAAGACCGATTCGAACGTGCTCCGGATAAGCGGCGTGAACTTTTGGCCAAGGAGTTGAATGATGCGGCGGCGCGTGGCGGTGCTTTGTTGATCCCGTCATTCGCCGTGGAACGCACGCAAGAAGTGGTGACGGATATTGTCACATTAATGGAAACCGGAAAAGCACCCAAAGCCCAATTGTTTATCGACTCGCCGCTTGCCAACAAAGCCACAGCGGTGTTCCGCAAACATGCGAGCGAATTGGAGAATGGCGATGAATTGGCGCGGGCCTTTGCTTCGCCCTTGGTGAAGGCGACTGAAACGGTGGAGGACTCAAAGGCCTTGAATTTGTTCAAAGGCTTTTTCATTGTCATTTCCGCTTCGGGCATGTGCGAAGCAGGGCGCATCCGGCATCACTTGCTCAATAATCTGTGGAAGAAATCCACCACTGTTCTGTTGGTGGGGTATCAAGGTTCGGGCACTTTGGGCCAGCAACTTGAAAGTGGCTCCACAACTGTTCGTATCATGGGCGAAGATGTGGCTGTGGCGGCCACCATCCGCTCAATCGAAGATTATTCCGGCCATGCCGATGGGCCGGAGCTGGTGCAATGGATTGAAAAACGCCTGCCGATTGCGCGCAATCTGTTTCTGACCCATGGCGAAGAAGACAGGCAGCTTGCTT
The DNA here is from genome assembly GCA_043782835.1 of Aestuariivirga sp. Lineage (GTDB taxonomy): Bacteria > Pseudomonadota > Alphaproteobacteria > Rhizobiales > Aestuariivirgaceae > Aestuariivirga. The sequence goes on from JAYWAB010000037.1 coordinate 10,779, forward strand.
TAGCCGCAGACATCAAAGACAGGCTTGTGCCAGAAGCGCGGATTATTCGCCCCTCCCTCGATGAGGCCTATGATCTTTCAGGGCCTGAGGCCAAATTGGTTTCCGGTGCTACAGCGATGCCGCGGATGGATCATAGCCTTGTGGCCAAGCCTGATGCCGATAGCGACACGCAAAGCCTGCTGCTTGATTTGCATGCGACGTTAAGTGAGGCGGCCGATGACAAACAGCGCGGGGTTATTCTGCGCCGGGTGCGGCGCGCACTTTCTGGTGATGATTCCGCTTTGCCGCCTGCCAACACGGCCAGACGTCGGCCCTTCCGGGCGCGCGGATTTGATGAGAATTAAAAAAAGCCCCGGAATTCCGGGGCTTTTTGTTATTTCTTGGCTTGGAGTGCGGCCAGATCGAGCTTTTCACTGACGAGGATTTTGCCCGGTGGGCCGAGCACGCCTTTTTGCTGCCCGTCAATCATGAAAGCCAAACGACCACCGTCTCGCGAGAGGGCAATCAGGCCTTCACGGTTTGGCACTCGGTAAATATCGCCGGTGTTCAACATCTGCGTCATCACGGCAACGCCCTGGGCATCTTCAATGCGCAGCCAGACGGGCGCTGTGGCTTTGAGCACAAGACGCGCATCTTTGTTTTCGGCCCCATAGACGCGGCCATCGCTGGGCTGTGGAATTGGGTTGGCGGCGGCGATTTTAAGCTGATCTTCGGCCCTGATCCGATCTTGAATCTTGCCGGTTTTTGTGGAAGCCGCCTTGTCAGGCTTCACTGCCTTTGGCTGGGCTGCGGCGGGATCGGCCTGATCTTGAATGAAACTGCCCAAGGCATCGGGGTCATCAGCCGGAATAGCGTTGGCGAGCTTTCCACCTTGCGGCATTGCCTCATCGGTTATTTTGACATCCGCAGCACTTGCTGACGTTGATGCTGTGGGCATTTGATCGGCGGTATTGATGGCAATGGCCGGGGCCTTTGGCTGTGCGGCTGCGACTTGTTCAACGGCGGGCGTTGATTGGCTGGTGCTGGACATCATCCAGTGGGTGCCGGCGATCAAGAAGAAGGCCGCTGCCATTGATGCAATCGCACCGCCTGTGCCGCCGGGGAATTTTAAAATGTTAAGCGAAGGGATCCTTGGCATTTTGCCAAAAGCCAGGACTTTTGCACTCGACAAGATCGGCGGGCGGGCGGGGTGGAAGCTGGCGCGCACAATGGGCGGCGCGGGCAGGAATGTGGCTAGATGATCGACAAGTGGCTGTGGCTCAAAGCCCAAAAACTGCGCGTAGCCTGCGATCATTTCCATGGCTTCTAGACGCGGCGGCATGTGGGTGAGATCGCCCTGTTCAATTGCATCGATATGATAGGGGTGAATGCCCGTTGCTTCGCTGGCGGATTCAATGGTGAGACCACGCGTCTCGCGCTCACGCCAAAGGAAATAGCCTACTTCAGCAGCAGGTTCTTTTTTCTTGGTTGAGGGATTGGTCCCGGAAAACATCTGTGGCTCTTGGCGTGGGGACGGCAGTTCTGGAACTTCAGTGGACATGATGACTCTCTACGCAACTCTTAACGCATGTTTACGAACTTGATTTTTTGCATCATGAACAAAAATGGTGAATGGCTGATTAAGCCCTGACGAAGTTTGTCTCGCGCCTAGATTTCGACGCTATTGGCCTTGGCGAATTCAGCTAGCTCGGCGCGAATGGAATGGCGGCCACTTTTCAGGAGCGGTTCCATGAAGGCCCAGAGCTTGGCTTGATCGAGCGAGCGGATCATGGCTTTGACCGGGCCTATGCCTGAAGGCACCATGCTCATCGATGTGAGCCCGACGCCAACAAGGCCCATGGCTTCCAAAGGTCTGCCACCCAGTTCACCACACAGGGTTACGGTTTTGCCGTGTTGTTTACCCTTTTCAACAATCTGATGCATGGCCCCCAAAGCGGCCGGGCTTAAAGGATCATAACGCCCGATGAGTTTGGGGTTGCCACGATCTGCAGCAAAGAGAAATTGTACGAGATCATTAGAGCCGATCGAGGCAAAGTCAGCCAGCGGCAGAAGGCTGTCCATCTGCCAAAGCAGCGAGGGGATTTCGATCATCACGCCAAGCTTCAAAGTTTTTGGCATGGTGTGGCCGCGGGCTTTGAGAATTTCCTGCTCTGTCAAAACCACATCACGCGCTGTGATGAATTCCTGCACATCGGCGATCATCGGGAACATGATTTTCAAATCAATGCCAGCACCGGCCATGAGCATTGCGCGTGACTGTAGTTTCAGCAAGGCGGGACGATCCAGTGCCATCCGAATGGAACGCCAACCCAAAGCTGGGTTTTCTTCGCGCGGCTGGCGCAGATAGGGCAGCACTTTATCTGCCCCGATGTCCAATGTGCGAAAGACGACGGGCTTGCCCTGGGCTTGATCGATGATGCTTTTATAATGTTTGATCTGGGCTGTGAGACGCGGAAAACGCGTGGCCATCATGAAGTGTAGCTCGGTGCGGTAGAGGCCCACACCTTCGGCACCAGATTCATGAAGATGCGGCATATCCACCGTCAAGCCCGCATTGATATTCAGCGTAACCGTCTGGCCATCTTTGGTCGTGGCGGGGAGGTCGCGCAGTTCACGAAAGCGTGCCTGTTTTGAGGCATAGAAGCGCACTTTTTCGGCGTAGGACTTTTCCAGCTCCGTGGAAGGACGCACGAAGATGTCGCCCGTGCTGCCATCAACGATGATGGCGTTGCCTTCGTCGACCATATTGATGATGCCCGTGGCCTGGCCAACGGCAGGGATGCCCAAAGCGCGCGCGACGATGGCGACATGGCTGGTCTTGCCACCTTCTTCCAAAATCACGCCGCGAATTTTGCTGCGGTCATAATCCAGAAGTTCCGCTGGCCCCATGTTGCGCGAAACGACGATGGTGTTGTCGGGTAAATCGATACGGGCCGCAGTGGCAACAGCCCCTGTGAGATAGCGCAGAAGGCGATTTGAAAGATCGTCAAGATCATGCAAGCGCTCGCGTAAATAGGGATCAGGAGTGCGCATCATGCGGGCGCGGTTGTCGTTCTGCACGCGCTCTACCGCTGCCTCGGCGGTGAGGCCAGTGGCCACGGCTTCTTTCAATCGCCCCAGCCAGCCTTTGTCATGGGCAAACATACGAATGGTTTCGAGAACATCGCCAGAGTCAGTGGCGGGCAATGCTTCTTGGCCCGCGAGTAAATCATCCACCTGCTTTCGCAGATGGTTTACGGCAAAATCCAAACGCTCCAGCTCATGCGGCACGCTTTCGGCAATCATATTCTGAATGCGCACGCGTGGTTCATGCAACACAACATGGCCAAGGGCGATGCCTTCGGCCAAGCCTTCAGCGCCCAGGTGTTGGGAGCGCTGCAAGGTGGTGCCCGTTATGGTTTCGGCCGGGTCTTCCATCAAGCGGCCAGAAGCCAAAACTTCAGCCAGAACCATTGACGTGGTTTGCAGAGCCTCTTCTTCTTCTTCGGTATATTGGCGTCTGGTGCGGTTTTGCACGACGAGAACACCAATGACTGCGCCGGAACGCATGATCGGCACACCGAGGAAGGAGTGATAAATTTCTTCGCCCGTTTCAGGCAGGTATTTGAACGACGGATGATCTGGCGCTTCAGTGAGATTGAGGCCGATAGCTTGGTCGGCAATCAGGCCCACCAGGCCTTCGCCCACTTTCAATTTCGATTTATGGATGGCTTCGCGCTTCAAGCCCTCAGTGGCATAGAGCTCCAGTACCTCGCCGTTGCGCATCACATAGATCGAGCAGACTTCGGCCACCATGTTGCCGGCAATCATGGTGACGATTTTGTCGAGGCGTTTTTGGGCGGTCTCGGGCTCCGCCATCACCTCGCGAAGCCTTCGAAGCAGGACGCGCGGGCCTATCGCGGGGCTGGGCATGGTGCTGCGTCCTTAAGGCTTATCGCCTTGAATGCCGAATTGCTTTGTGGCCGTATCGCGCATCATTGTTCAAGCTTTATCGAGACCATAGGCTGTGTGCAAGGCGCGCACAGCAAGTTCGGTATAGGCCTCATCGATCAGCACGCTGATTTTGATTTCAGAGGTGGTGATGGCTTGAATGTTGATGCCTTTGTCCGCCAGAGACTTGAACATCTTTGCCGCAACGCCCGCGTGGCTTCTCATCCCGATGCCGACGATGGATACTTTGGCCACATCAGCGGAATGCGCAATATCCTCAAAGCCCAGTTGGTCTTTGAGCTTGTTCAAAAGATCAATAGCTTTGCGCAAATCTTTACGCGGCAAGGTGAAGGTGAGGTCGGCCACTGCGCCATCGGATGAAACGTTCTGCACAATCATATCCACGCTGATGTCAGCTTCGGCCAAGGGGCCAAAGATCGCCGCAGAAACGCCGGGCTTGTCTTTGACACGGCGCAGTGAAACCTTAGCTTCATCACGCGAATAGGCAATGCCGCTCACAACATGTTGTTCCATGGACTTGTCCTCTTGGCAGACGATTGTTCCGGGGCCTGTGCCATCCGGCTTGTTCTGATTGGGGCTATCAGGCGGCTCGAAGGACGAGCGCACTTGCAGGGGCACTTTATAGACCATCGCAAGCTCAACCGAACGCGGTTGCAAGACCTTGGCACCCAGCGAGGCTTGTTCGAGCATTTCTTCGTATGAAATCTTGTCGAGCTTTTGCGCGGCCGTCACAATGCGTGGGTCTGCGGTATAGACACCATCGACGTCGGTATAAATATCGCATGACGCGTTGAGTGCCGCGGCGACTGCAACAGCGGATGTGTCTGAGCCACCACGGCCCAGCGTGGTGATGCGTTTATCGGGGCCGATGCCTTGGAAGCCGGTGATCACGGCCACCTGGCCCTGTTCCATGCGCTTTGCAATCTCGCCACCGTTGATGTTGGTCATGCGGGCTGAACCGTGCACGCCGTCGGTCTTGATGGGGATTTGCCAGCCGGCCCAGGAGCGTGCGGGGATACCAAATTCCTGCAGCACAATGGCCAAAAGCCCGGCAGTGATCTGTTCGCCTGTGGCGACCACGGCATCATATTCACGCGCATCATGCATGGGTGCGGCCTGCCTGCACCATTCAACCAGTTGGTTGGTGGCGCCGGACATGGCTGAGACCACGACGGCGACATGATTGCCGGCCTTCACTTCGCGTTCCACATGGCGGGCGACGTTTCGGATGCGCTCAATATCGCCAACCGAAGTGCCCCCGAATTTCATGACCAAACGGCCCATCGGCCCAACCCCTATTTTCAACCGAATCGGATCATTTTCACAATGAAAACAATGCCCCACCTGCGGCGCGGTGTTCTCTTAGGCGAGGGGCCTATTATATGCAATAAGGGCAACGAAAAATCAGCCCGAAAGCTTGTCGAACAATGGATACATCTGTGCCTCTTTCCAGTCTGGACCCGGCGGAAGTTGAGAAATTCTCCAAACTTGCCGCCGAGTGGTGGAACCCCAAGGGCAAAATGGGCGTGTTGCACAAATTTAATCCGGTGCGTCTGGCCTGGATCAAGGAACAGGCTTGCGCAAGGCTGGGTTTGGACCCGGTAGAACGCGAACCGTTTAAAGGCTTGCGTCTCTTAGACATCGGCTGCGGTGGCGGATTGCTCTGCGAGCCGATGGCGCGGCTGGGGGCGTCGGTTGTGGGGGTGGACCCGGCCGAGAAGAATATCAAGACAGCACAGGTTCATGCGGGCGAAGTGGAACTCGACATTGATTACCGCGTCGGCAAGGCGGAAGATTTGGCCACCGCGGGCGAAAAATTTGATTTGATTTTAAATATGGAAGTGATCGAGCATGTGGCAGAGCCCGCATTTTTCATCAAATCCTGCGCCGCGATGTTGAAGCCTGGTGGGTTGATGTTCGTGGCCACTTTGAACCGCACGCTGAAGTCTTTTGGGTTAGCGATAGTTGGCGCGGAATATGTCCTGGGCTGGCTGCCCAAGGGTACGCATGAATGGGAGAAGTTCATCACACCTGAAGAATTGCGCGGCTGGCTGGCGGAAAATGGTGCTGTGGTGAAAGCCGAGAGTGGCGTTACCTATCATCCACTGGCCAATGAATGGCGCGGCTCGAAGGATATGAGTGTGAATTACATGGTGGTGGCGCAGCGAAGTTAGGTGAAATCAAGATCGCCCAAATCTCTTGCGCCATGGACGATGCGAACGATCACAATCATGCTATCGCGAATTTGATATAAGACCAGATATTTTCCCTCGACCAGAATTCGCATGTTTGGCGTCATGTCAGTGCGAAGGACACCGCAATTAGGAAACTCCATCAGCCCGTTGACTTGGAGTTCCAGTTGGTCAACAAAGCGATCTGCCAACTCGATATTTGTCGACGCTAATGAAAACCAAATATCATCCAAATCAAACTTCGCCCGGTTAGAATACTTGATTGGCAGGTTCTTCATCAGGCCGATTTCTTAAACTGATCGGCAAGCCGCTCGCGTCCTTGACGCTTTACATCTTCCATCGAAAAGTCTTCGGCAATTCCGCAATCAATTCCCTCTTGTATCATCTCTCGCAATTTCTTGAGTTGCGCGGCTTTACGCATTTGCTTCTCGTCCCAATCGCGCAGCGCTTCGCGCACGACTTCACTGGTTGAAGAATATCCGCCTTTGGCGACAGCCTTTTTCAAGTTGGCGGCCATCTTGGGGGGGAGGGCGATACTGATTTTTTGAACTGTGCTCATATCGCCATGGTAGCAATTCTTCCTACCAGTGGCAATATCTCAATTCCCATCTTCCGGTAGAATGGGGACGGGATGCACATCAATGCCTTCTTCGATGAGTTCGATAGTTTCATCCCTGGTGGCCTGGCCGCGAATGCCGCGCTCTTGCGTTTCCTTGTAATGAATCTTGCGGGCTTCTTCGGCGAAGTTTTTGCCCACATCTTCGGAATGAGTTTCGACGTGTTTTTTATAGTCGCGCATCATCCGCATCATTTCGGCATAACGTGGATCGACCGGGCCCGCGGTCACGGCTTGGGGCTTGTCTGACGTCTTGTTGGACTTTGCCGCAATGCCCGGCATCATCAATTGCTTTTCCACTTTGCTCGTGCCGCAGTGCGTGCAGGACACCAGCCCGCGCTTGGCTTGCGTGTCGTAGGCCGCGCTGTCAGAAAACCAGCCATCAAATTCATGGCCGTCTTTGCAAATGAGGTCATAGCGAATCATGGTGCCCCGTTTGCCGCCGCATTGATCTGTTGCAAGTTGAAAGCCTTTGCGTTGGCCAGCGCCGGAATGCGGGCCCGAGCGTTAGTGGATTTAGCAATATCAATCTCTGCCGACAGAACACCGGGTTCGTCGTGTGGCAATTCGGCGATGACTTCGCCCCAGGGGTTCACCACCAGTGAATGACCATAAGTTGAGCGACCATTTTTGTGGTCGCCGCCTTGGGCCGCAGAGATCACAAAGCTGCCTGTCTCGATGGCGCGGGCGCGTTGCAACACATGCCAGTGGGCTTCGCCGGTTGGAACCGTAAAAGCCGCAGGGGTGGCGAGCACATTGGCGCCGGCTTGCGCCAGCGCATTGAAGAGGGCTGGGAAGCGCACGTCATAGCAGATCGACAGGCCCAGCTTGCAGAACGGCAAGGTGACGACCACCGCATCCTTGCCGCCCTGGTAGGCTGCGCTTTCGCGATATTGATCGCCGTTCGGTAGGTCCACATCAAAGAGGTGCACCTTGTCATAGGTGGTAGCAATCTTGCCATCTGGCGCAAAGAGTATGCTGCGATTGAGCGCCAAACCAGTTTCGCTTTTCAGCACCAGTGAACCAATGTGGAGCCAGCGGCGCAGTTCGCCCGCCAAGGCCGAAAAGCCACGCACGGAAAGATTGTCTGATTGCAGCGTAATTTTATTGGCCAGGGCGGCGCGGTCAGGCTCGAACAGATTGGTGATCTCTGGTGTGGAGATAAAGTCCGCGCCCTTGTCTGCTGCCTCACGGATCAATTCCTGCGCAACCATGAAGTTGCGCGCTTCGTCCACACCGCTGCGCATTTGCACAAGGCCTGCTTTGAATGTCATGGGCTTGCCAAAAGCGGATCAAGCCCGCCTTTTGCTTCCAGCGCATGAAGATCATCGCAGCCGCCCACGTGTGTTTGGCCAATGAAGACTTGCGGTAAAGTATTTTTTCCGCCGCTGCGCGACATCATCTGAGCGCGCTGATCTGGATCATAGGTGACATCGATCTCGTGGTATTTCACGCCCTTGGCGCTCAACAGGGATTTGGCGCGGGTGCAGAAACCGCAAAACTGTCTGGTGTATATGATCGTGTTCGTCATCACGCCTCTAAATATGGGGCCGAAAGGGCTCGTTCACAAGGGCAAAGGTCAAGACATGAACCTTGGCCGCACCTGCCGTTTTCAGCGCTTCCACGCAGGATGAAATGGTGGCCCCGGTGGTGCGGACATCATCGACCAGCAAAATGGATTTTCCTTTAACATCAGCAGTCAATTTGACAGCAAAGGCTTTGCGCATGTTCTTGTGGCGCTCTTTGGCATCCAGCCCCACCTGCTGGGGGGTGGCACGGACGCGTTTCAGGATGAAAGGATCGAAGGGTTTGCCTGATGATGTGGCGATATGCTGCGCAAGGTACGCCGCTTGGTTGAAACGGCGTTTCCACAGTCTGGTCCAATGCAGCGGCACGGGAATGATGACATCTGCCTCTGCGATCACCTTTCTGCCGGCCCGGGCCATCAGCCTTGCTATAAACAGGCCAGCCTCTGCCCTGTCACCATATTTAAAGGCGTGGACGAATTCTTTTGAAACATCATCGAAGACCACCGCAGCGCGGGACCTGTCCCATGGCGGTGGGTGGCTGAGGGCCTGGGCGCTGAGCGCGCCCTCGCCCTGATCATAGGCGAAGGGTGTGCCCATCACATCACAGACGGGGTCATCCAATAGTTTCATTTTCTGCCAGCAGGAAACGCAGACACAGGCGGCTTCTTCCACGGGCTCAGCACAGGCCAGACAGCGCGCTGGCGTCAAAGCTTTGAGCAGGCCGCGCCAGCCCCGCTGGCCCCAGTTTTGCAAAAACTGAAGCTGGAAGGATGCGGGCTTTTCGGCTAGCTCCTCGCTGATGTCTGACGCCATTCCCAATCTCTTTGATCGGCAAGTCTATCTGGCCCGCCAGCAGAAGGCCAGCGCTGCGCAAGGGCCGCTGCTCGCCCATCTGGCGGAGGATCTGGCAGAGCGTCTTTCCGTGATCAACCACCAGTTTGCCAGTGTTTTGGTGATCGCAGCGCAGGCTGGGCCGTTCGAAAAAGTGTTGGCCGCCTCTGGAAAGTGCGGGAGCATTTTAAAGTGTCTGCCTGCGGAGGCGGATGATCTGGCTCTGCCTGGGCTCGCCTATGATCTTGTGGTCAATCTTTTGGATTTGCAATGCGTGAATGATGTGCCCGGCGCGCTGGCGCAATGTGCCCGGGCGCTGAAGCCAGATGGACTTTTCATGAGCTGCTGCTTTGCGGCGGAAACCTTGCAGGAATTGCGACAGAGCTGGCTGGCTGCTGAAAGTGCCAGCTTGGGCGGGGCCAGTTTGCGTGTGGCGCCGATGATTGGGGTTCGCGAAATGGGCGGGTTGCTGCAACGCGCCGGGCTGGCGCTTCCGGTTGCTGATGCGGATCATCTCACCCTGCGCTATGCCGACGCGTTGGCTTTGCTACGTGATGTGAAGGCGCATGGTTTTGCCAATCCGCTCACTGATCGACGCAAGGCTTTTACATCCCGGCGGATGTTGGCTCTGGCCTTGCAGGACTATCAGCAGAATTATTCTGATCACGATGGTCGGGTGCGAGCCACGGTTGATCTGTTGTGGATGCTGGCTTGGAAGCCGCACGCGAACCAACCCAAGCCTATGAAACCCGGCAGCGCTACGGCGCGGCTTGCTGATGTGTTGAAAGCGCTTGATGATGAAGGCTGAACTGGCGCGGGCCTTTGACCTAGGGCCAGATTTTTCATGTCGCTTGATCAATATTTCTGAGAATGAGACGTTCAAGATCGAAACTTCGGATGGTCGCGCTTTTGCGCTGCGTCTTATTCGGCCCGGTTATCACACGAAGTTTGAGATCGCTTCGGAGATGGCTTGGCTTAAGAGCCTTCATGCGCAGAATGTGATCACGGCCGCGCGACCCGTGCACGGGCGCGATGGGCGCGATCTGCAACAGATAGGTGCGCGTGAAGCGATATTGTTTGAATGGCGCGAAGGCGTTGAACCGTTGATCGGCGATGATTTGCTGGACATCGCTGAAAAGCTTGGTGGCATTGCGGCGCGCCTTCACGATCATGTGGAACAGTGGCGGCGGCCAGACTGGTTCATCCGCCCGCGATGGGATTTTGCGGCGGCGCTGGGCGAAACCGCACCGCGTTGGGGCCATTGGCGCGATGGGCTAGGGGTGACGCCGGAGATGCTGCCGCTGTTTCAGCACTGTGTTGACGTGATCAAAGTGCGATTGGAACGCTTCGGCCACAGCCCGCGGCGCTTCAATCTCATTCATGGCGATTTGCGCTTGGCAAATCTGTTGGTGGACGGTGCAGAGGTGAAGGTCATCGACTTTGATGACTCAGGTTTTGGCTGGTTCATGTATGACGCAGCCACGATGGTTTCATTTCACGAGCACGAAGCCCATGTGCCAGAATTGATTGCACAGTGGGTGGAGGGTTATCGTCGCATTCGTGCGCTTTCCACTGAAGATGAAAATGAAATTGAAACCTTCATCATGTTCCGCCGGCTTCTGCTGCTTGCTTGGCTTGGCACACACGCGGAAACTGATTTGGCACGAACACTCAAACCCACATTTGCAGATCAGACCACAATCTTGTGTGGGCACTATCTGCGGAAGTTTGGTTAGACTTATTGATTGTCGGTCTTCTTCTTTTGCTTGACCTCATCAGCCTTTGCGACATAGCCGGGCAGGCTCGCAGCATCTGGCATGTGAGCCATGCGCTTGGCTGAAGTCAGCGCTTTGGCGAAATCTTTTTTCAATGCCTTTGCGGGGATTTTCTTGCGATAAAAATCGGCCCAAATGAATTCGGCATAGGGGGTTGTGGTTTTTTGGAAGCCGCCAGCTTCGCGCACAAAACCCGCTAGGCTGCGGTATGGATCGTCTTCCATCGCTTTCACCTTCTTGGGAATGGCGCTCACGGGGCGTTTGCGGCCCTTGCCATCAAAGGCGTGCAGCCAACCCTTGGCTTCCATCTGTTTCCAGAATTCAGCCAGGGACAGGGTTGATAAGTCACCAATCATGATCACCGGCGCTGTATCAAAGCCTTCATCCAAAAGGGCGTGGGCCAAGTGGTGATGGTCAACGACATAGAGTTGCTTGGCTGGGCCTGCCACCGCGCGGATCGGATTGGCGAGAATGTAATCGACCAGTTCCTGCGGCTGGCGCTCAACTTTACGCAAGCCTTTGCGTTTGGCTTTCACCAGTTTGCGGCCCACAGCAATTTGAGTTGGTCGCAAGAGTTTTACAGCGATGCTTTGGGTTGTCATTTAGGGGTTCCTCTTTTTGAGAACTGGACTTTCATTGTCATCGCCATCATCAAGGCGTTTTACGTTGTGTTCAATCACATGAAAGATGCTGTTGGCTAGGACGATCAGCGCTGTGGCTTCCGTGGCGAGGAACATTTTACCGAGGCCCACCAAGCAGCCCAAGGCCGCCACACACCACACGGTGCCTGCGGTGTTGAGGCCACGCACGTGCAAACCATCCCGCAAGATCACGCCACCTGCAAGAAAGCCGATGCCGGCGGCCACTTGCGCCAGCACGCGCGCCCCAGCGTCACCACCCACTTGATTGCCAATGATTACAAAGAGGGCAGCCCCTGTGGCGACCAGCGCATTGGTGTGCGGGCCAGCTTCATGGCCACGCCAGCGGCGTTCAAGGCCGATGGCTCCGCCCAGAACCAAAGCCAGCAATAATCGCAAGAGAATGTCTTGGTCGTTCATCGGCCTGTCATACCACGACAAAAGTTTTTGACAGCAAAATTGACGGTTGTGGTTGATGGCAGGAGATTGCTTTTTGTTAAGTCTTCACAGGCAAACAGCCCCGCCCGGGTGAGGGGGTAGGGCTGTGCCTGTTGCCGTCCGCGTTGTTATTGTGATTTGGTGGCAGGCTGTGCCGTTGCTGCGGCTTTGGCTGCATCAATCAAGGGCTGGGCTTCGGCAATGCAGTCTTTCAGAGCTTCTTTGCCGCACATGACGCCGACATCAATGCCCGTGCCGAGATGCAGTTTGAAACCCGTATGGTTCATCATGCCCGGGCCGCCGGGTCCGCCCATGCCGGGTTGTCCCATGCCCATAGGGCGGCCTTGGTCCCCCATCATTTGGTGCGTCTCTTGGCCGCCATGGCGATGGCGCCAGTGGCCGCCCCACCAACCTTGGCCGCTGTCTTGATTATTATCTGGGCCGTTCTGTGCCGTTTGGTTTTGGCCCTGACTGGGTGCGGTTGCCGCATTGTCTTCGGCAAAGGCAACGCCGCCGATAATCGTTACGGCCAGCAAGCCCAAAGCTAGTTTCTTCAACATTCACAAACTCCTTGGTTCAAGAGGCTCCGAGTGGAGCCCGTTGACCAAAGGACGAAGGTCATCTGCACTTTCCGTCGTCCACGCATATTGCAAATGCTTAAGTTGAAATTCCGCCGTCGATCACCATGGCTTGGCCGGTGATGAAGGCGCTTTCGTCGCTGGCGAGATAGACCACCATGGCGGCGATTTCTTCGGCTTGGGCCAAGCGGCCCATGGGTTGTCTGGCGATGAAGGCGGCCTTGGCTTTTTCAATATCGCCTTGGGCTTTCATGCGGTCATAGAGGCTTGGGGTTTCCACCGTGCCGGGGCAGATGGCGTTGCAGCGAATGCCTTTGGTGACAAAATCGGCGGCGACGGATTTGGTGAGGCCAATCACAGCAGCTTTGCTGGCGCCATAGACAAAGCGGTTGGGGAAGCCCTTCACTGAGGAACAGACCGAAGCCATGTTGATGATCGAGGCTTGGCCTTGTGCCAAAAAACGCGGCAGGAAGGCTTTGATCATATGAAAATGCGAACGGACGTTGAGGTTGAAAGAGAAATCAAAGGCGGCATCATCTGTCTCCAAGATCGTGCCGCTGTGCACAAAGCCCGCGCAATTGAACAGAATATCGAGCTTGTCCACTTTGGCTGCGGCTGCGGCGATCTGCTCTGGCTTTAGGACATCGAGTGCGAAGGTTTTGATATTGGCATGTTCCTTGGCCAGTGCCGCCAACAGATCTTCACGAATATCGGTGGCCCAGACGGTTGCGCCCTCCTTGGCCATGGCCAAGGCGCTGGCTTTGCCGATGCCTTGGGCTGCCGACGTTATCAACGCCACTTTGCCGTTTAGTCTGCCTGTCATGTTTTGCTCCTGTGGGCTGCAAGATTAAACATCGCGCCACCTTTCGTCCATGCCGTGATGGTTAACACGGTCTTAACGCTTGGCCGCCAGATTGGGTGACGATTCGAATGAGATCAAATGCGCCGTGATGAATTAAGACAGCCGCTGCAGAAGCGAAGCCTGCTCACCAGACTTTGGCAACAGCGCCCATCGGCGCTGATGACGGCCTATGCCTGCATGTTCGTGGCCTATGGTTCAAGTGGTGCTTGGCTGGTGCATCAAAAGCTGCCTTTTGCGGGCGAGCCGCTAGTGGCGCAAGCCGTTCCGGCACTTGAGAAGGTTGAGACGGCCAAGCCAATTGTGGTGGCCGATGATGCAACGGGTAAAGACCCGGCGATTGCCCCCGACGTGGCAAGCATTGATGTGCAAACTGCGGCGACAGACGCTGCTCCTGAGCCGGCACCAAGGAAAGTTGTGAAGCTTGATCGTTATGTGACGGTAATCAGCAGTTCACGACCGAGCCTTGCCAAGGCCCCGGTGGCGGCGGTGACGGAGGATTCTGCCAATGGGCCGTTGCCGCGGATTGGCTTGAATGGCAGACGGCCATCAGAGGTTTATGCCAAATCGGTTTCGCTTAATCTGATCCATTCTGATCAACCGAAGATCGTGATCATTCTCGGCGGTATGGGGCTCAATGAAAAATTGACGCGTCAAGCAATCAGCGATCTTCCGGCCGATGTGACTTTTGCCTTTGCGCCCTATGGCAATAATCTCCAGGCGCAAGTCGACAAGGCACGCGATGAGGGCCATGAGGTTTTCCTCCAGCTGCCGATGGAACCTGTGGGTTTTCCGGCCAACAACCCAGGCCCGAGAACCCTGCTCGCGGATGGCGCGGTGGGGGATAATCAAGCCAGCTTGCTGTGGCACATGAGCCGCTTTGCAGGTTATGCCGGGGTGATCAATTATATGGGCGGGCGGTTTTTGGCGGCTCCTGCGGCGGTGAAACCGATGCTCTCTGAGGTGAAGAAACGCGGGCTGGCGTTTTTGGAAGATGGCTCGGTGCCTTTATCAGCGACAGACCAAGTTGCGGGCAGTCTCAACATGGCCGTGCGGCATGGGGCCAGTGTGATTGATCAGAACCCAGATGCGGTTTCGATTTCTGCGGCTTTGGATGCCTTGGAAGAACAGGCGCGCAAGGGTGAGGTGGCGATTGGCACTGGCTCTGGCCTTGATGTGACGATTGCGGCCGTGCGCGATTGGGCACGCGAGGCGCAGGGGCGCGGCGTGGTTTTGGTTCCCGCCACAGCGGCCTTCAAGGGCAGGACGGGCTGATGATCACGCATCCGGAAATCACCGCTTATCGGCCTTGCGTCGGTGTGATGCTGCTCAATGCAGAAGGCCTGGTGTGGGTTGGGCGGCGCTTTCAGAAGCAAAATGATGATGGCATCGGCAAGTGGTGGCAGATGCCACAGGGCGGCGTTGATGACGGCGAAGATCTGCAAGTCGCAGCTTTTCGCGAATTGCATGAAGAGACGGGGGTGACCTCCGCGTCGCTCATTGAGGAAGGCCCGCGCTGGGTGAGCTATGATTTGCCGGAACATCTCATCGGTAAATCCTGGGGCGGGAAATATCGCGGGCAGAAGCAGAAGTGGTTTGCCTTGCGCTTCACGGGTGCTGAAAGCGAGATCACATTGCAGGTTCCTGGACATAAGCAGGAATTTGATGAGTGGCGCTGGGCGCGGATGGATGAGCTGTTGGAACTGATCATCCCGTTCAAACGCGAAGTCTATGAAGACGTGATCAAGGATTTTAGGCACTTAGCGGGGTGACGCGGTTGAGTGGTGGTTTTGTGCGTCGTGAATAGCGTATAGGAATTTGCGGCGGGTGGCGGTTATGCTCTTTCATCCTCCCCAATGGGGGAGGTGGCGCAAAGCGCCGGAGGGGTTCTTGGCGCCTGAGCAAGTCTCCCCTCCGTCATGCGTGCCGCATGACACCTCCCCCTCTGGGGAGGATGAAGTAGACGGAGTTCTGAATTCGGTGGCAGTGCATTTAATTAAGTTGAATGCACTGGTACCGTAATTCCTGGGCATGTTTGTCAGGTCGAACAATTAGCCAAAAAACCAAAGCTTCTGCACCACCAATCAAACACATTATCGGTAAGAGCCCGGTCGCTTCTCTGTGTAAATAAAACTGTGGTCCAAAGAGTAAGACCAAAAAAATCACACTGAACGTAAATGCAACCAGAATTGCTAGCGTAAGTATTCGCAATAGAGACGTCTTTCCTGCGCGAAGCATCCGTAACCACATGGGAACAATCGCAACAGCTTCGAGGAAATAGGTAAATATTGCGACCATCACGCAAAGAAGTAAGTGTTGATACAACCTATCCCATCCAAACAACACAAAGTTTGGCGCTGGAGCATACGGAACGGCAATCAGAAGCGGCAACCAAGGTACCAGCAAAAACGCGGCTACCACTCGCTGCTGAAAAGTCAGTCTGAGATTAAAATTACTCATGCCGCGGATCCCGGTGACAGTGCTGGAGTGCATTCTATTGTGATCTGCAACACATTGCCAAAGCCCGACCCCGGCCTGCGCCGGGGTGACGGTATGTGGAGGCCGGGTGACGATGTGCTGGATGAGCGCGCTTTTTAATTCGCGCTCTTGGTATCTGCAGGTTTTGTTGGATCGATCGGCTTCACGTTGGTCACAACTTTTTCGCCGTGGATGAAGGCCACCGCAGCTTTGAGTTGTTCGTCCTTCGTCTTGTCTTCTGGCACGTAGGCCGATGAGCCGCCGCCTTCCTGGCCGCCGTTGGGGTTGGCCAAGTGCCCGTTGAGGCCAACTTCGCCCTCGGTTGACACGTTCTTGCCTTGCAGTTCGGGCGGCAGGGGTTCTTCGATCTGAATATCGGGATCAATGCCCTTGGCCTGAATGGAGCGTCCTGAAGGCGTGAAATAGCGTTGCGTCGTCAAACGGATCGCCCCTTCATTGCCCAGCGGGATGATGGTTTGCACAGAACCCTTGCCGAAAGAGCGCGTGCCGATCACGGTGGCGCGCTTTTGATCTTGCAAGGCACCGGCCACGATTTCAGAGGCTGAGGCCGAGCCGCCGTTGATCAAGACCACCAGTGGTTTGCCATTGGTGAGATCACCTTTGGTGGCGGTGTAACGTTCGACCTGATCGGGCGCACGGCCGCGGGTGGAGACGACTTCGCCTTTTTCCATGAACACGTCGGAGACTGCGATCGCCTGCTGCAAGAGGCCGCCTGGATCGTTGCGCAGATCGAGGATGAAGCCTTTTTCCTTGCCGCCCATTTTTTTATCCAGATCGTTGATGGCTTTCTGCAAGCCGCTGTCAGCATTTTCACTGAAGGTGGCGATGCGGACGTAACCGACATCATCGCCTTCCTGTGATGATTTCACCGACTCGATTTTGATCGTGTCGCGGTTCATCTTGACGTCAAAAGGTTCTTTCTTGTCGCGCACCACAGAAATGGTGATGGGGCTGCCCACGGGTCCGCGCATTTTGGCCACGGCTTCGTTGAGGGTGATGCCCTGCACTTCCTTGCCATCAATTTTCACAATGAGGTCATTGGCCATGAGGCCGGCTTTTTTGGCAGGCGTGTCGTCATAGGGCGAGACCACTTTGATCACGCCGTTTTCCATGGTGACTTCAATGCCGAGGCCGCCGAATTCGCCCTTGGTCTTGATATTCATTTCAGCAAAATCTTTGGCGTTCATATAGCTTGAATGCGGATCAAGTGAGGTCAACATGCCATTGATGGCGGCTTCCATCATTTTCTGCTCATCGGGCTTTTCGACATAGTCAGCGCGCACGCGGTCATAGACCTCTCCGAAAAGATTGAGCAGCTTATAGGTGTCCCCATTGGTGGCGGCGGTGGACGGGGCCACCACTTGCGCAATGGTCAGCGCCGAAACGGCACCGAGTGTCACCAACCCCAAGCTTTTCAATTTGTCATTCAATTTCATTTCATCGCCTCTTTTCTGCCAGCGGCCCACCAGGGGGTGGAATCAACGGGCGCATTGTCTTTGCGGAACTCAACATAAAATACCGGGTGACTGCGGTCCTTCTCGTCGCCCAAAAGCGCCAAAGTTGAAGGACCATCGCCCATTGTGCCTATAGGTTCGCCGACCCTGACCACTTGGCCCATTTCTGCTGAAATCTGTTTCATGCCTGCAAGCAGCACCAGATAGCCTTGTCCGGCGTTCAAGATCAAGAGTTGTCCATAAGAGCGGAAGCTTCCGGCAAACTCAACCCTGCCGCTGACCGGGGCCATCACATTCGCGTTAGCGGGCGTGGCGATGGCCAGGCCATCGAGCTTGTTGCCGAGGCCATTGTCGTCACCATAATGCTTGATGATGTCGCCTGCCACGGGCAGGGCGAGCTTGCCAATCTGTGTGGAAAGTGGCTCTAAGTTTCTTTGCAAAGCCGCCTGACGCTCGGCCTCTGCCTTGGCGGCGGTGTCAGCGGCAGTTTTGGCTTCGGCGGTCTTGCGGCGCTCTTCCGCGTCGCGGGCTTTTTGCAGATCGGTAATGAGTTGCTCAAGGTCTTTGGCTTTATCGGCCAAGCTTGCGGCATTTTGCCTTTCTTTGGCAAGGTCTTGGCTGGCGGCTTCGGCAAAGGCCTGTTTTTGTTTTTGCAGGTCGACGAGTTCCGCCTTGGACGCGGCGAGGCTGGCCAGGGCTTGCTGATTGCGCTGGCGTTCGGCAACGCTGTCATCGCGAACCTGATGCAAGACTTCGAGCCTTGATTTCAGATCATTGGCCTTGGCGCTGAAATCGGGCACCACGGCACCAAACATCATGGCACCGCGCAAAGCGCCCAAAACGTTATCGGGTGCGACAACAAGGGCAGGCGGCGGGTTTTGTTGCAGGCGCTGAAGGCCTGCCAGCAAAATCGAGAGTTCGTCTGACTTGGTGGCCAGTTCGCTGGCGAGGCTGATGGATTGGAGTTCAAGGTCTTTCAGCTTGGCCTCAGAAACCTCGGCCGTGACCTGTTGATCATTGAGTGTGCTGCCCAGCGCCACCAGCTTTTCGGAAATTTCGGTTTGGGCTTTCAGGGCTGTGGCCAAGGCGGCAGCGATTTCTTCTGATTTGGCGTTGGACCGCGACAGGGTTTGCTGGACCGACTGCAATTGGCTCTGCGCTTCTTCGGGCGTGGCGGCTTTGGCGGCCAGAGGTGTCAACCCCAAGCAGAGCAGTAGAACTGTCAGCCGTTTCAATCGCGTATCCATTCTGGAGAAGTAGAAAGGCACAGTGTCGAAATTATGCCCGGTGGTAAGGATGATTCAGCATAATGGTGACGGAACGGTAAATTTGTTCGAGCAGCATCAGGCGGGCCAGCCGGTGTGGCCAGGTCATCGCACCAAAGGCCAGTAATTCATGGGCTTTCTGACGGGTTGCGGCGGAATGTCCATCGGGGCCTCCAAGCATAAAAACAATGTCATTCTGGCTGCGGTCCATGATCTTTCTGAGATTCGCGGCGAAGATTTCTGAACTTGGGGCAAGGCCACGTTCGTCCAGAGCGATCACGTAAGCGCCCTGCGGGACGGCGGACCAGAGCTGGGCTTGTTCTTCTGTCATCCGCTGGGCGGCATCGGACTTCTGGCTTTCGGCCCAATCGCTGATTTTCAAGCCGCTGATGCCCGCCTTTTTGCCCATCGCGGCAACGCGTTTTGTATAATCATCGGCAAGCTGTTTTTCCGGGCCGGATTTCAGCTTGCCAATGGCTGCGATGGTGAGTTTCAATCAGTTTTGCTCTTTGGGCGCGTCGGGCGACCAGAGTTTTTCCAGATTATAAAAGCTGCGCACTTCGGGCCTGAAGATATGGATGATGACATCACCCGCATCGACCAGACACCAATCGCCGGTTTCCTGACCTTCGATGCGGATGTCTTTTTTACCAGACGCTTTGAGCTTGATTAAAACCTGATCGGCGATGGCGGCAACGTGGCGGGCCACGCGGCCTGTTGTCACCACCATGCCGTCGGTCATCGACGAACGGCCTTCAAGATTGATGGCCACGGTGTTTTCAGCTTTGGCATCATCCAGTGCCGCCAAGATCAAATCCATCAAAGGCCATGGTGGGCCAGAATAGGTGGGCCGTGTCGGCCGCGCGATGACAACCGGCTTGGGGCTTGCGCGTTTAGTGACAGTCTTTTTAGCAGCGACTCTTTTTGCCGGAGATTTTTTGACAAGCTTCTTGGCTGGCTTCTTGGCAAGTTTCTTGGCTGGCGATTTTTTGACCGCCTTTTTTACCGACTTTTTTGCCGGGGATTTTTTGACAGCCGCTTTCTTCGCCATTGCCTTTTTGGCCGGACGTTTTTTTACCGCAGCCTTTTTGGCGGCGCTTTTCTTGGCGGGGGATTTCTTGCTGGGCGGCTTTTTCACCGCAGGCTTTGCACTGCGTTTTTTAGCAATCGGCTTTTTTGCCGGTGCCTTTTTCTTGGCCGCGACCTTTTTCACGATTTTATTTTTGGCCTTCTTGGCCTTGACAGGTTTCTTGCTCAGGGGACTGGTCCTTTTGAAATATGATTCACTGTAACAAAATTCGGCGAACTATGAAACAGTCTTGCGGCGGGCTCTGATGGCGGTGGAACTTTCTTTGCGTAGGGGCATGGAAATAAAGGCCCAGTGCGGTGGACGTTTGGCGGCGAGGATTTGCGGGCGATCATTGCTGATGCGCTGGTCGTGATAGCGCAAAGCGGTTTTTGAATCCAGCGCGCGGATGGAATAGCCTGGTCTTGCCAAAACCGCGATGTTCATGGTTTCGGCGATTTCCTGCCAATGCAGCCAGTGATGAAAATTGGCCAAGCTGTCGGCCCCCATGATCCAGACGAAATGGCCTTTGGCTTGCTGGCGCAAAACGCGCAAGGTTTGGGCGGAATTGCGGCTGCCGATCTGGCGTTCGAGATCGGTCACAATAAATTGCGGGTGTTTGGCGAGGCGCTTGGTTGCACTCAGGCGCTTGGCATAATCGCCCGTTTCGCGCGGGTCTTTCAGCGGGTTCTGGGGCGAGACGAGCCACCAGACCCAATCCAGTTTCAGGCGCTTCAAAGCATAGAGCGCCACTTGTCTATGGCCCTCGTGGGCCGGGTTGAATGAGCCACCGAAAAGGCCAATGCGTTGTTTGAAGCCGTGGGGCGGAAGAATGATCACGGGCGGATTTGTCCTGTCCCGCGAATTTGATATTTGAAGGTGGTGAGCTGTTCGACACCGACGGGCCCGCGCGCATGGAGCTTTCCCGTGGCGATGCCGATTTCTGCGCCAAAGCCAAATTCACCACCATCAGCAAATTGCGTTGAGGCGTTGTGCAGAACGATGGCGCTGTCAACTTCGCGCAGGAATTTCTCAGCTGTGGCGGCATTGGCGGTGATGATCGAGTCGGTGTGCTGTGAGCCATATTTGGCGATATGGGTCATGGCTTCTTCGACGCCATTGACCACGCGCATTGAGACAATGGCATCGAGATATTCAGTGGACCAGTCTTGTTCTGCGGCGGGCTTTACTGCCTTGTCGGCGGATTGTGTTGCTGCGTCGCCGCGTATTTCGCAGCCGGCATCGATCAGTGTACGGATGATTGGCTTCAGGGCTGTGTTGGCGATCGCCTGATCAATCAAGATAGTCTCGGCAGAGCCACACACACCGGTACGGCGCATTTTGGCGTTAAGCACGATGGCTTTGGCCATGTCCAAATCGGCGTCCTTGTCGACATAGACATGGCATAAGCCTTCAAGATGGCTGAACACAGGAACGCGGGCTTCGGCTTGCACGCGGGCAACCAAATTTTTGCCGCCGCGTGGCACGATGAGATCGATGGTGCCGTTCAAGCCTTGCAGCATTTCACCCACGGCGGCGCGGTCGGATGTTGCAACCATCTGAATGGCATCAGGCGAAAGGCCTGCATCATCTAAGCCAGCTTGCAGGCAAGTGATGATCGCCTTCGAGGTTTCAATACCGTCGGAGCCGCCGCGCAGAATGGCAGCATTGCCGGATTTGAGGCAGAGGCCTCCGGCATCTGCCGTCACATTGGGGCGGCTTTCATAGATGATGCCAATGACACCAATGGGTACGGCGATGCGAGAGATTTCCATGCCATTGGGCCTGGCCCATTTTTCCATGACGCGGCCCACAGGGTCTTTCAAACCGGCGATGTCTTCCAACCCTGTGGCCATGGCCTCGATGCGGGATGGGTTTAGTGTCAAGCGATCGACGAAGGAGGATTTCAAATCTTTGGATGCGGCGGCGGCCAAGTCTTTGGCATTGGCAGTGAGGATGGTGGTTGCCTCAGCCCGGATGTGCTGGGCCATGGCGCGCAAAGCGGCGTTCTTCTGGTCGGTTGAGGCTTGCGCCAGCGCATTGGCGGCGGCGCGGGCGCGAAGGCCGAGGGTGTTCATTTCAGTGGTCATCACAGCATCACCAGATCATCGCGGTGGATGAGCTCGTCGCCACGGTCTTCACCCATGAGCTTTTGCACCTCGGCAGATTTCTGGCCCATGATGGCGCGGGCTTCGGTGGCATCATAGGCGACCAGCCCGCGGGCAAATTCCTGGCCGGAGGCCATGATGCTGACGGTGTCGCCCCTGGCGAAATTGCCTTCAACGGATTTTACGCCTGCGGGTAAAAGGCTTTTGCCTTTGCCCAGGGCTGTCTTGGCACCATCATCGACAAGCAATTTTCCGGTGGGGGTCAAGGTTCCGGCGATCCAGCGTTTGCGCGATTGCAGTGCGTTGCTTTGGGCCACGAACCATGTGCAGCGTTCACCATCGATAATGCGTTTCAAAGGATGCAATTCATGCCCCGAAGCGATCACCATGTGACAGCCTGCCGAAAGTGCAATCTTGCCCGCTTCAATCTTGGTCACCATGCCGCCGGAACCCACACCGGAGATGGGTTTTCCGGCCATGGCTTCAATCTCTGGCGTAATGTCTTTGACTTCGGCAATGAACTGCGCACCCTTTTGGTTAGGTGGGGCCGAATAGAGGCCATCAATGTCTGAGAGCAACACCAGCGCGTCTGCCGACATCATCGAGGCGACGCGGGCGGCAAGCCTGTCATTATCGCCATAGCGAATTTCGGAGGTGGCCACCGTGTCATTTTCATTGATGACGGGCACTGCGCTTTGGGCCAGCAAAGTTGAAAGTGTTGCACGGGCGTTGAGATAGCGCTGGCGTTCTTCGGTGTCTTGTAAGGTGACCAGAACTTGGGCGGCCACGATGGTGCGGGTTTTCAAGGCTTCGGCCCAGGCTTGGGCCAGTGCGATTTGACCGACAGCAGCGGCGGCCTGACTTTGGTCGAGTTTCAATTTGCCCGCAGGCAAGCCCAGAGTTCGGCGGCCCAGTGCGATGGCGCCGGAGGAGACGAGGATGACGTCTGCGCCCGCCTGTTTCAGTTTGGTGATGTCGTCGACGAGCGAAGTGAGCCATTGGGATTTCACCACGCCTTTGGCTTGATCCACCAGCAGGGCCGATCCCACTTTGACGACGATGCGTTTGGCTGTGGCGAGGCGGTTATTCACTATCTCAATTCCGTCATTTCAGCCAAGCTGACAACCCAAACTCCGTCACCCCTGCGACGGCAGGGGGCCAGCTTGGCCCCAAATTCCAAAGCCCAAAGCTGGATCCCCGCCTTCGCGGGGATGACGGTTGAGGGGGTGGGGATGACGGTTAAGAAAGATGTTGCCGCTTCGGAAGTTTTCATGGCCGCCAGCCTTCGGTCACCACGCCTTCGGGATCCGGCATGCGTTCCTTGCGCCTGGCGGGTTTGATAATATCGTAGAGCGCGTAGATGGCTTGATCGATGTTCTTTTGGGTGGCGGCGGAGATCAGCAAAGGGGTTTTCTTGATCTTGGCTTTGAATTTCTCCAGCTTTTTTTCCAAGTCCTTGGCATCCACCGCATCGATCTTATTAAAGGCGATGATTTCGGGTTTTTTGGCGAGAATGGCGGAATAGGCTTTGAGTTCAGCGCGGATTGTTTTGTAGGCAGCGACAGGGTCATCTGCCGTGATGTCGATCAAATGCAGCAGTACCGCGCAGCGTTCGACATGACCCAAAAATCTTGTGCCAAGGCCTGCCCCTTCCGATGCGCCTTCGATGAGGCCGGGAATATCAGCCAAGACAAATGAATTGTTGCCGGCTTTGACCACGCCGAGCTGTGGATGGAGTGTGGTGAAGGGATAATCGGCAATCTTGGGCCTTGCGGCGGAGACCACCGACAGGAAGGTTGATTTACCAGCGTTGGGCAGGCCCACGATGCCTGCGTCTGCAATCAATTTCATGCGCAGCCAAATCCAGCGCTCCTCACCGATTATGCCGGGGTTGGCGTTATAGGGGCTGCGGTTGGTGGCGGATTTGAAATAGTGATTGCCAAAGCCGCCATTGCCGCCGCGGGCCACGCAAACGCGGTCTCCCAGCTTGGCCAAGTCTGCAACGATTGTCTCGTGATCTTCTTCCATCACTTCTGTGCCGACCGGCACTTTCAGAACGATGTCCGGCGTGTTGGCACCGGCGCGCAGGCGGCCCATGCCGTGGCCTGCGGTTTTGACTTTGAAATGCTGCTGGTAACGATAATCAATCAGCGTGTTGAGATCTGCTGCGGCTTCCACCCAGACATCGCCGCCCTTGCCGCCGTCACCGCCATCAGGCCCACCGAACTCGATAAATTTTTCACGCCGAAAGGAGACAGAGCCTGCTCCGCCATCGCCGCTGCGCACGTAGATTTTTGCTTCATCAAGGAATTTCATGGGACTTACTTAGTGAATTTCTGTTGCGGGTTGAAATGATTTTATCGAAGGGTTATCGATAAGGATTAAATTCCATCGCTGAGATTTGAAATGACTGCCTCAGGAGTAGACTCAAGGACGGTTTTGGTCTTGTGGTAAATTTACCACAGTTTTGGGTTGAATTTGACTCATTTTGATTCATATCCTGCAACCTTAGTATCGCCTCAATTGGCCTCTTTATCGGCGATCTCCCCAAACATCGGCGGTTAAGGTTAATCTGCTTTCGGCATCCTGCCGAAATTTTTGTGAAGCCGTCCGAGTAGCGTAAAGGAATTTAAACATGCGTTCTAAGATTCTTCTTTCATTTTCAGCCGCGCTGGTTTCGGCCCTGTTGCTTTCATCCACGGCAGAAGCCCAACACAAGCATCACCATCACAATCATCATCAAAAGCACTCGCGCCATGGCCACATGCATCATGGGCGGGCGCATTTTCCAAAAGTCAGCCAAGCCACGCGCGATCACGTGGTGGCAATGATCAAATCGCAAGCGCCGCAATATGGTGTGCCAACGTGGTTTGCGCTCAAGATTGCTAAAATTGAATCCGGTTATAGTCCAATGGTGACGGGTGGCGTCGGCGAGATTGGCGTTTTCCAATTGAAGTGCCAAACGGCGCGTGGGATTGGTTTTTCCGGCGCGTGTTCGGCACTGTATAATCCCGCCACCAATATTCGCTATGGTTTGAAATATCTGTCCATGGCGGTGCGTTCTTCGCATGGCAATTTGCGCTTGGCCGCTTCCAAACATAACGGTGGCCTCGGACGCAAGCGCCTTGTGCCAAGCTACGTGGCCATGGTGTTTTAGTTCCTTCCTCTCCCGCAGAGCGGGAGAGGAAGGGGGACCGCTTTGCGCAGCAAAGTGGGATATCTGAGGGAGCGCCCGAACTGGGTTCCCCTCATCTCCCCCATACGGCTTGCGCCGTGCGGGTCCCCCTCTTCTCTCGTAAACGGGAGAAGACAAGTTGTCGGCTATCATTTCTGCACGTCAAACCATGCTTCGCGGGTGAGGCGGAGTCTGGCGGCTGGCACATCTTTATTTTGGGCCAAGCTGAAGTGCATTTCCTCACATGTCATCTCGAAGCCCAAACGATGAAGAATGCGGCTTGAGTTTAGGTTGTCCAAATGACAAGCGGAATGTAACTCGGTGATTTCGGAAGTTGTGAAAGCGTGAGCCACCAGTGCTGCCGCAGCTTCAGACATGATCCCCATTTGCCAGCAACATTCGCGCAGCCAGTAACCGAATTCAGTATTGTTCTTTTCAGAACTGAATTCATAGGCGACAACGCCGATTAATTCGTCGGGCGCGCAGCGGAACGCGATGGCGCAAATCTTTGAGCGTGGGTCGAAACCGCGTTGCAAAGTGATGAAGGATTGCGCGTCTTCCAACAGATAAGGAAACTTCACGCGGGCCAAGTTGCGGCTGACGTTGAAGTTGTTGACTGCCCGCCCCATCGCCTGCGCGTCCTCTTCTCTGAGGGGCCTTAGCACTAATCTTTTCGTCTCGATTTCCATGATCAGATTTCCAAAACAAAACGGAGAGGTGGTTTCCCATCTCCCCGTTCAATTCTGAACTGCCGAACCCGAGACGGGGTGGCAGTTATTTCACTGCCATTTTTATTCTGCGGCCTTCATCGGCATGACGGAAACCAGTTTGCGTCCGCCTTTGGTTGCGCGGAATTCAACGGTGCCCGGAATTTTGGCAAACAAGGTGTGATCCTTGCCCATGCCAACGCCTGTTCCTGCGTGCACTTTCGTGCCACGCTGGCGGATGATGATATTGCCAGCGATGACGGCTTCGCCGCCAAAGGCCTTCACGCCCAAGCGGCGGCCTGCTGAATCGCGGCCGTTGCGGGATGAACCACCTGCTTTTTTATGTGCCATGTTTCAATCTCCTCTTAGGTACGGGCTTTATCGGTTTTGGCACGAGGGGGTTTGCCGGCCATCAATTCCTTGGCCTGTTCAATCCATTCCTCTCGGGCCACGCGGCCCTTCTGCTTAATGTCAGCTTCGATCTTTTCAACGTCAGCCGGGCTCCATTCCGCAATCTGGGCGAAAGAAGTGACGCCGAGATTGGTCAGGGCCATATGAATCTTTGGACCAATGCCACCGATGAGCGAGATGTCGTCACCTGTCACCATCGAAGTGGCAGCCTTGGGGGCGGCAGCAGCTTTTGGTGCAGCGGCTTCAGCGGCAGGCTTGGCAGCCTTGACCTCAGCTTGTTTGCCGGTTGGCTTGGCGCCGCCCGTCAAAATTTCTGTAATGATCACCGAGGTCAGGTCCTGACGGTGGCCATTGCGGCGGCGATAATGCTTGCGGCGGCGCTTCTTGAAAATGATCAAATGCGGGCCACGGGCCTGCTTTTCGATCTGGCCCACAACCGTCGCACCCGCCACGATGGGCGCGCCAACAGCAATATCAGCGCCATTGCCGACCATGAGCACATCGGTAAATGAGATATGATCGCCAGCTTCGCCTTCAAGCTTTTCGATCAGAATTTTGTCGTTGGCGGCAACGCGATATTGCTTTCCGCCAGTCTTGATGACTGCGTACATCTTCTTCATCCTGTTCCCGCGCCCTTTGGAGCCTTTTCCAAACCCTTGATGGAAAAGGACTTTATCAGTTGGAGCCGAAGCTCCGGGGGTTGCCCTCGGGCAGCGCAATGAGCCCCTTCCGGTGTGAACCAGCGGGGCAGGCGCTCCTCTAAGGGGGAAGGTGGGGATAAGTCAAGGCTCGTCGTTACGGGATCGTCGTGAAAATCTCGAAGACAGTGCTCGCGCTCGGCGGGTGGCAAGCTATTCCACCCTGCGCCCATCCGCATCGATCAATAGCGTTCCGTCTTCCTTGTAGAATGGGCCCGGCGGCATGTGGTCCAACAGGTCAAGGACAACCTCACTCGGGCGGCACAGTTTCACACCTTTTGGCGAACAGACAATGGGCCTGTTCACCAAGACCGGATGTTCCAACATGGCTTGCAGCACCTGGCCGTCACTGACGCCCGGAGAGAGCAAGCCAAGCTCTAGTGCAGGGGACTTGGTTTCACGCAAGGCGCTGCGCGGTGTCAAGCCAGCCGCCGCAAAGAGACCGAGCAATTGTGACTCTGTCCAACCCGTTTGCAGATATTCTATAACCGTTGGTTCGTGGCCCGCAGCTTTGATGATGCCCAGCACATTGCGCGACGTGCCACATTCTGGATTGTGATAGATGACGATGTTCAAGGCTGAGCCTCTTTTTCAGCTGCAAATAGTCGCGCCCCACATGCGATGGCCAACACCATGCCCACCAGTTGTGCGATAATGAACGGCAGCACCGAGCTTGGTGCGATCCCGGCAAATGTATTGGAGAAGGCGCGCGCAAAAGTCACTGCCGGATTGGCAAAGGATGTGGAAGCGGTGAACCAATAGGCGGCGGTGATGTAGAAGCCGACAAGAGCCGGAATTGCCGCCGTGTTATAGCGGATGCCGCCAAAGATCGTGATGAGAAGCCCGAAAGTTGCGGTCGCTTCGGCTATCCATTGGCCGATCCCCCAACGTTGTTTGGTGGAGACTTCGAGAATGGCAAGGTCAAACATGGCGTGAGCCAGCCATGCGCCCACGATAGCCCCTGCGATCTGGCAAATGACATAAGGTGCCAGCCGCGACCAAGCCATGCGACCCGTGACACACATCGCCAGCGACACGACTGGATTGAAATGAGCACCCGAAATCGGCCCGAGAACCGTGATCAACACAAAGAGGATCGCACCTGTTGGGATCGTGTTGCCGAGCAGAGCAATGGCAACATTTCCGCCCGCAAGCTGTTCACCCATGATGCCGGAGCCGATCACCGTGGCTAGCAGGATGGCAGTTCCCACGAATTCGGCTATATAGAGCTTGTGATTGGTGTTGGACATGTTGTTCGGCTCTGATCGTTGCGTGGATGAAACTGCTCTTGCCCAAAATTGCCAAATTTGTCCAACCGCAAGATACCGCATTCACCTGCGGGTTTTTTCGGGGATGGGGCTTCGTGATCTATAAAGCATGACGACGCGGTTCACTTCACCACCGAAGATTAATGCCAAGGCTGCAAGATAGATAAAGAACATAGTGGCAAAGAGGCCGGAGAGCGAGGCATAGGTTGAGGCGAAGCTGTTGAAGTTTCGCAGATACCAGGAAAAGCCATCGGTCAGCCCCACCCAGACCAGAACGGTGATCGCAATGCCGGGAAGCACATCGCGCAAACGGAAATGCGTTGTCGGCAGCAGGCGGTGTGCGACCAGCAGGCCGAAGAGCAGAAGCAGCACCGCCAGCGGATAGCGTAAATAATCAAAATTCAGGAAGGCCTTGAAAGTGTCGGGCGCGTGTTCGCCAAAGAACTGGCTCAAGGCGGGCAGCACGATCAGCAACAGCGCCACGACCAGAAGCAAAACGGCGGCGCCGATCACAAAGCCGACATTCTGGATATAAAGCAGCCAGAGCGGACGTTGCTCCTTGAGATCGTAAGCCCGGTTCAGCCCGACGCGGACGCTATCCACACCACCCATGGCGCTCCAGATTGTCAGCAAGGCCGCCAGGCTCAGCAGCCCGGCGCGCGGCACGGTCAGGATGGAATAGACTTCTGCGGCAAAGGGTTTGACCAAGCCTTCCGGCGCCACGCCGAGCATGAATTCCACCACGCGGCGCGCTAGATCGGCACTGCCGAAAAAGCCCGAGAGGCTGGTGAGGAAGATCAGGAAGGGGAAGACGGAGAAAATGGTGCGAAAGGCAATGTTGCCCGCCAGAGGAATGGCTTCATCGGCAAAGAGGCGCTTGAGTGCCTTCACCAATAGTGCCAAGAGCGAGAGCTTTTGATCTTCCACCATATTTTCGGTCATCACCCTCTTTGCCTATGCTAAACGACAATGCCAAGCTTTTCGTCACACGCCTTGCCCCGCTGGTCTTTGTGGTGCTTTGGGCGACGGGGTTTGTGGTTTCGCGGTTGATTGCCGGGCATGTCGCTCCGGTTTGGTTTTTAGGCATTCGATTTCCGGCCGCATTGGCTTTCATGCTGGCGCTGGCGCTTTGGCAGGGCGCGCGCTGGCCTGCGCCGCGCTTGGCATTTCACGCCGCCGTGACGGGGACGTTCATGCATGGGCTTTATCTAGCACCCTTCTATTGGGCGGTGGCGCATGGCATGCCCGCTGGCGTCATTTCGTTGATCGCAGGCTTGCAGCCCTTGTTCACGGCGTTTCTGGCTGTGCCGATGCTGGGTGAGAAAGTGTCTGGCCGGCATTGGTTGGGTTTGGTCATTGGGCTTTGCGGCATTGCCTTGGTTTTGGCCCCGAAGTTGAGCTTTGCCCTGCTGGGCGGCATTACGCCCTTCACCACGGCACTGGCGGTGTTTGGCACGGCCTCACTTTCATTTGCCACGGTTTATCAGAAGAAATTCGCTTCGGGCATTGCCCTCAGCACGGGTGGCGTGTGGCAATATGTCGGTGCCAGTGCGACCGTGTTGCTGATCTCATTTGTGCTGGGCGATTATGCCTTTGATGGCAGCGTGCAGGCTTGGGCCGCGATGGGCTGGGCGGTGCTGGTGCTTTCAATTTGCACGGTGACACTGATGGTGTGGTTGATCAATCGTGGTGCCGTGGCCAAGCTTTCAAGCTTGATGTTTCTGGTGCCCGGAGTTTCATCATTGATGACTTATGTGTTGTTTGACGAACGCTTAAGCCTCATCCAACTTATCGGTATGATCGTGTGTGCCGCTGCGGTGTTGGTGGTTAACCGCGCCGCAACCACACCAGAAGCAGCACAATAACGATCGCCGCAAATTGCAGGCCGACGCGCCAACGCATCAGGTTTTGACTGCGGCTGGGTGAGCCGTCGCGCATCATGTTGAAGAGGCCAAGGCAGAGTATGATGAAAACAGCGCCCAAGGCCGCAGCGATTATCCAATTCATTGGTCTGACATCCGATCTATCGCCCTGTCCATCAAGCCTTGTGGCAGAAGCCTGCGCATCCAGCCCGCCAGATGGGTTGGGGTTGTCACATAATAATGCGCTTTCGGGTGCGGGCTTTCAAGCGCATGAACCAGCTTTTCGAGCACAGCTTGCGGCGGCAATTTGAAGCGGTTGGAACCGCCTTTGCCTAATCTGGCGCGTTGGCGGGCATAGGCTTCTTTATAATGCGAGTTTGATTGATCGACGTTGCGATCAAAGGCAGCGATGGAATGTTCGACAAAGCGGCTGGTGATCGGGCCCGGTTCGATGGTTGAGACGAAGATTCCGGAGCCTTTCAGTTCCAAGCGCATGGTGTCGGTGAGACCTTCCACAGCGAATTTCATGGCATTGTAAGCACCGCGCCATTTCATGGCGACAATGCCTAAGACAGACGAGCAATTGATGATATGGCCGCCGCCATTGGCGCGGATCATCGGCAGGCAAAGCGTGGTCAATTCATGCCAGCCGAAAAAACCGATGGCGAATTGTTCTTCCAGAACCTTGCGGCTGAGATCTTCAACGGCACCGGGTTGGCCTGACGCGCCGTTGTTGAAGAGCGCGTCAAGCTTGCCTCCTGTGGCTTTGAATACCGCTTCAGCGCAGGCTTTGACGGCGTTTGAATCGCGGTAATCCATGATCAAAGTTTCAAGGCCCAGGGCTTCCAATTGTTGTTGATCATCAGCGTTGCGCACGGTTGCAAAAATGCGCCAGCCACGCGCTTTGAGTCCCACGGCGCAGGCCAGACCGATGCCGGATGAACAGCCGGTGATGAGGATGGATTTGGCTTGCATAAAATCCTGCCGTAAATGTGCCTTGTTTCTCGTCTGAACAGAGGCTAGGCGATTTGGCAAGTTATTAACGTTTGCGGCAATAAGTTCACGGCATGAGATTGAAACAGGCATTCTGCGGTTTGACGCTGCTGGTGGGCACAGGTTTTGCCACGCCGGCTTTTGCCGATGATCCGGTTTCGCTGGGTGCCTTTGATGATTGGGAAGCTTTCAGCTATCAGGCCAATGGCGCGCCGGTGTGTTATGTTTTCTCAGCGCCAAAAAAGACAGAGTCTGACAAGAAGATTGCCAAGCGCGATCCGGTTTATTTTCTGGTGACGCATTTTCCAGGCCGTAAAATCAAAGGCCAGGTTTCAACGATTATCGGCTATCCGTTCAAAGAATCCTCGATGGTGGATGTGAAGGTGGATGACAAAGCGTTTCAGCTTTACACGTCAGGTGATACGGCCTGGGCGGCGAGCAGCGATGTGGAAGCGCAGATGGTGAAGGCGTTGAAAACGGGCAAGGCGCTGAGCGTTGTCGGCACATCTTGGAAGGGCACGCAGACGACGGATAATTATTCTTTGGCGGGCGTGGCAAAGGCGTTGGATAAAATCGACGCGACCTGCAAATAGGCGCTTGCGATGCGCTTTGCCCTTACGGTTTTGTTTTTCCTGATTTCGGCCAGCGTGGGGCAGGCGGCGTGTCGCCAGATTTCTTATAATAGCAATGGTTATACTTTGTGTGCGTTCGATACGCGCAAAGACAAGATTGTGCTGTTCAACCTTGACAGTTCTGGTCAGCCTTACGGCGGGTTTTCAAATCTGCGACAGGGGTTGACGGCGCAGGCCCAGCAGCTTTCTTTTGCAATGAATGCGGGAATGTTCGGCACGGATTTGAAGCCCATCGGGCTTTATGTTGAAAATGGCAAGCTGTTGCATAAGCTGAACCGCCGCAATGGCTCTGGCAATTTTCATTTGAAACCCAATGGAGTTTTCTATGTGGCGGGCGGCAAGGCGGGCGTGATCGACACGGATGCCTATGCCAAGAGCGGCATCAAACCGGACATCGCCACGCAATCTGGCCCGATGTTGGTGATCAATGGCGCGGTTCACCCGAAGCTTTCGCCCGACGGCACATCAGCCAAAATTCGCAATGGCGTCGGCGTGGTGGATGATCACACCGTGGTGTTTGCGATTTCTGATGGGTTTGTGACCTTTTATGATTTCGCCTCGCTGTTTCTGGAACAGCTCAATTGCAAGAACGCGCTGTTTCTGGATGGGAGCGTTTCCAGCCTTTATGCCCCAGATGTGGGGCGCAGTGACTTTCTAGCGCGGCTGGGGCCGATGGTGGGCGTGACGGTGCCAAAAAATTGAACCACTCCCTCCCCCGTAAGAACGTGGGAGGGAGAATGTAGCGGGATGGGCAGTTGAGTGGAACGCCGCAATGCCCTAAACGCCGCCCATGGTCACTTTATTGAAATCAGCGGAACCCGTTGCCGCTTCCTATATTCCCAATGACATGCGCCGCAATCTTGTGGGGCTTTCGCGCGCCGCTTTGACGGATATTCTTGCCGATGTTGGCATTCCCGAAAAGCAGCGCCGGATGCGGATGCGCCAACTTTGGCACTGGATGTATAATCGCGGCGTTGTCGATTTCTCGGTGATGACCGATATTTCAAAGGATATGCAGCGCAAACTGGATGAGATGTTTGTGATTGCGCGGCCTGAGGTAGTGACAGAGCAGATTTCTTCTGATGGCACGCGCAAGTGGTTGCTGCGGTTAGCCCCTGATGAGAAGGGCGCACGGCATGAGATTGAAACGGTTTATATCCCTGAAGAAGATCGCGGCACTTTGTGCATTTCAAGCCAAGTGGGTTGCACGCTCACCTGCACCTTCTGTCACACAGGCACGCAAAAGTTGGTGCGCAATCTCACAGCCGGGGAAATTGCGGGCCAAGTGATGTTGGCGCGGGACCGCATCAAGGATTGGCCGGCTGATCTTGAAGCCAACAAGCAGCCACCCTCATCGGGGCGTTATGTCACCAATGTGGTGCTGATGGGCATGGGTGAACCGCTTTATAATTTCGATCATGTGAAGGGTGCCATTGATATTATTTCCGATGGCGAGGGGCTGACTTTAAGCAAGCGCCGCATCACTTTGAGCACCTCTGGTGTGGTGCCAGAGATTGTGCGGGCGGGTGATGAGATTGGCTCGATGCTGGCGATTTCGCTGCATGGCACGACTGATGAGATTCGCAACAAGCTGGTGCCGCTGAACAAGAAATATCCATTGGCCGAGTTGCTGGACGCCTGCCGCAATTATCCGGGCGCATCCAATGCGCGACGCATCACCTTTGAATATGTGATGCTCAAGGGCGTGAATGACTCGGTGGCTGATGCCAAACGGTTGGTACAGTTGTTGAAGGGCATTCCGGCGAAGGTCAATCTCATCCCATTTAATCCTTGGCCGGGCACGGCTTATGAATGTTCGGAATGGGAGACGATTGAGGTTTTTGCGGAGGTGTTGAACAACGCGGGTTATGCGAGCCCCGTGCGCACG
>JAYWAB010000038.1:0-15161 GCA_043782835.1 Aestuariivirga sp.
CGGCAGCTTGCAGGAAGCCATCGACAGCCTGGAAAAGGACCACGCGTTCCTGACCAAGGGCAACGTCTTCTCCGCCGACCAGATCGAAAGCTACCTCGATTTGAAGCGCGAAGAACAAGATCGTTATCGTATGACGCCACATCCTGTGGAATATGATATGTATTACAGCTGCTAAACGACTCGGGACGGCATTCTGAGTTGCAAGAACCCCGGCCGAGAGGCTGGGGTTTTTATTTTTCAGGCCTTTGGCAGAATATTTTGATTGAGCCTGAACAGATTTTCAGGATCAAAGCGCGCCTTCAACCTTTGCAATCGTCTAAATTTCTGGGCTCCGTACGCCTTTAGTGCCAACTCTCCCCCAAAATCGGCTTGTTCGTTAACGTAATTGCCTTCCATAGAAAAACTTGCCATTTGGGCGGCAATCTTCCGGCCCCACGCGAGACATTCAACATCGAGATCGGCATCATCCCAAATGGGCTGAACGATCCAGTAGTATTGGGCAGCGCGGCCTGTGTAGGCCGTCGCTTCATCACTGATTTCACTGACGGCACCACCCAATTGAATGACATAAATTTCGCAATCCGAACTTGGCGTGTTCTTGATCGCTGACAACATACAATCAATGACCTTGCCGTCGAGCTTGGCAAGGTATCCACCCTTGGCGTAATAGCGACGCCCCCAGCGCGCGCTGTCATCTGAGCGGCTCTGAAACGTCTTGAAATCCGCTGGGCCGTGTGTTCCTGATCCAGCGTCTGCCAATTTCCCA
This sequence comes from Aestuariivirga sp., assembly GCA_043782835.1. Taxonomy (GTDB): domain Bacteria; phylum Pseudomonadota; class Alphaproteobacteria; order Rhizobiales; family Aestuariivirgaceae; genus Aestuariivirga. Next base: position 767 of record JAYWAB010000038.1, read on the forward strand.
AATGGCGCAACATGCTTGTGACCTTCTGAAGCCAAGCCGGAGTGAAAGGCGGTAACACTCAAACGCGCATCGGTCATGTTGAACGCTGTCGTAAGCTCGCGGGGTGCAGCCTTCGCAAATTCAGCAAGGCGAAGAAGGGCTGATCGGCTTTGCGGCAATCCATACTCCCATGTTCCCGTGGTGACCGCGCCAAGTTCATGCATGCCAAAATGAAATTTTGTGACAACACCAAAATTTCCGCCGCCGCCCCTGATCCCCCAAAAAAGCTCAACCTCATTGTCGTCGCTCGCGTGGATCACATCTCCTTTTGCGGTTATGATTTCAGCCGAGCGTAGATTGTCAATCGTTAAACCAAATCGGCGGCTCAACCATCCCATGCCACCACCGAGTGTGAGACCCCCAACGCCCGTGTGGGAAACGACCCCCGCAGGCACGACCAGACCATGAGGTGCCCCAGCGGCATCGACGTTGCCAAGCAGTGCGCCACCTTCAACCATCGCTGTTCGCGCAATCGGGTCAACGTCAATCTTGTTTAAGCTCGAAAGATCGATGATCACGCCATCATCACACGTGGACAATCCGGGCAAGCTATGGCCACCGCCGCGCACTGCCAAGGGAAGCCCGGTGCGCCTCGCCACCACGACGAGCTTCAATATGTCATCAGTTGTGCTCACTTGGACAATGGCAGCAGGTCGGCGGTCAATCAGACCATTCCAAACGCTGCGTTGGCGATCATAGTCAGGACTATTGGGAAGAACCATTTTTCCGGCCAGATCTTTTGATTTTAAAAAATTCAGCAGCATTTAGCACCTCCCAAAAGCCAAGTCGCCAACCCCCATTGATAAGTTCAAGCTAAGCAGTTTCGAGGCATTGGCTCTGAACTGACAGCTAAAGTCCTAGCCTACACTCCGCATAACAGGTCAAAGTGTCAACCATGTAGGGCGGCTTGCAGCGATTGCTAAGTTCATGACCGCAACTGTATGAGGCGGTATCCCGCGGAGTGTGACCAGTATTACCACTGCTAAACGACTTGGCTCGGCAATCTGAGTTACAAGAACCCCGGCCGAGAGGCTGGGGTTTTTTGTTTTCAGAATTTTCTGTCGTGATATGCTGTGCCATGCAGTCCGGCATCAACGAGCTGCTGACTATTCAGGCAGAACAATCAGCTTTGCCGCCTGCTTTGCTGCGCGAAAACACCGCAAAGTTTTTAGCGCGCTGCAACTGGGACAGAAACCAAATTGAAGCCTTTCAGCAGGAAAAGCTAAAAGCACTTCTGGCGCATGCCGTTCAGAACTCTTCCTACTATGCGCAAACCATCGGAACACTCGTGGCCCAAGGGGCGCCGTTCACAGAACTTCCAACCATCAACAAGCAACAGCTGATGGAGAATTTCGACAGGATCGTCACTGACCCTAATTTAAACCGCGGCATGGTTGAAACCCATCTTGACGGACCACGCTCTGGCACTTTGTTGCTGGGTAAATACCGCACCGTGGCCACCAGCGGCACAACGGGTATTCGGGGTGTTTTTATCTATGATGAACCCACATGGTGCGACGTCATTTCAGTCATTGGCCGGGCCCAAAGACAAACGGGAATAACGGCCGAAACCCGTAGCATCGGCATTGGTGCGCCCACACCACTGCACATCTCAAACCGCATGTTTGCTGAACGACGCGCCTCGCGTCCAGAAGTTCCGCGCCTCGACGTCACCATGCCGATGGATCAAGTCGTCAGCGCATTGAACACTTTTCAACCAGCAGCTATCGTAACTTACCCATCCTTCATCCACGCTTTGGCTCAAGAGCAGCAACAGGGCCGATTAAAAATCGCACCCAAAATATTTCGAACAGCGGCAGAGGCTCTTTTGCCTGAAGTTGAAACACTCGCCTTCAACTTATGGGGCTGCACGGTTTTTGAGGGTTATGCATGTTCTTAAGCCGGAAGTGTGGCCAACGCGTGCACCGCACAAGACGGCATGCACATTGCCGAAGATCACGTAATATTTGAGTCCGTCTTAGACGACAACACGCCGGTTGCAGGCGAAATACAAGGCAAGAAATGCCTGATCACGCCTTTGAGTAATTTTGCGCTTCCCCTCATTCGCTATGAATTGTCTGACCTGGTCACAGTAACGAAGCGACCATGCCAGTGTGGCCAGTGCTTTGCGCGCATATCTGAAATCGAAGGCCGGCGCGAAGAACGCCTGGTATTTACGACATTAGATGGAAGCACTGTTGAGTTTGGGGCCATCGTGCTCAAAGCACCCCTCATTGCCTTACAAAACGTGAAACAGTTTCAGCTCATCCATCGCACCAATCATCTCAATGTGCGCTTGGTGAAAGTTGACGGGGCGACCAGAGATGAAGTGCAGCGTGAAGTCACCAGAGTTCTCAAACAGTCTTTGCTGATCAAAGGCATTGCTTTGTCGACGATAGAAATTGAATTTACCGAAACAATCGAACGACCAGGTTCTGGCGCAAAAGAACGCCAATTCAAACTGCAATAGAGCAACATCCTATCGTGAAAAAGCCCCGCGTGTCACGCACGCGGGGCTTTTTTAATTTATATTTCCAGTCGAAAACTCAATGCGCCACAGCACTCTCGCCACTTGGTTCCTTGAGGGCCCGCGCTGCGGCCGCCGCTTCTTCGGCAACTTCATCCCACGCGATGGCTTCCGGCTGGCGCACCAATGCGTGTTTCAACACATCATCGACGCGCGCCACGGGAATGATCTCCATTCCGTTCTTCACCGAATCCGGCACATCGGCCAAATCCTTGGCGTTTTCTTCGGGGATCATCACCACCTTGATGCCGCCGCGCAATGCAGCCAGCAGCTTTTCCTTGAGGCCGCCGATGGGCAACACGCGGCCACGCAAAGTGATCTCGCCTGTCATCGCAACATCCTTGCGCACCGGAATGCCCGTCATCACCGAGACAATGGCAGTGGCCATGGCGATGCCGGCCGATGGGCCATCCTTGGGTGTGGCCCCTTCCGGCACATGCACGTGAATGTCGCGCTTATCAAACACCGGTGGCTTGACGCCAATCGACGCGGAACGTGAGCGTACATAGGACGACGCGGCGGAAATGGATTCGCGCATCACGTCTTTCAAATTGCCCGTCACTGTCATCTTACCTTTGCCCGGCATCATCAAGGCTTCGATGGTGAGAAGTTCACCCCCCACCTCTGTCCAGGCCAGACCAGTGACAACGCCCACCTGGTCTTCGCCCTCAGCGAGGCCATGCTTGTATTTCGGCACACCGAGATATTGCTTGACCAGATCAGCATCAACCTTGATCTTTTTCTTTTTGCCCGTCATCAGGTCCTTGACAGCTTTGCGGGCCAGCGAACTTGCCTCGCGTTCCAAGCTGCGCACACCTGCTTCGCGCGTGTAATTTTCGATGACCACTTTCAAGGCACCATCAGTGACTTCAAATTCCTTCTTATCCAGACCATGATGTTCCATGGCCTTGGGGATCAAGTGGCGCTTGGCAATCTCGGCCTTTTCCTCTTCGGTGTACCCGGCAAGGCGAATGATCTCCATGCGGTCGAGCAAGGCTGGCGGAATATTGAGCGTGTTCGATGTGGTCACGAACATCACATTCGACAAATCATATTCCACTTCGAGATAGTGGTCCATGAACGTGCTGTTTTGTTCAGGATCAAGAACCTCAAGCAGGGCCGCCGATGGGTCACCACGGAAATCCATGCCCATCTTGTCGATCTCATCGAGCAGGAAAAGCGGATTGGACTTCTTGGCCTTCTTCATCGATTGGATGATCTTGCCGGGCATGGAGCCAATATAGGTGCGGCGATGGCCACGGATTTCACTTTCATCACGCACACCACCCAGCGACATGCGCACAAATTCACGCCCAGTCGCCTTGGCGATGGATTTGGCAAGAGAGGTCTTGCCCACCCCTGGAGGACCAACAAGGCACAGGATCGGCCCACGCAGTTTCTTGGTGCGCGTCTGAACCGCGAGATATTCAACAATGCGTTCTTTGACTTTTTCCAAGCCAAAGTGATCAGCATCCAAAACGCCTTGCGCGAAATCCAAATCCGACTTCACTTTCGAAGGCTGATTCCACGGAATGTTGAGCAGCCAATCGAGATAGTTGCGCACCACCGTGGCTTCCGCCGACATCGGGCTCATGGTCTTAAGCTTTTTAACTTCAGCCTCAGCCCGTTCGCGCGCTTCTTTCGAGAACTTCGTATCAGCAATGCGCTTTTCGAGCTCTTCAACTTCGTTCTTCTCGCCACCTTCGCCGTCGCCGAGCTCTTTCTGAATGGCCTTCATCTGTTCATTCAAATAATACTCACGCTGCGTCTTTTCCATCTGACGCTTCACACGGCCACGGATGCGCTTTTCAACTTGCAGAACCGAAATTTCGCCTTCCATCAAGCCAAAGCACTTCTCAAACCGCTCTTCCACCGAGGCGAGTTCCAAGAGCTCCTGTTTTTCCTGGAGCTTGCAGGAAAGATGCGCCGCAATCGTATCGGCCAATTTTGATTGGTCGGTGATCTGGCCCAGCGTTGCCAAAATTTCCTGTGGAACTTTTTTGTTGAGCTTCACATAGGAATCAAACTGCGAAACCGCGGTGCGTGCCAAGGCATCTGCATCAGGCCCGGTCTGCACAATCGATGGCATCAAGGTGATTTCAGCTTCAAAGAAATCCGGCCGCGCGGTGAATTGCTTGACCTTGGCGCGTTCTGTGCCCTCAACGAGAACCTTCACGGTGCCGTCGGGCAATTTCAACAGTTGCAGCACCTGCGCCAGCGTGCCGACATCATAGATCGTCTCAGCCGTCGGCTCATCATCGCCAGCATTGCGCTGGGCCACAAGCAGAATGCGCTTATCTTCGCGCATCACTTCTTCCAGCGCCTTGATGGATTTTTCACGGCCCACGAAAAGCGGCACAACCATGTGTGGGAAAACCACAATGTCGCGCAGCGGCAAAACGGGGAGAGTTTCAGTCGGCGTCGAAGTCTTGGTCATATCATTTCCTTATCCCGGAATCCGTCCTAACGTCAGCAACGTTTCCGCTCATGGTAAAAGACATGTGGGTAAAGCCCACTAGTCTTTCAAGGCCCATCACATCAGGGCCAAACATCAGGCCGAAGCGGGAACCGCTTTGGCACTTTTTTCGCGATCAGCATAAATGAGCAGCGGCTTAGCATCGCCCGATACAACCTCTTTCGAGATTACCACTTCTTCAACGCCGTCCATGCCGGGAAGATCATACATCGTATCCAGCAGAATGCTTTCCATGATTGACCGAAGCCCACGCGCGCCCGTTTTACGCTCAATGGCGCGGCGCGCAATGGCTTTCAAACTGTCCTCGGGAATGGTGAGCTTAACGCCCTCCATCTCGAATAAGCGCTGATATTGCTTCACAATGGCGTTCTTTGGCGCAGAGAGAATTTCCACCAATGCCACTTCATCCAAATCTTCCAACGTGGCCACGACAGGCAAACGGCCAACAAATTCGGGGATCAAACCAAAGCGCAGCAAATCCTCCGGCTCCAATTCCCGAAGCACGGCCCCGGTGCGCCGATCATCTGGCCCGCGCACTGTCGCAGCAAAACCAATGCCAGTGCCTTTGGAGCGTTGCGAAATAATCCGTTCGAGGCCCGCAAAAGCGCCCCCACAAATGAACAGAATGTTGGATGTATCGACCTGCAAGAATTCCTGCTGTGGATGTTTGCGGCCACCTTGCGGCGGAACCGAAGCGACCGTACCTTCCATGATTTTCAGCAAAGCCTGCTGCACACCCTCGCCCGAAACGTCACGGGTGATCGAAGGATTGTCAGACTTGCGCGAGATCTTGTCGATCTCATCGATATAGACAATGCCGCGCTGCGCCTTCTCGACGTTATAGTCGGCAGACTGCAGCAATTTCAGAATGATGTTCTCAACATCCTCACCGACATAGCCCGCTTCCGTCAGCGTGGTGGCATCAGCCATGGTGAAGGGTACATCGAGGATGCGCGCCAATGTTTGCGCCAACAGCGTCTTGCCCGAGCCCGTGGGGCCAACGAGCAGAATGTTGGACTTCGCCAATTCAACATCGCCACTGTTCTTGCCGCCATGATTGAGGCGCTTGTAGTGATTGTGAACCGCCACGGAAAGCACGCGCTTGGCGTGGTCTTGGCCAATGACATAATCATCCAGTACTTTGCGAATTTCATGCGGTGTCGGCACACCGTCTTTGGATTTGGTCAGCGAAGACTTATTTTCTTCGCGAATAATATCCATGCACAATTCAACGCATTCATCACAGATGAAAACTGTTGGCCCTGCGATGAGTTTCCGCACCTCATGCTGGCTCTTGCCACAGAATGAGCAATACAGCGTATTCTTGCTGTCGGTTGGTGCATTCTTGCTCATATAACCTCACTTTCGGGACTCAATACGATGCCGCTAACGATTGAGATTAGCCCAAATATCTCATGTAAATCCAGCTTGCACCACGGGTATTAATCATTCCTTGCCAGCGACCAATTGACCGTCAGCCCAAACCCTTGACCTGAAATATGAAACTCAAGCACCAACTATTTGGAATCGCTGGCTTCTGGGCGTTTTTCGAGAACCTTGTCAATCAGTCCAAACTCCTGCGCTTGCTCGGCACTCATGAAATTGTCACGCTCCAAAGCGTTTTCAATATCTTTAATTGAGCGTCCGGTATGCTTTACATAGATCTCATTCAAGCGTTTTTTCAGGGCTTCCACGTTGCGGGCGTGGATCATAATATCCGTCACCTGGCCTTGAAAGCCACCTGAAGGCTGGTGCACCATCACTGAGGAATGTGGCAGGCCAAAGCGCATTTCTTTGTGGCCAGCGCAGAGCAGCAGCGATCCCATGGAAGCCGCCTGCCCCATCACCGTCGTCGAAATCGCCGGGCGGATGAATTGCATCGTATCATAAATCGCGAGGCCAGATGTCACCACACCACCGGGCGAGTTGATATACATGGCGATTTCCTTCTTGGGGTTTTCCGCCTCAAGAAACAAAAGCTGCATGCACACTGAGGCAGCTACCTGATCATCAATGGCACCGTTGATAAAGATAATCCGCTCACGCAACATGCGCGATGGCAAGTCGTAGCTGCGCTCACCACGCGCCTCCTGCTGAATAACCATCGGCCAGAATGAAGCTTGCGGGGCGAATTGATAAGGATCGTGCATGTTAGGCCTTTCAAGGTGAATCACTAAACGTCAGCCACCATAGATAGGAGCGCTGAACCAGAAGTGAAAGGGGGCTGACTCAAATCAGTCTGGCGCGTTGGGTCGGCGTTAACAAGCTACAAAATTCAACTTTGCCAAACCATCGATAGCGATTTTTGGCAATCCGATCATAGAACCAATCTCGCCACGATTCGGGAATGATGGTGAGCGGGAGCAACACCTTCCATGGCCAACCGAGAACACGGCAAAGTTCCAAATATCCACGAGAAGACTCAAACGCGCGCCCGTTACAAATGAACAGATAAGAATCGTCAATCTGGCGACCATAATGTTGATAAAGCGCACGTCCGAGATTTTCTTGAGCAGCAGTGAGGTTGACCTTGGCATGGCGATCAAATTTCATGAGCCAACGCGCCCCGCCAGAACACAAAACACAAACGCCATCAAAAACGAAAAGCGGCTTGCTGTCGTCAAATTTTGGCACGCCTGCATCTTGCCGATAGCTGAAGGGCGCGGCGGTCAGTTCAGGCATCAGCACCACCTGTGCGAACAACCGAAATATCCAAACCTTCTAACGCAGCAAGGTAGCTTTCAAGATCAATGAAATCTAAACACGGCATAGCGCCGCGCGCGGTGATTTCGGCGCGTGCAAACCGCTTGGCGAGCATAATCGCTGGCATGCAGGGAATATAGGGCCCATGGCCGGACTTGGCGATCAAGTAAAACTGCCGCTCCAAAGGATTTCCATTCAGACCAATACCGTTTAGTTTCATATGAAAGCCACTTTTGGCGGAGCCCATCCAATCAAACATGAAGGCCACTTTCAAAAGCGCTTGAGCGTGCGGGGACAAAGACTTCACCAGCCCCATCCGCACCAGCCAACTCAACGCCCACGTTCCCATGTGCAAGATTTTCAACTCATGGCCAGCCGCAAAGCGCATATTTTGCAAACCTGGATAACGCACAGGAAATAATTCCAAATCGGGGATGTCGCAATTGCCGAAAAGCCGCCAGCCCAACACAGGATAACGAACCCCGTGAAAATTCTGCCATCCAAAAACATTTCGCCATACACCCTGCCTCAACAAGGAGATTGGCTTACCAACGTAACTCAAGACGGCAGATGTCGTTGCTTGGCCGCGATTGGTTTGCTGTGCAGCACTGATGCCGTAGTCCAATGATTGCAGCATAGAAAATTGCGGTAAATAATCATCCACAATGGCCGCCGTGAGGCAAGGGACAGAACTTGCACCGCTCACCACCAAAACATTGCGCGCTTTGGCAGCCCCGTCCAATGCACCGATGCCACATACAAACTTTCTGGCATCGGCTAGGTCGATGTAATGACAACCAAAGGCGACACAGGCCTTAGCGACGCGGTAATCTTGTGACTGAAAAGGGCCAGTTGTATGGATGACAACATCCGGTTGGGCCTTGTCGAAGTCTTGCAAGAGATGACCATCAATATCCAATGACAGAGCCGCAGCGGGCCGGGCACTTTGCAAATCTTGGACAAAGGCTTTGGCTTTCGGCAAAGAACGGCCCGCGATCAGCAGCGTGATATAGTCATCGCCCGACAGCGCTTTGGCAATGTAACTGCCGAAATTTCCATAGCCACCGATTATGAGAACGCGAATGCTCATGCGGGCTTGGCAATCATCAGCCAGTAGATAGCAATGACAGTGGCAAAGGCCGGCCATCCGAGAATGAACCAAAGCCGGAACAGCTTGCCGAACTCGGTATCGGAATCTCCGGGCCGGGTGCCAACCTGTTGTAACAGGCGGTGTATACGTATCTGGATATAAACGACGGGAAGCCAGCAGACACCAGCGAATAAAAAGAGCCCATAGGCCCAAAGCAACCAAGCCGAATTCCAACTCATCCCGCTCTTCAAAACAAGATAAACACCTGACAGAGGTTGGATAATGACGGCGGGCAAAGTGAACCAAAAATCAGCCATCACAGTTGCTTTGGCCGCAAACAGCTGCCGCGCCAAGTCGTTTGATTTCATGCCGACAAACATGAAAAACGCAATGCCGAGGCCCGTCCCAAATAAAACCGCCGCACTCAAAACATGCAGGGTTTTGATCAGCGTATAGGAGTCCATCAACAACGGCTCCGAGGCATAGATTTAATGCAATCCCTGCCCGCGCGCTGCTTGCGCCGCATCGGCCAATTTTTCCATATTCTCGTTGTTGCGGCGTGTTGCAGCCTCAAACCGATCTTCGAAAGTGGCTAGGTTCTTCTTCGGCTCTTGATAGAAGGCCGTGAATTTCATGGCCCAGATGAAAAAGCGCAGCAGCGCCCGTCCCGGTGCACGCATCGGTCGATCAAAATCAAAAATCAGGATGACCCGCTCTTCTTCCGTCTCATTCCACACTTCATGCTCAAATGTATCGTCCAAAACAAAAACCTCACCCGGCGTCCAATGACGGATTTGCTGGTCCACGCGAATGCGGCAGTTCTCCGCCTTCCTGGGAATGACGAGGCCAAGATGCGCCCGCAAAATGCCCTTGGTTACACCTTGGTGCGGCGGAATGTGATAGCCCGGTGAGAGAATAGAGAACCACGAAATCTCGATGTTTGGAACCTTTTCCAAAAGAGACGTGGTGAAAGGCGCCTGCGCGCAGTTGCGTTTCAGCTGTTCGCCAAAGCCATAGAGGAAAAACGTTCGCCAGTTTTTGCCCGTGGCGATCAGTTTTTGATCAGGCGAAACGTCCTGGAACGCCGGAATTTCTTCGCGGTTCTGCAGAATGATTCGCACTTCATCGCGAATCCTCTCCCAATTATCGGAGAACATTTGCAAAAATGGAAAATCCTTGTTGTCGAGAAAAGGCTTATCTTCAACCAAGCTCTGCGCACTGAAAAAGCGCGTGACCACGCGGCTAAACCGCTCACCAGTATGATAAACAGCCTGACGCCGCCACGCCTGAAAGCGCAGCTTCAATGTGGAATTATCCGTCGAAATTTCAGTCATCAGCCACTTTCTAGCATCGCCGCTCCACCGCCGAGGCAGGCAACCCTTAGCGCCTTTTACAATGTTCACGCAATGTAACCAACATGAAATATTGTGCTCTTAGCAGGATAACGACGGATTTGTTGATTCTAAGGCGTCTACCACCATAAGGAGAAAACACATGGCCACGCCGCAAGACACCACCACCGCACTCAATCGCTTTGGCCTTGGTGCGCGGTTTGACCTTTCTGCTGGAACCCGCGCCGCCATTTCGGCTGATCCGAGAGCCTATCTGAAAGCCGCCCTGATCCCCGAAATAGCGCTTCTGAGGGGTGATGGGCTCGACGACACAAAAACCAATCTTGTGGCCGTCTTTGAACAGCAGCAAGAAAAGAAAATGGCGCGCGAAGCAGGCGCTCAAGCGCGCTCGAACTTGGCCACGGCCCAATCCAACGCTATGCAAGATGCCAAGCCAAGCGCCATGCAAGATGCCGCAAAGCCCTTGCCTATCCAACGCGATATTTTCCAAACCGAAGCGCAAGCCCGTTTTCAAAAAGCCTTTAATGAGGAAAGCGGCCTCATCGAGCGACTGGTCTGGTTCTGGTCCAATCACTTTGCCATTTCGGTATCCAAAGGCCAACCCGCAATGATTACGGCTGGATGTTTTGAACGCGAAGCGATCCGCCCGCACGTGCTCGGCAAATTCGCCGACATGCTGGCTGCGGTGGAACAACACCCAACCATGCTCTTCTTCCTTGATAACCGCGATTCCATTGGCCCCAATTCCAAAGCAGGCCAACGCCGCCAAAAAGGCCTCAATGAAAACCTCGCCCGCGAGATCATGGAGCTTCACACCTTGGGTGTGGATGGCGGTTACAGCCAAACCGATGTGACCAACCTCGCCCGCATTATTACCGGCTGGACCTTCCCCGGCCTCAACAGCAACATGGCCGAACCAGGCGTTTTCACATTCAATCCCAATGCGCACGAACCGGGCAGCCCCAAAGTTCTGGGCAAGGTCTATGCCCAGCAAGGCATGGCCCAGGGCCAGGCAGCGCTCGCAGATCTGGCGCGCAACCCTGCCACGGCCAAACACATCGCTTTTAAATTTGCCAAGCACTTCGTGGCCGATCAACCGCCGCAAGCGCTCGTCGACAAGCTGGCCAAAAACTTCATAGACACTGGCGGCGACCTTGCGGCTTTGACAGCAACGCTAATCAGCGATGATGCCGCGTGGTCCACACCAGCAAATAAAATGCGCAGCCCACTGGAATTTCTCATCGCAGCAAGCCGCGCCCTTAATCTCCCTCCCGAAAAGCCTCAGCCCTTGATCCGCGCGTTAAATGAGTTAGGTCAGCCCCTGTGGAAGCCATCAGGCCCCAATGGTTTTGGTGATGAGACTTCAACCTGGGCTTCGCCTGAGGGTTTGAAAGTGCGTCTGGCCTATGCAGCACTGATGGCCAAGCAATCCAAGGTCGCGAATAACCCCAGCGATCTGGCTGCGATCATTTTGGCCGATGCGTCGCAAGATACCAAGCAGGCCATCGCGCGCGCCGAATCAAAACCGCAAGGCCTCGCTCTGCTCCTCATGTCCCCCGAATTCCAACGCCGTTGATGATTGGAGAAACCAATGTCCCTCTGTGAAACCACCACCCTCTCGCGCCGCAAGCTTTTAGGCCTGAGCGGCAGCTTTGTCGCTTCGGCCTTCATTCCCAAATTCGCCCGCGCCGCAGATGGCCGAGACCCGCGCTTCATCACCATCATTTTACGCGGCGCAATGGATGGACTGTCCGCCGTCGCCCCCATCGGCGATCCAGACTATGCCGCGCTCCATGGCGACCTGGCCCTGACCAAAGGCGGCGAAAGCGCTGGCCTGCCATTGGATTCATTCTTCAGCCTTAACCCGGCGATGACAAATTTCGCCAGGCTTTACGCCAAGGGCCAGGCTGCGGTGGTACACGCCACTGCCACGGGCTACCGTGAGCGCAGCCATTTTGATGGGCAGGACGTTTTGGAAAGTGGCTATGCTGGGCCTAACCGCACAGATTCGGGCTGGCTCAACCGCGCCATCGCCGCCCTGCCGCAAGGCCAGCGGATCGGCAAACACTCAAGCCTTGCGGTGGGCACCATCGCCCCACTGCTCATTCGTGGGCCCGCCGAGACCTTGGGCTGGGCCCCCGCCAGCTTGCCCGCGACGGGTGATGACCTCGCCATGCGCTTGCTTGATCTCTACACGCACCAAGACCCAAAACTGGCAGAAATCCTCCGCTCGGGCCTTGCCACACAGAAACTTGCCACTGGTGCCATGGCCGCAATGGATAATTCTGACCACCCCGGAGAAATGGTGATTCAAGCCCGTGGCGCTGCAAGGTTGATGGCCGCTGATGACGGCCCGCGCATCGCCGCCATGGCCTTTGATGGCTGGGATACGCATGAAAATGAAGGCGGTGCCAAAGGCCGTCTGTTCAACTTGCTCACCGGACTTGATGGCGCGCTGGCTGAATTTGAAAAATCACTTGGCACTGCCTGGGACCAAACCGCCATCGTGGTGATGACTGAATTTGGCCGCACGGCACAGGTGAATGGCACCACCGGAACGGACCACGGCACGGGCACATTGACGTTTCTCGCAGGAGGCGCTGTGGCGGGCGGCCGCGTCATTGCCGATTGGCCCGGGCTGAAAACCGCAAACCTCTATCAATCCCGCGACCTCAACCCAACGACTGATCTCCGCAGTGTTCTGAAAGGCCTGCTCGCAGATCAGTTTGGTTTGGGCGATCAACAATTGACCCAGAACATATTTCCGGATTCAACGGGGGTGAAAGCGCTGAAGGGTTTGATTAGGTCCTAAGATCAGCAGCTTTAACGCAGCACCCCGGCCATGGAGAGAGATTCGGCGATCAAAACAAAAAAGGGCAGCCGAAGCCACCCTTTTTAATTTCGAATCCTTCAAAAGATCATGCGCTATCTTGCGTGTCTTCTTCTTCAACCATCTTGCGCAGTGCCTCGCGTGTCACCGATTTATCGGATACTTTAGCTTTGCTCACAATCAGGTCGACAACCTTTTGTTCAAAAATCGGCCCGCGCAATTCAAGCAGCGCGCCGCTGTTCTTGCGGTAATGCTCGAACACTTGTTTTTCTTGGCCGGGGAATTGGCGGGCGCGTGAAATCAGCGCTTGCTGCAATTCCTGATCGGTGATCGTCACCCCTTCTTTTTCACCAATGGTGCCAAGCACGAGGCCCAGACGCACGCGGCGTTCGGCGATCTTGCGATAGTCCGCCTTGGCTTTTTCTTCGGTGGTGTCTTCATCAACAAAGCTCTTGCTCGCCTTTTCCATTTCATTGGTCAAAGCAGCCCAGATCGAGGCAAACTCAGCATCCACCAGCTTCTGCGGCAGTTCAAAAGTATATTGCTTGTCCATGTTGTCAAGCACGTCGCGCTTCAATTTCATCGCCGTCATCTGCGCAAATTCGCGCTCGATGCCAGACTTGACCATATCCTTGAGCTTGTTCAAATCTTCAAAGCCAATACGCTTGGCAAAGTCTTCATCGATCTTGGTTTCAGCAGGCGCTTCAACGCCGTTCACCTTCACTGCAAAAGACGCTGCTTTGCCAGCCAGATTTGCCGCACCATATTCTGCCGGAAAGCTCACCTTCACGGTCACATCATCGCCAACCTTGGTTCCGATCAGCTGCTCTTCATAGCCGGGGATGAATTGGTTGGAACCAATTTCCAGAGGAATATCATCGCCTTTGCCGCCATCAAACTCAACCCCGTCAATCGATCCGATGAAGTTGATGTTCACGCGGTCGCCCTTGGCAGCCTTGGAACCTTCCTTCTTGGCCTCAAAGCCCTTGTACTGTTCAGCGAGAGTCTTGAGCGAGTCAGCGATATGTTCATCGCCAGCGTCCACCACATGCTTTTCCAATGTGAGGCCCGAAAAATCCTTCACTTCGAATTCTGGAACCACTTCGCTGGCAATCGTGAAAGCCAGATCGGCTTTGCCGCTGATCACATCATTCACTTCCTTCTCATCTTCCGGCAGTTTCACTTCCGGTTGATAAGCGGGCTTCAAATTACGATCGGCAAACACTTGGCGTGAATGGGCATCAACCGTGGTCTGGATGACTTCCGCCATGGCGGATTTGCCATACATATTGCGCATATGTTGCACTGGAACTTTGCCGGGGCGGAAACCCTTGATCTGGGCACGGCCAGCCATATCAGCCAGTTTCGCATCCAATTC
>JAYWAB010000039.1:0-3926 GCA_043782835.1 Aestuariivirga sp.
AATTTCCTTGGCGGCATCTGATCCCATCAAATGCTGCATGCGCGCCACAAAGGGCGTGATGCCGATGCCGCCTGAAATCCAGATCTGGCGCGGCTTTGCATCTTCAAAATTGAAATGGCCATAGGGGCCTTCCACGACGAGCTTAGTGCCTATCGGTAATTTCTTTTCCAACTCCTCCGTGGCATCTCCCAGTTCCTTGACGATGAATGAGATTTTGCGCGAATTTGCGTCCCAGGCCGAAGCGATGGTGAAAGGATGGGCACCCCAGCGGCGGCGTGAACTTACAAAAGCGAATTGGCCCGGCTTATGGCCCGGCCAGTCGGATTCCATTTGCATGTCCACCAACAATGAGCGCACGTCGGCGAAATAGGTCTTGCCTGTTACCGTGGCATCGACTTTGCGCTTGGCACCCACCAGCCGGAACAAGGAAATCAACCCTCCCACAACGCCCGCGGCAAGAACCAGCGCCATAGTGATGCCGATGGCTGTTGTCCAATAGATTTGTTTCATCAAAACGACCGAGTGGAAAACCAGAACCATGAACACCACGGGCACGAGGCGGTGGGTCAATGCGAAAATGTGATAAGGAATTTTCTTGATGAGGGCGATGGCTACAAGCGCCAGCAAGATCCAAAGAGCAGGCTGGGCCACGCCGTGGGCGGGCCCTTCAAGGCTATCCAACAGGCTTTGATTGGCAGTCGCAGCATCTGCCGCAGCCGGGCCATGATGGCCGTTGGGGCTTTGGGCCGTGAGCCAGTGGGCCACGGAAACAACCATGGCAATGATGCCCAGCCATTTGTGCATCCGGTACATCTTGTCCAGACCACCGAGCCATGGCTCCAGCCAGACAGGCCGTACTGAGAGGAGCGTTGCGAAGGCCATCAGACCAATGGCCAGAACGCCGGAAAGCTGGGTGAATGAAATGCCAAACTTCTGTTGATCATAGGGTGAGAGATAAAGACTGTCCGACAGGAACCATGCGCCGGTGAGAACGAGTGAGAAAAGCAGAATGATGGCAAGGGTTTTGCGCATGGCGGGTGAACTTTCGGGTTGATCACAACAGGTGATTGATAGGATTTATCGCAACATTTTTTAGGCCGCAACAGTGCATGGCGAAAAAACGAAAACGGCGGCACCTTGCGGTGCCGCCGTTGTTTGAACTTCTTAGTTTTATTACTTGGCGAGTGCGCCGAGTTGGGCGGCCACGGGATCAACCACTGGCTTCAAAATATCGCCAACGCCGGGAAGGGCTTCAACCTTGGTTATCAAAGCCTGCAGGCCGGGAAGCGAACCATTGACCAATGCGCCCACAGCCGTTTTTTGTTCCGGGGTGAACGTCGCTGCGAGGCCGCCAATCGTGGCGATGCCCTTGGCTGAATCGGCAATCTTGGCGGCAGCTGCCGTCGCAGAGGCCGGATCAGTGACGCCCGCCAGCGCGGTGGTGAGACCGCCGAAGGAGTCAGTCAATGTCTTGGAGACATCAACATCGCCAATCTTAATTGCTGTCGCAGCTGTCGTTGCTGTTTGTGCCATTGGGGTTGCTGGCTTCATGCTGGCAGCATCATCACCGCCACGATGACCCAGGAAATACCAAAGGGCTGCCGCAACGAGCAATGCGGGCAGGGCCCACATCAACCAGTTGGTACCGCCGCTTGCGGCTACCGAAGCTTGGTTGCCCATGTTCTGCGCGGCCGCAGTGGTGTTGCGCGCAGCGGAGCTGGCGGCGCTGGAAGCCGTTGCAGCAGCGCTGCCCATTGAAGTGCCCATGCCACCCATGTTTGAAATGAAAGAGCCTGCTTGCGAGGCCAGCAATTTGCCAATGCCACCTGCATCCATGCCGGAGGTTTGACCCGCGAGTGTTGACATGGCCATTTGGCCTGCAATGGCCACCAGTGAAGAACCCGCAGCGGCACTGACGCCACTGCTCTTGGTGATGCTATTTACAATGTTGTTCAAACCGCCTTGGCCCAGAATAGAGCTCAGCATGGAAGTTCCCGATGCCACCATCAGATTGCCGGATGCACCGCTCAACGAGCCACTGAGGTTGCTGGCCAAATTCGGATCCACCTGCTTGAGGCCATTCATAATGTTCGCAAGTCCCGTCGGGGAAGCTGCTTGCGCGCTCAGGCCAGAAAAAATTGCCGGGAAGGCGCTGGACAAAACGCTGGTCACCATAGCGCCATTGACGCCATAAGCGCCCGCGATACGGTCAACAACGGCGGGACCTGCCATTTTCATTACATCAGTGATCAGATTGCTCGCCATAGATATGCCTCCAGTTTGGCTTGATTGCCAGTATCGATTGGTTCAGCTCAATCAAGTGCAGGCAGAAACCTGCTCATCACAAGATTAGCTTGGGCGGTATTTATCCGCGAACATGTCGGAAAGATGGCAATTTTCGTTTTAGGCACGCTGAATTTGCAACATCCAAATGGGCGCAACAGTTGGTGCCTTGGATAAATGTACCCTGATCTAAAGTTCAATCCGTTTGATCGTTATCCCAATATTGCTTTGAGAGCCTGTTGCACGCCCTTGAGTTCGAAATCGGCTTTGACGAGATTGCGGTCGAGCGGCAGGCATTCGACGTGTCCCTCAAACCCATCAAGACAATTATCCATAGCATAGGAATTAATGGCGGAGAGGGAGGGATTCGAACCCCCGGTACGCTTGCGCGTACTTCGCATTTCGAGTGCGACGCGATCGACCACTCTGCCACCTCTCCGCGAGGGGTTTTGAACCCATGGTCTGGCGGCGGCATAGCCGATGGGGTTGGACATGCCAATAGTAATTTGGGACTAAGCTTGGTCATTACCACCAAACTTGCCCCGCCTTGGACGCTTGGCTATAAGCGCGCTCAATCAGGCCCGCCTTTCATCTGGCGGGCAAATATTTTGGAGTTTTCATGGGATACCGAATTGCAGTTGTCGGCGCCACGGGCAATGTGGGCCGCGAGATGATGAATATTCTTCACGAACGGGAATTTCCGGTGGACGAGATTCACGCAATTGCTTCGCGCCGTTCGCTCGGCTCGGAAGTGAGCTTTGGTGACAGGACGCTGAAGTGCAAAGACCTTGAAACGTTTGATTTCTCCAGCGTTGATATTGTTTTGATGTCGGCTGGGTCGGAAGTTTCTAAAGTCTGGTCTCCCAAGATTGGGGCTTTGGGTGTGATTGTGATCGATAATTCTTCCTTCTGGCGGTATGACCAGGACGTGCCTCTCGTGGTGCCGGAGGTGAATGCGCATGTGCTTGAAGAGTATATGAAGCGCAATAACCGCAAGAACATCATTGCCAATCCCAATTGCTCGACCGCCCAACTCGTTGTGGCCTTGAAGCCCTTGCATGATGTGGCCAAGATCAAGCGCGTGGTGGTTTCCACCTATCAGTCGGTTTCGGGGGCAGGCAAAGAAGGCATGGATGAACTTTGGGTTCAAACCAAAGGCATTTTTGTGAATGATACACCAACGCCCAAGAAGTTTCCCAAGCAGATCGCCTTCAACGTCATCCCCCATATCGATGTGTTCATGGAAGATGGATATACAAAGGAAGAATGGAAGATGATGGCGGAGACGAAAAAAATTCTTGATCCCAAGATCAAGCTGACCGCCACTTGCGTGCGCGTGCCTGTGTTTGTGGGCCATTCGGAAGCAGTGAACATTGAGTTTGAAAGTCCGATGAGTGCCGAAGAAGCCCGCGATATTTTACGCGAAGCGCCGGGCTGCATGGTGATCGATAAGCATGAGCCGGGCGGCTATATCACACCGGTGGATTGTGCTGGCGACTATGCCACATTCATCAGCCGCATCCGCGAGGACGCGACGGTGGAGAATGGCTTGGTGTTGTGGGTGGTGTCTGACAACCTGCGCAAGGGCGCAGCCCTGAATGCGACGCAGATCGCCGAAGCCCTGATCAATCGCGGGCTGATCA
>JAYWAB010000040.1:0-6250 GCA_043782835.1 Aestuariivirga sp.
GAAAGGCGTGATCTGGGCAGGCACCATGCCGGGCGGGCTGTTCAAATCCACCGATCGCGGCAATTCGTGGGAACTGATGGAAAGCCTGTGGCGACACCCAGACCGCAACAAATGGCTGGGCGGCGGGGCCGATATTCCGGGCATTCATTCAATCTGCGTGGACCCGCGCAATGCCAACACCGTGCGTGTCGCCGTTTCCTGCGGCGGCGTCTGGCGCACTGAAGATGGCGGCAAAACCTGGGCGCAATCTGCCCATGGCATGAAGTTTGACAATGGGCCAAAGAGTGAAGTCGAAAGCCCCGATGGCCAGGATCCGCATATGATGGTGCAATGTGCTTCTGACCCCGCGAAGTTCTGGGTGCAACACCATGCCGGCATTTTCAAATCTGTCGATAACGCCAAGACTTGGACAGGCGTCAAAGCCAAGCCTTCAGCCTTCGGCTTTGGCGTGGCAGTCCACCCGAAGGACCCTGACACCGTCTGGTTCGTACCCGGCATCAAGGATGAAAAGCGCATTCCGGTGGATGGCGCGCTGGTCGTCACGCGAACCCGCGACGGCGGTAAGACATTCAAGAGCTTGAAAAAGGGCCTGCCGCAGAAGAACGCCTATGACGTCATCTTCCGCCATGCGCTGGCGTTGGATGACAAAGGCAAGCACTTGGCCATGGGTTCAACCACCGGCAATGTCTGGGTGAGTGAGAATCAGGGCGATAGCTGGGATTTGGTCACATCCACCCTGCCCCAGGTTTACGCCGTGCGCTTTGCCTGATCATCAGACGCAGCGTCAGGCGGTTCAGCCGGAGCCGCCTTACGCTTCTTCAAATTGGCTTTCAGCGCCGCTGCCGCCCGCTTTTGCCGCGCCAAAGCCTGCGGCGATATGGTGTTTTTGGTCATCCCAGCCAATTAGCCATGAAGGGTTGCGAATTACAAGCGCTTGTGGCATGTGTCCGCCCGTTCGCGGAATGCGCCGCACATGTAAAGCCAAAGCTGCCGTAGCTCAGTGGTAGAGCACTCCCTTGGTAAGGGAGAGGTCGTGGGTTCGATTCCCCCTGGCAGCACCATTTCCAATGCTGGACATTCACCTCGCCACTTTCACCGCCACAAGCCGAAAGCCCACACTGGCCCGGCTAATCTCTGCTGCTGGCTTGCCTGCTGCGGTGGCAGTAAAATCTCCGACAGGCAAACCCTATCTCCGCGCCGCCGATGGAACGTCCCATGGCCTCGCCATCGCCCACCTCCGCAAAACCAATCCATCTTTTTCGGCAATGGCCGTTGCCACAAAAACCCAGATCGGGATCGATATTGAACTCTGGCCGACGGCAACAGACCAAGCCTTCCTCGCCTCCATCGCCGCCCCGGAAGATGCGCCCTTGATCAAGCGCATCACCGCGCTGGGCCAAGATCCTGCCACTTTCCTCTGGGTCGCCAAGGAGGCAGCCCTCAAAGCCTCGGGCGAGGTGATGGTCGATCCGCGAAACATTTCTGTGAAATTGTTACAAAATGGTCATTTCTATGCGGCAACCAGCGCCAGTGCCACGGCGCCCGTGGCACAAACCCATATCCGAATCTGGCGCTTTAAGGTTAAGGGCAGCAATGCGGCAACGCTCTTGGCTTTGGCCGTCGTCTTGCAGGCAGGCGAAAGGGCTGGTGCCGCGCAGCAGTGGAAAATCCATTGCGAAGACTGGAACTTAGCGCCTGTGTTCTGAGTTTACGACGAAGTATGAAGCTGGGCCCCTTGGTTCATATTCTGGACAAACTATGATGCGAGACCGCCGACCGAAAGACGTTTTGGAACAAGAATGAAAAAAACACCTGTAAAGACCAAACCCGCGCCGGCAAAATCCAAGTCCATTCCCGTGTTGAAGGGCGCAGTGAACAAACAGTTCCTGCGCGAAGAAACGCTGGCCGATATTTTCCGCGCCACGGTTTTGCGCTTGCCCAAAGCCACGGCCATCATCAGCCAAGAGCGCAAGATTTCTTATGCCGAGGCCGATGAGATTTCCGACCAGATCGCTGCCGAGTTGATCCGCCGTGGGGCCAAGCCCGGCAAAGTTGTGGGGCTCTATTTCACCCGGGGTGTCAATCTTCTCCTCTCGCAAATCGCCATCACCAAAACCGGCGCCACCTGGCTGCCGTTTGATTCTGAAACCCCCAAAGACCGGATCTCCACGTGCTTGGCCGATTGCAAAGCCATTGGCTTGCTGGTGGACGAAGATGTCGAAGAGCGGGTCGCTGGAATCCCTCAACCTGTTTGGTCAATGAGTGATGCGCCATTCCAACAGCCGCTCAAAAAACCGCTGGTGGCACCCAAGGGCCAAACGCCCGATCACAATGCCTATTTGATTTACACCTCAGGCTCGACCGGTACGCCCAAAGGCATCGCCATTACGCACCGCAACATCTGCCACTATCTGCGCGCTTCAAACTCCATCTTCGGCATCACATCCAAGGACGTGATGTTCCAAGGCTGCTCGGCGGCTTTTGACTTGTCGATGGAAGAAATCTGGGTGCCCTATCTCGCGGGTGCAGCGCTCTGGGTGGTAACGCCCGAAATCTTGGCCGACACCGAGAACCTGCCGCGCCGGATGCGCGATGCAGGCGTGACTGCCATCGATACAGTTCCAACTTTGCTCTCGATGTTCGCCGAAGATGTTGAAACTTTGCGTGTCATCATTGTGGGCGGCGAAGCTTGCCCTCCGAGCTTGGTGGATCGTTTTGCCAAAAAGGGCCGCCGCCTGTTCAACTCCTATGGTCCAACCGAAGCCACCGTTGTGGCCACTATCGCCGAATTGAGCAAGGGCGATGTCGTCACCATCGGAAAGCCAATTCCGAACTACACCGCCTATATCGTCAATGAACAGATGCAGCCCGTGGCCCCCGGCCAGCAAGGTGAACTTCTGATTGGCGGGCCCGGCGTGGCAGCAGGCTATTTGGGCCGGCCCGAACTCACCGCCGAAAAATTTATCCGCAATCCTTTCAGCAAGACGGCACCTGACAAGATCCTTTATCGATCAGGCGATGCAGTGAACATCGACGAAGAAGGCCGCATCGTCTTCCAAGGCCGCATCGATGACCAAGTTAAGATTCGCGGCTTTCGCGTGGAGCTTGGCGAAATCGAAAGTGCTGTCGGCGAATATCCCA
This sequence comes from Aestuariivirga sp., assembly GCA_043782835.1. Classification (GTDB taxonomy): domain Bacteria; phylum Pseudomonadota; class Alphaproteobacteria; order Rhizobiales; family Aestuariivirgaceae; genus Aestuariivirga. The sequence goes on from JAYWAB010000040.1 coordinate 3,142, forward strand.
ATATCGAACACGCCGCTGTGGTTTTGCGCAAAGACCATGGGCTTGACCGACTGGTGGCCTTCATCGCACCGCGCAAAGACGCCACACCCGATATTCACGCCTTGCGTGAAGGCTTACGCAAACGCCTGCCGCCTTATATGGTGCCGGCGATTTTCGAGATCATCGCCGAAGTGCCGCGCCTCACCTCCGGCAAGGTCGACCGCAAGACCTTGAAAAACGTGCCGCTTGCCTCCGCCATGGCCGACGAAAGCCAATCCGACCAGGGCCAGAACGCTGTTGAAGACGTGTTGATCGATGCCGCCAAGTCCACCTTCCCCGGCCAACCCATAACGCGTGATGCAGATTTCTTCACCGATCTCGGCGGCCACTCACTTCTGGCTGCACAATTCATTTCAAAGGTGCGTTTGAGCAAATATGGCCAAACCATCACATTGCAGGACATGTACGCTGGCCGCACCGTCGAAGCGATTGGCAAGTTGCTCATTGCGCGCGGCGCTTTGGATGATGCCGATACATTACAGAGCCATGCAGCACCTGACCGCCCTTCGCTGCAACGCCGCTTTTGGTGTGGCGTCGCCCAAGCCGCGGTCATGCCCCTGATATTGACATTACAAGCCGCACCTTGGCTTGCGATTTTCGTCAGTTACTCATTGCTCAGCACGGATGAAGCTTCTCTGCGCGGTGACTTCTTATCCGTCTTCGTGGCCTATATGGCTGTGACGTTGTTCAACTATATCTTTGTTCCCGTCGCCAAATTCTTGATCTTGCGCCAAACCAAACCCGGCATCTACCCGCTCTACGGCACCTATTATTTCCGCGTTTGGCTGGTCCAACGCCTCACCAGTCTTGTACATTTGAAATGGATGCAGGGAACCCCGGTCCTGAGGTTCTATATGCGCCTTCTCGGCGCCAAAGTGGGCAGCGACGCCCTGATCGCAGATTTTAATGCTGGCGCCATTGACCTCGTTTCAATTGGTGAGCATTCATCAATTGGCGGCAAAGTCATCATCGACAATACCCGCGCCAGCGGAAGCTCCTATATCATCGGGCCTGTCGTGATTGGCGATGATGTGAGCATCGGTTCTTCGTCGGTCATCGAACATGACGTTGTGATTGGCAATGGCGTTGAACTCGCCGATCTCTCGTCACTGATGGCGGGCACCCATGTTCCTGCTTTCGAATCCTGGAGTGGTTCACCCGCGAAGAAAATTGCAGACCTTCGCCCCGAAGATCTTCCAGAAAGCGCCATGGCCAGCAGAACAGTCCAAAATCTGCAATCTGCCTTTTACGTGTTCCTCCTGCTGATGATGCCGCCCATCGGCATCTTGCCGATTGTTCCCGCGTTCCGGTTGATGGAGCTGTTCGACTCTTTCCTCAATCCGCTTTTCGGGGGCATCAATTCCAACTGGTATTATCCGTTAATTGCGCTGCCTGCTGCATTTGCGATGGTCGTTCTCACATGCTTGTTCATTGTCGCTGTGCGTTGGATCATCCTGCCACGTTTGAAGCCCGGCATTTATTCAGTCTATGGCAGCATCTATATCCGCAAATGGATCGTTACACTGGCGACTGAAGTTATGTTGGACACCTTATCTTCAATTTTCGCCACCATCTATATGCGCGCTTGGTATCGATTGATGGGCACCAAAATTGGTGCCGGTTCTGAAATATCGACTAATCTTGGTGGACGCTATGACCTCATTGATATTGGACCCGGCAATTTTATCGCCGATGACGTGCAACTGGGCGATGAGGCGATGCGCCGCAATTGGATGACATTGGGCACAATCAAAACCGGCTCAAAAGTTTTCATCGGCAATGAAGCCGTCATTCCCATGAACTATGTGGTTGAATCTGGCGCTTTGATCGGCGTCAAATCGCGCCCCCCGGAAGGCGGCGAAGTTGGTGAATCAGAAACATGGTTCGGATCACCGCCGATCAAGTTCCCAGCACGTCAGACATTTTCAGCAACGGACGCGGCAACATTTAAGCCTTCAAGCTGGATGATGATCAGCCGTGCTTTATTTGAAGCCTTGAATATCAGTTTGCCAACGGCACTTTTCATCTCTCTGGCAACCTACGGCATGGAGTTGTTGAATGAACCCGTGAACGAAGGCTCGTGGATGGAAGCCATTGCCATGTGTATTATTGCCGTGTTGGTGATTGATCTCGCCCAAGTCTTTATCGCAGTCTTGGTTAAATGGGTCTCAATGGGTGTTTATCGCCCGACGATCAAGCCGATGTGGTCTTGGTGGGCGCTTCGGACCGAGGCTGTCTCCGTCATGTATTGGGGGATGGCTGGTAAATCCATTCTCGAGCATTTGCGCGGAACACCCTTCTTGCCATGGGCCCTGCGCTTGTTTGGAGTGAAGATCGGCAAAGGTGTGTTTATGGACGCCAATGACATCACAGAGTTTGACTGTGTTGAGATTGGCGACTTTGCCACGATCAATTCTTTGGCTTGTCTGCAAACCCATCTCTACGAAGATCGTTTGATGAAGGTGGGCCGCATCAAGATCGGCAAAGATGTCACCATCGGTGCAGGTTCAACCGTGCTCTACGATACAAGCGTGGGCGACGGGGCCCAGATTGGCCCACTCACCTTGGTGATGAAAGGCGAGGCATTGCCAAGTCGCTCGTCCTGGGTGGGTGCGCCCGCCGAACCGATGCGTCGCAGCGTAAAAATGCCATTGCTTGCAGAACCTGCCGAGGCTGTTTCTTGAAGCCGCAGAGCATCTGGGAGCCATAAACCAACGGGGTTCAACCGAAGTCCAGTTGCCAACTGTCCTCAAATGGGTCTTAAGTGACCTATCGCCGGGGGGTGTTGAGATGCTAGAGAGGCCGTCTTTGGGATCATTGAAGACTTACGCAAAGCCAAAACCGTCGAAAGCGTGAAAACGATTTTTGGCCGCGCCATCACAGATCATGGTGGCTCTGCTTTCATCGTATGTGGCACCTCTCAAACCGCGCCACTTGAAGAACCCTGCATAAAGCTCAGTTTTATAAGAAAAAAATGGTGGGTGGTACAGGGATCGAACCTGTGACCCTTACCATGTCAAGGTAATGCTCTACCGCTGAGCTAACCACCCACTGCAGTGCGGTGCACGCT
>JAYWAB010000041.1:0-18498 GCA_043782835.1 Aestuariivirga sp.
ATTATCTGGTGCCGATTGATGTGAGTGTGGATGTGCAAACCAAGGACGGCAAGCGCAGCCTTTCCTGGCAACCCTCCTTCCGCTTCATCGACACGGCCAGCGTGCAGCCCGACCCAGAAACGCAAAAGATCGTCGATCAATTCACCGCCGATTTGGGCAAGGAACTTGATGTTGTGGTGGGCAAGCTCGAAGGCCCCATCGACACGCGCCGCAGTATTGTGCGCACCCAAGAGTCAGCCATGGGCAATTTGATCGCCGATGCAATGCGCGAAGAGTCTGGTGCAGATATCGCCATCACCAATGGCGGGGGCATTCGCGGTGACAAGCAATATGCCGCGGGGGCTGATTTCACCCGCCGCGATGTGTTGACTGAGCTGCCCTTCGGCAACATGACGGTGGTGACAGAGCTTGATGGCCAGCACATTCTCGACGCCTTGGAAAATGGCTTCAGCAAGATCGAAGATGGTGCAGGCCGCTTCCCGCAGGTCTCAGGCCTCATTGTCACCGCAGATAAATCCAAGCCACCCATGTCCCGCGTCGTCTCGGTCACGGTAAATGGTGCGGCCTTGGATTTGAAAGCCAAATATAAAGTCGCCACCAATGACTACATGCTGGGCGCAGGCGATGGTTTCATTGCCCTTGGCAATGGCAAAACGCTGGTTGGCACTGCGGCAGGCAAGCTGATGGCCAATGATGTGCTGGTTTATATCAAGGCGCACAATGGCGTGCAGGCAAAACTCGAGGGGCGAATTGTGGTGAAGTAAGGCGGCAAATTCTGCGCAAACAGAAACCAAGCTCACAAAATTTCCCGTCATCCCGGCGAAGGCCGGGATTAGGCTTTCTTCAAATTTAAAAACACTGAAGCCCGGCCCCGGCCTTCGCCGGGGTGACGGATAATATGAATATCAAAACTTAAAACCAACCCGCAACCTACTGCGGCGTCACATCCGTGCTGGCCGAAGCCTTGTTCCGCCGTCTCTCCAGAAAGCCCACTGTCAACACCGCCACTTCATAAAGCGCAAACAGCGGCAGGCACATGGCCAGCATCGAAATCGGGTCTGGCGGGGTGATCACCGCTGCAATGGCCGCAACGCCGACCAAAGCAAAGCGCCGCCCGCGTTTCAACTGGTCTTGTTTCACAATGCCAATCTGCCCCAGCAGCGTCAACACCACAGGCAATTGGAAGGTGACACCAAAGGCCAGCATCAGCGTCATCACGAAATCAAGATAGGCCTCAATATCCGGCATCAGTTGAATGCCAACGCCATTGCCATCACTCGTCGAAGCCGCCAGAGAGAAGAAGAACTTGATCGCCACGGGCAGCAGCATGAAATAAACCAGTGCCGCACCCAGAATAAAAAACAACGGTGTGGCGATGAGATAGGGCAGCAGCACCTGGCGCTCATGCTTGTAAAGGCCAGGTGCAATGAACCCATAAATCTGCGTGGCAATCAGCGGAAAGGCCACAAACAAGCCGCCAAACATCGCAATCTTCAACTTCACCAAAAAAACACCGAGCAGTTTGATCGAAATCAACCCGACATCCGTCCCCGTGCCCCATTTGAACGGCAGGATCAAAAAATGCAGAAGGTTGCTGGAAAAAAAGAACGCCGTCAGAAAGGCCGCAACAAAGCCCACAACCGAATAGATCAACCTTTGGCGCAGCTCCGCCAAATGATCCATCAATGGCGCTTCGCTGGCATCAATGTCTGACTGACTCACGGCTTGCCGTCTTCCAGCCCGCGCCCGGCAATGCGCGTTTCGCCCACGGCCTGACCGCCAAACAGCCGTGTAAAATCATTGCCCTGCATGTTGTCCAACTTCATCATCTGCGGCGCTGCGCCAATGGGAGAAGCTGAAGCGGTTGAACCTGTCACTGCTGACGCCGTCGACGTCACCAATGTTTGCACAGGCGACATGGCGGCACTGACACCGCTTTTCAAACTCATCAGATCTTTTTTAACGTCTTCCATGCCGGCGTCTTTCATCGCAGCATCAACTTGGCCCTGAAACTCGCGCGCCATACCGCGCATCTTGTTCATGAACTGCCCCAGGCGGCGCAACACAACAGGAAGATCCTTTGGCCCAATGGCGATCACCGCCAGAACCACAATCACCAGAATGTGTGAGAAACTTAAACCAAAATCAAACATGAAACGCCGCGCAAGTTGGCCCCGCGCGTCAACTCAGCTTTTGACTTTTTTGGCGGGGTTAGCCACCGGCACATCGGCAGTGGCTTCGAGCGACTTATCGTCCACCGGATCGTCAGCCATGCCCTTCTTGAAGCTCTTGATGCCCTTGGCCACATCACCTGCCATCTCAGAGAATTTAAACTTCCCACCGAAGACCAACATGACGATCACCCCAATGATCAACCAATGCCAAATTGAAAGTGAACCCATCTGAAACTCCTAAAACCCAACGCCGTTGTGGCTATCAAGTTACTATAGACACGCATCAGGCCTTTTTAAAGACTAAAACAGTGTGATCATCTTTTGGTGAAGTGAGGCCAAACTTCGCCACCTGCCCGCGCGCCGGGGCCAAATCAGCCGGAACAAGCGCCATAACCTCATGCTCCAGAGTCGGGAAAACCAGCGTTAATCGCGCCATATGGCCCAAATATTGGCTTTCCTTCACCAAAGCCTCCGGGCCCTGCGCTGTTTGACCGATGAGTTCGGGCCGCAAAATCACCACCGCCATGTCTCCCTCAGCCAAGCCGGGTGCAGCAAATGGGCCAAAAAGAGTTTCAACTATTCCGCGCGAAACCCTGCCCTCAAGCTCATTGCTGGGCGCAAAAAATCGGGCAGCAGCAGCATCAATGGGTGCCGCATAGATTTCGCGAGGGCTGGCCTGCTGGACAATGCGCCCACCGCGCATCAGCATGACGCGATCTGAAACCTCCAGGGCCTCGCGCGGGTCATGCGTAACCAAAACCACAGTGGCACGAATTTCCTTGAGCAAAGCCAAAGTCTCTTTGCGCACATCTTCGCGCAAGCGCTGGTCCAGCCCGGAGAACGGTTCATCCATCAGAAGGATCTGCGGCCTTGGGCTGATCGCCCGTGCCAGCGCCACGCGTTGCTGCTCACCGCCCGAAAGCTGATGTGGATAGGCCCCCGCCAATCCCGCGAGACCCACGCGAGCCAGAGCCCGCGTCGCAGCAGCCAGAGCCTCATCGCGCCGCCAGCGGTGCAGACCATAGCGCACATTATCTAAAACCGTGAGATGCGGGAACAGCGCAAAGTCTTGAAACACCAAACCAATACTGCGCGCTTCCGGCGGCACAAACTGCGCCGGGCCTGCCACCACTTCGCCATCAAGCAGGATGCGCCCTTGCGTGGGCCGCGACACCCCTGCTGCCAGCCGCAGGAGCGTTGTCTTGCCGCAGCCCGAAGGACCGAGAACCGAAACGATTTCGCCCGGCGTCAGCTTGAAGTTGATGTCGTGCAGGATCGGCTTGCTCCGCACAGCAAAAGCGACATGATCAAACACCAGCTCGCCGGCAATCGTGGCCCCAGCCGTGCCCCGCTCACCCCAAAGCGATTCATGATTTGCAACAACAGTCATGCGCTGGCTTTATAGGGGCAGATCAAAAAAAGCAAAAAGTTAGGCTTTAGGCCGCAGCCACCTCAACCCGGTTGCGGCCTTCGCGCTTGGCAGAATAGAGCGCTTCGTCGGCGCGCTTTAAAATGCGGTTTGGTGTATCTTCCACACCTTCGAGACTAGAAACACCAATCGACACCGTCACGTGGATCATCTTGCCGGGCCCAATGGTGAAGGGCTTGTTGGCGATCAATTTACGCATCCGATCTGCAATCGCCACTGCGGCGGGAAGATCAGTGCCGGGCAAAATCAAGACGAATTCTTCACCGCCCGTGCGGCAACACAAATCCACCGAACGCGTCGATTGCTTGATCCGCGCTGAAAGCTCTCGCAATACCGTATCGCCCGCATCATGGCCGTGGCTGTCATTGATCGCTTTGAAATAATCCGCGTCAATGGCCAGCACACTGAGAATTTTGCCGCGATTGACATAGCTTTCCATCAAATGGCTGAGATGGGTTTCAAGATAGCGCCGATTGTAAAGCCCAGTCAGCGGATCAGTAATGGCCATTTCAATTGAAGCTTTGACGCTGGAGCGCAGCTGCTCGGTATAACGCCAACGTTTCACTTGTGTGTTGACACGCGCCAGCAGTTCTTGCCGGTCCACTGGGCGCATCAGATAATCATTTACCCCCATATCAAGGGCGCGCAACAATTGCTGTTGTTCAGCCGGATCGACCACCACCAGAATGGGCGTTTGGCGCGTGGCTTCATAGGAGCGAAATTGCGAGACCAGCCGCAGGCCATCAAAACTATCAGCCCCAAGGCTGACAATCACCAACTCGAAAGGCACAACCGCCGAGCCCGCCAAATCCACAGCCTTTTGCGGATCAGCAGCAACCGTCACGCGGTGCTTGCCCGCCAGTGCCGCCTGAATGCGTTCAACGGAAGACTCGCGCGTATCCACCAGCAGAACATTGCCTTCACGGTTTTGGTCCGGCATTTCGGCGCGCACCAACATGCCAACAGTGCCGCTGGTTTCGGCGCGAACCCGCAATTCATCCGTCAGCATCTTGAGTCGTACCAAAGATTTGACCCGGCAAAAGAGCGAAATATCATTGACCGGCTTGGTCAGAAAATCATCGGCCCCGGCGCGCAAACCCCGCAACCGATCTTCCGGCTGATCCAAAGCTGTCACCATAATAATCGGAATATGCTGTGTGGCGGCGTTGGCCTTGAGGCGTGTGCACACTTCAATCCCATCAATGCCGGGCATCATCACGTCCAGCAGAATAATATCAGGCTTGGTGCGTTGCACAGCATCCAAAGCGTCCAAGCCATTCATGGCTGTCACAACTTCAAAATACTCCGCCGCCAGTTTGGCTTCGAGAAGCCGCACATTGGCGATAATGTCATCAACGACGAGGACGCGTGCTGTCATGATGTTTTTTTCAAAAATCCATCAATAGTTTGCAGGAAACTGATCACCGAAATGGGCTTTGAGATATAGGCCTCACAGCCCCCTTCTCTGATCTTCTGTTCGTCGCCCTTCATGGCGAAGGCGGTGACAGCGATCACCGGAATTTTGCGCAGCTCTTCATCTTCTTTCAGCCATTTGGTGACTTCAATGCCCGAAACCTCCGGCAATTGAATATCCATCAGAATAAGATCAGGCCGATGCTTGCGCGCCAGTTCAAGCGCTGAAAGCCCATCACGCGTCTGCACCACAATATAGCCATGCGCCTCCAGCAAATCATTGAACAGTTTCATGTTCAATTCATTGTCTTCGACCACTAAAACAGTTTTCTTCATGGCAGAATCAACCCCTAACGAAGATTGGTCAAGTGTATTGGCAAATGAAACAACGTCCATCAGAATCTATCCCGTCCACTTTGCAATTGGGTCAAGCTTCGTCTAAAACCCGGCCTCGATAATGGGCCACGGCTCATAACCAACTTGTTAAGCAAGACACCTTGTGTCCTACTCTGGTTAATTGATCCTGAAGATGCGATTTAAAACCAATTCGCCCCAATCACCAAATGGAGACGAAATCCCGCTGCTCCTCACGGGCTTTCTCCTCTCCGATGAACCCCGCCTTGAGCGCTTTCTGGCTTTAACTGGAATCACCCGGGATGATCTTGAAACCCGCGTGAATGAGCCGGACTTTCAGGCATTCGTGCTGGACTATGCCTTGGAGGATCAAAGCCTGGTGTTGGAATTTGCTTTGGCCCATGATTTGAAACCCGAAGCCCTGCTCGCCGCCCGCCGCCGCCTGCCCGGTGCTTTTTACTAGCGCAAGACGAAGCACCAAAAACGCGGTAAGCTCGCTGCATGGTCACGCCATCCGAAAACCTTGGCTTCTGTCGCGATTGTTTGACGCCCGTGGCACAGACGTCCAACCGTTGCCCGGCCTGCCATAGCCCCAGGATCAAGCAGCACCCGGAACTGCACCAGCTGACCATTGCCCATATTGATTGCGACGCCTTCTATGCGTCTGTCGAGAAGCGCGACAATCCGGCATTGCGTGATAAGCCAGTGATTGTCGGTGGCGCACAACGCGGTGTAGTCTCCACCGCGTGCTATATCGCACGCATTCACGGTGTGAAATCCGCCATGCCGATGTTTCAAGCGCTGAAACTCTGCCCCCACGCTGTGGTCGTGAAACCCAATATGGCCAAATATGCCGAGGCCGGCCGCGCCGTGCGCGAGCTCATGTTGGAACTTACACCTTTGGTTCAACCCGTTTCAATTGACGAAGCCTTTCTTGATCTCACGGGAACCGAAAGATTGCATGGAGCCTCACCCGCCCTCTCTTTGGCCCGCTTGATCAAGCGCATCGAAACCGAAGTGGGCGTGGGTGCATCCGTCGGCCTTTCGCATAACAAGTTCCTCGCCAAACTGGCATCAGACATGGAAAAGCCGCGCGGTTTTTCAGTGATCGGCAAGGCTGAAACGTTGAACCTTCTGGCGACCAAGCCGGTGGGCGCCATCTGGGGCGTGGGCAAGGCCAACCAAGCGCATTTGGCCAAACGCGGCATCACCATGATCAGCCAATTGCAAACCATGGCGAAGAATGATCTTTTCCGCGCGTTTGGCCAAATGGGTGCCAAGCTTTATCACTTGAGCCGAGGTGAGGACACGCGCGAGGTTGACACCGAAGGCGAAACCAAAAGCATCAGCGCTGAAACCACTTTTGATGATGATCTGGCAGCCTTCGACCAGCTCGAGCAAAAACTATGGAACCTCTGCCAACGCGTCTCGCGCCGCGCCAAAAAAGCAGAACAGATTGGTCAGACAATCACATTAAAACTCAAAACCAAAGATTTCCAAACCCGGACGCGTGCCATGTCTTTGGAGGATGGCACCAACCTTGCTCATGTCTTGTTTGATTGCGGCAAACAACTTTTACAAAAAGAAGTTGGCCATCAGCAGTTCCGCCTGATCGGCATTGGCCTTTCACATTTACAAGAAGGCATCGCCCTTCAAAATGAGGGCTTGGATTTGCGCCGCGTGACGCAAAACAAAGCTGAAGCGGCAATGGATAAAATCCGTGAGAGGTTTGGCACTGCTGCGGTCGATCGAGGCATCAGCTTGCGCGGCAAAGCACGCCGGGTTGAGGACTAGGCCGACAGGCGAAAGACGCTCTCACCTTCTTCACCTGCCAAAACCAAAGCCCGCATCCGCGCATCAAACTGCTTGGCCATCGGCAAAAACCGCAAGGCCAATTGGTTGCGCAAACCAGGCCAAGACACGGCATCGCCATCAACACAGACCGAGAAAATGATTTTGTCTTCGCCAGGTCCGTAAAGCGGCATCGAAATGCCATAACGGGTAATCCCATAGCGCGCGGCAATTGCATTCACCGATTGTGCCAAATGGTCAGTATCAAACCATTCCGACCAATCGACAAATTTGTCTTCCATCACGCTGCTGATCACAGGATCATTCAGCGGCGTGAAATTGTTCATATAGTGGCTCATATAGGCAGGATCATACGTCGCCACCCAGATCACTTGGTCGGGCGCGCCATCCTTATATTGCAAATACCAATAGGACAGATGTAAAACATTTTCTTTTGCGGCCTTTGCCAGCAGATAGCCGGTGGCTTCCTCGATACTGTGGAAAGGCGTTTGCTTTTGGTCTGCGGTCAACGGTAACATTGCAACCTCATCGATGCAGAACCATTGCGCTGAAAAACTAAACCAAAACTTAAATTCTGAAACGAAAAATCATTTTCAACCCATTGCAACTAATACGAAAACTTACGTGTAGCTGGATTTTAAGCCTGAGATTGTAGAGCAGTCATGCCACCCAAAATTCTTCGCACCCTTGACGCCTTGCGCCGCGAAACAGCAACTTGGGCGAACCAGGGCCTGAGCAGCGCCATTGTGCCCACCATGGGCGCACTTCATGAAGGGCACTTGCAACTGGTGCGCCAAGGCTTCGAAAAAGCCGACCGTCTGGTCACCACGATATTTGTCAACCCCAAGCAGTTTGCCGCAAATGAAGACCTTGCACGCTATCCCAGAACCGAAGAGTCCGATCTCGCATTGCTCACCACCGAAGGTGTGAACTCCATATTTGCACCGACATCAGAAGAAATCTACGCGCTAGGCTTTGCCACAACCGTGCATGTTGAAGGACAAGCCAAAGCTGGCCTTGAAGATAAATACCGCCCGCAGTTTTTTGATGGCGTGGCCACCATTGTAGCCAAGTTGTTGATCACAGCCAGTGCTGACTTCGCTATGTTTGGCCAGAAAGATTATCAACAGCTGCAAGTGGTCACCCGGATGGCGGCTGACCTTGGCATAGTCACAAAAATCATCGGCGTGGCGACTGAGCGCGAGGCAGATGGGCTCGCCCTCTCATCGCGCAATCGCTTTCTCTCGAAATCAGAGCGCCACCACGCCAGCGCGATCTACAAGAACTTGGCACAAGCCGCCGAAAAAATCCGCGCAGGTATCAAGCCGCAAACCGCAACCCGCGCCGCCGCACGTTCCCTCACCACGCTGGGCTTCAAGGTCGACTATGTTGCCGTCCGCAATGCCGTGAGCCTCGCTTTGCCTCAGAACCCGAACGAGCCCTTGCGTCTTCTCGCCGCCGCTTGGCTCGGTAAAATCCGCTTGATCGATAATATCGCGGTTTAAAGCAGCCCGAGTGCTGCCAGTTCGCGCCGCATTTTTTCCGATAGGCCCGAGGTTCCGGCAGATTTCTTTAAATCTGGCGGTACATCAGCGGTCTCAAAATAGCGCCAGCCTTGAAAAGCCCGGCGCGGCACGGGACGTACAGGTATGATCTGCGGTTTAAACACAATGCGACAACGATCAATCCCGTCCTGGCCCGTCACCTTCTCAAGATCAACAATCGGCTGGCGACACAGGATCATGCCCCGGATCACCCAGAAGAGCGAACCGCCATCCAGGATTTCATCGCGCCGCTTGGGGAACATGCGCGTGACATGATCAAGGCTGTCGCGGCCACGGGCGGCCTCACCCACCCAAGCCTCCAGCTCCGCAATTTCACTCACACCCACACAGAGTTTTACCAAATGCAATGTCATGAACTATGCATTAGCCACCAAGGGGTAGACTTGCAAAGACCTCAGCGATAGACTTTCCCCAACTGAATAGAGGATCATCATGTCAACCGTCGCCAAAGTCATCGAACTCACGTCATCATCGTCCAAAAGCATCGAAGACGCTGTGCAATTGGGCATTGCCAAGGCCGATGCCACGCTGGATCATATCGAAAGCGCTTGGGTGCAGGATATAAAGTGCATCGTCAAAAATGGCAAAGTAGCGGAATGGCGCGTCAATTTGAAGCTGACCTTCCTGTTGAAATAGCAGCGCAGAGCACGAAAGTGATCACAACCTATTGAAGGCTCAGAGCGCTTCGTGATTGGCTTTTAGCATGTCCAATCAGCAATACTTTCTCAAACATCGGACGTGGTGTTTGAAGGAAAAAGATATGATTTCTGCAAAACCTGCCACTCAGTCCACAACCCGCAGCGTATCATCGGCCCATTCATCGCTTAACCTCTATGCATTTCTGACCCAGGAGTTTGAGCAACTTTACACCTATTTCGGTGACAGTGATTTTGTGGCCATGTTGCGCGCTTATGGAGTGGCCCATGCTGACCATCAGCACGGTGAGCGCTGGTTCAGCAGCAATCTTCCCGCATTTCTGAAATCCAACACCAAATGGCGCAAACACCCGGAACTGGCGGAACTTGCCAGTCTTGAACTGGCCTTCAATCTGGCCGCCTCAGCGCCCGATCTTGCCCCACTGCATTGGCAAACAATCAAACACATGGACCCGGAGCAATTTAGCGAACTAAAATTCGTTTTGCATCCGTCCGTTCAACACCTACATTTTTTACAAAACACCACAAGCATTTGGTCAGCTCTAAAATGCGATGAGCGGCCGCCTGCCCCCCACCGTCTTGATGCCGTCCAAAATGTTTTAGTCTGGCGGCAAGGCACATTGGCGCGCTTTCGCATGATCGGCGAAGAAGAAGCCCAAGCACTTTCAGTTTTGGTCCAAGAGCCAAAACCTACCCAACAGTTTGGCTCACCTTTTGAAAGCCCACAAACCTATCTGCGCGAATGGGTCGAAGCAGAGCTGATTATTCTGGCTGAAAAAGCCTAACCGTTCGCCTTAGAAATATAGCAGGAAACCCCGCCGTGTTTCAGCTTGCCACAGGCTGCCTGCGCTGAAGATTGATCCGCAAAGCCTTGGAGACGCACGCGGTAGAACGTTCCCTTGGCACCGAGATCGGCTTTCACAACGACAGGCTTCATGCCGGCCAAGGCCTCGTGGCTTTTCTGGATGGATTTCCAGCTCGCCCAAGCGGCATCTTCGCTCGTCGCCGAAGAAATCTGCACGGCCCAACCTGAGACTTGCTGTGGCGCGGCTTCTGCCGCTGCTGTTACACTGGCGACGACAATTGGTTTTTTAACGGGAACATCAACCACAACTGCCGGCTTTGGCGTTTCTGCCATCGCGAGCTTTTGCAGCTTGGCAGGAATGCCGGGAACGGAAGCCACTTCAACTTTCGCGTCTGCGCGCTTGGCAGGAGCTTGAACAGGTGCCGGATCAACTGCATCGGCAACTTCATCTTTCGGGTCATCCGCAGTGGTAGTGTCGGCGGTTATAAGACTATCTTCCGCAGCAGCCAGCAAGGCAGCAGGCGGTTCAACGCCCTGCGGCAGGCCCTGCTTCATCACTTCCGTATTGCCAGCAGGGCTGGCACTGATGCTGCCTGTCAAGATTGGATCAGAAGCCGCATCATCAAGCTCAGCCACATCGCCCATGGCCTGTAATTTTTCGATGGCAGCTGTAAAATTGGCATCAGCCGCAACGGCCGCTTTCAACAAATGCTTGGCTTCAGTCGGGCGCTTCAACAATTCAAAAGCAAGTGCCTCGCCATAATAAACCCGCGCAGCTTCAGGATGATGATATTTCAACGCCCGCTCATAATCGGAAATCGAAAACAGATATTGACCATTTTCACGCAAAGCATTGGCACGGGCCAAATAAGCGTAGGAGAAGCCTGAATCCACCAACAAGGCGCTGGTAAAATCTTCAATTGCCAAGGCAGGCTTCGCCACTTTTTGTTGGGCAAGGCCGCGATTATACAGCGCCCGTGCGCGCAGATTGCTGGGCATAGCATCAAGCACCAAGGCCGCAGAATAGTCATCGACTGCATTCTGGTTCTGCCCGAGGTTTTGATACGCCAATGCGCGATTGAGCAAGGCGCTGGCCAAAACTTCTGGCCCCAGTGCACGCGACTCAATGGCTTGGGTGTAAAGTGAAACCGCTTTGGCGGCATCTCCTCCCGTCAGCGCTGCATAGGCGGCAACGGAAACCGAATTGGCGGGAGTGGAGACTGCACTTGTAGAGCCGGCATTTGCGACCAACGCTGCAAAAAACACGGAACAAACAAACGCCTTGTGTACGCGACGAACCATCATGACGCTGATCATGAAGTGTTAGGGTTAAAACTCCGTTGCGTTGCGCAAAGTTTTTAATGAAGAGAAAGTAAACGCCCTGTCGGCTCAACTTTCACGCATCGCGTGAGACCATTGCTGCACCAACGGCTTGATGAAATAAGAAAATGGTGTGCGTGATTCTGTTTGGATAAAGGCCTCGGCACCCATGCCCGGTTTCAATTTGTTGTTGCCCAGCTTGGCAAGTTCCTTTGCGGCAATGGTGAGCCGGACCACATAATAGGGCTGCGTATTGGCGTCACCCTTGGCTGGGTCCGGCCGTGTCGTATCTGCTGCAACTTGCGTAACCTCAGCCGAAATCTTGGGCGTCACGCGATTATCAAATGACGTGAAGACGATTTCTGCGGGCTGACCCACATGAATATGGCTGATGTCATTGGGGCTAACAGCCGCCTGCAAAACCAAATCATCATTCTGCGGCAAAATCATCATCAGGGTTTCACCCGGCGCAATAACGCCACCTTCAGTATGCACCGAAAGTTGATAAACTGTTCCCGTGATCGGTGCCTTGACTGTCAGGTGCTCAAGGCGTGATTGATAAGTCAATTTCTGGCCTTGCAGTTCAACCAACTTGCCTTCCGTATCGCGCAAATCCGTCAGCGCCTGGTTGCGCACACCCTCTTGAACTTGCAGGACAAGCAAATTCGTCTCGCTGATTTTGGCCTCGGCCCCCGCCTTATTAGCGGTGAGCAGGCCTTGGTCGCCTTGCAGGCGTGCGGCCTCCCTGTCCATCGCCATCACCCGCGTGGCAGGAACAAGGCCCTGCTTTTCAAGTTTACGCAAACCCTCGACTTCTGTGGCAACCAAATCCATTTGCTTTTGATCCCCGATCAGCTGGGCTTCAAATCCTTTGATCTGCTCCTGCAATTGGCCAATCTGCGCCTTGTATTGGTCCTGCTTGCCGCCGGCACTTTCCAAGGTAGATTGCAAAAGCCTTTCTTGGCCAGCCACAACCGCCGCAATGCGCACGTCGCTGGCGCTATCTTTAAGTTCCGGCGGCAAGACAATGCCGCTGTGCCCATCACGCTGCGCCTCAAGCCTTGCACGTCTGATCAGATATTCATTGAGCTGGCCTTGGATGATGCCCAGCTGCGCCTTGGCTTCCGCCGGGTCGAGGATGACCAAATCTTGCCCCTCTTGAACCACATCGCCATCCCTAACGGCGATCTTCAACACATTGCCGCCTTCGCGGTGTTGCACCTTTTTCGAATAGCTTTCGGCCTGAATGGTGGCGGGCGCAATCACCGCGCCATTGATGTCCGAGAACCATGACCACGCCCCGAAAACGCCGACCATCGAGGCGATGCTGACAAAACCGAGCAACTGCAACCGCCGCAATGATCGTTCCGTTTTGAGGCTCTTGTTGACCTGTTCCATACTGTCCTCAATTGCGCGTGGTTGAGCCCGCGCGGTAGCCGATCTGCGCGCTCGTGCTGAGAGGTTTTGCCACGGGCACGGCCTGAGGTGCCGGACGCAAACCCACTTTGGTCATGATCTCATCGCGCGTGCCATAAGCTGCCGCTTGCCCATTGGCCAAGACCAAAAGGTGATCCAAGGCATTCAAAGCACTGGGCCGATGCGCGACAACGATAACTGAAGCATTGCGCGCGAGCACCGCCCGGATCGCCTTGTCGAGTGCGGCCTCGCCATCTGCATCGAGGTTGGAATTGGGCTCATCCAGAACCAGCAGAACCGGATCTCCAAACAAAGCCCGCGCCAAGGCCACACGCTGGCGCTGGCCCGCCGAAAGGCGAGAACCACCTTCATTCAGAGGCGTGTCATAGCCTTGCGGCAGGCGAATGATGAAATCATGAATATTGGCATCCTGCGCCGCAGCCACGATTTTTGCGGGGTCCGCCCCTTCGCTAAAGCGTGCGATATTCTGCGCCACTGTGCCATCAAACATCTGCACATCCTGCGGCAGATAGCCAATCAGCTGGCCGTGTTCGTCGCTATCGCGCTGATCAGGCGTTGCTCCGTCAAGCCGCACGGCACCCCGCGCCAGCGGAATAAGCCCCACCAAAGCCCGCGCCATGGTGGATTTGCCAGCCCCCGTTGGTCCGATGATGCCAAGCCCCTTGCCAGGTTCAACCCGAAAACTAATCCCTTGCAGAATGGGCTTTTCATTGCCGGGCAGAAGGATTGTAGCGTTCTCAACTTCAACAAAGCCCTTGGGTGTCGGCAATTTCATCCGCTCACGCTGGGCGGGAACGGCTTCAAGAAGCCCTGACAAGCGTTCATAAGCTTTGCGCGCGCCCAAAAATTGCTGCCAGCCGCCAACGGCCTGTTCAATGGGCGCCAGAGCCCGCCCCATGATGATCGACGAGGCCACGATCGAACCGCCTGAAATCTCATGCTTGACCGCAAGGTAAGCGCCTGTGGCCAACATGGCCGATTGCACGATCATCCGAAATACCCGAGAAAAGGCACTATAGCCAGACCCCGCATCATTGGCCCGGGTCTGATGATCCAATGCCTCGCCCTGCAACGTCTCCCAGCGCCGCCGCAGAGCCCCGCGCATGCCCAGCGAATGCAACGCCTCGGCATTGCGTCTTGTTTCTTCGGTCATCATCAGAGCCCGTATACTGCTCTGCTGGGCCGCAGCTGATGGCCTGCGTGTAGCCCGCTCGGCCAATAAGGCCAGCAGCAGAATAATCACCGCAGAGATCGTCGCCACCGCACCTAAAACCCAATGCAACAAAAAAGCGACCAACAGATAAAGTGGCACATAGGGCATATCAAAATAAGCCAGCGGTCCCTGCCCGCCGACAAATTGCCGGATGGTGGCCAGATCCTGCACAGGCTGGCTGCCGACGGGCTTGGTCTTGTCGAGCGCCAGCGTCGACATCAAATCAAACACCCGTGCCCGCATGGTCTCTTCCAAGCGCTTGCCGACCCGCACAAAAATGCGCGAGCGCACATAATCCATCAAACCATAATAACCATAAAGTACGACGACGATGAGGCTGAGGGCCACCAAAGTTGGAATGCTGCCCGACGGGATCACCCGGTCATAAACCTGCAACATGAAAAGCGAGCCCGTGAGCGCCAGCACATTGAGCACCAGACTGAAAAACAACGTGGTGAAAATGACCCCACGATTGGCAGAAAACAAATGCCGCCAGAGTTCCCTAGATTTTTTCTGCGTCAAAACTTGGCCCCTTGCCCGATTGATCTGTGGCGTTTCCTATAGCATCATAGTGGTAAATAGATTTATTCACCAAGCCTTCCTGTCAAATGCTTGGCCAACCTCATCCTTCACATTGACAAGCCACGCCAATTCTGGCCAAACATCCATATTCGGTGTTCGGCGGCAAAAGCCAATGAACCTAAGAGGGAATACGGTGAGGACGACCCAAAAGGGGCCAAAACCGTGACTGCCCCCGCAACTGTACGCGGCGAGGTTTTAGAATATAGTCCACTGGGAAACCTGAAATGGGAACTTGGGAAGGCGTTCTGAAATCAACGACCCGCAAGTCAGGAGACCTGCCGAGTAAAATGGGCGTATCCGTCCAACAACTCGGTCTCACGGAGGGTGACATGACCACGACTGTAATTCGGACAACAACTTCGGTTTCAACACGTATTGGCGCCGGGCTTATTTGCTTGTTTTTGGGCGCCACAATTGTTTTCACAGTTGGACTTTCACATATGAGTGTTGCCCATAATGCTGCGCATAACACGCGCCATTCTATCGGCTCTCCCTGTCACTAAAATTTAAACGATTATGATTGGTCGAATTGTCCTTGCGACGTTGTTCGCAGGAATGTTGGCTGGCCTTGTCTTGGCAGGCATTCAACATGTGCGCTTAACACCACTTATTTTGCAGGGTGAGGTTTATGAAACGGCCACTGATCCTGTGGCCTCAGCAATTGCCGATGCAAATAAGCCTTGTGTCGAAAAAATGCCGGGCATGAAAATGTGCGCCGCTGATGGCAAGCCGGCGTGGGAGCCTGCTGAAGGCCTACAGCGCACTCTCTTCACAACGGCCGCTTCTTTGCTGGCAGGTGCCGGTTTTGCGGCCACGCTTGCCGGAATTTCGTTGCTCACCGGCATTCCCATTACCAAACAAAATGGGCTGATCTGGGGTGTATGCGGGTTCCTGGCCGTGGCCGTGGCACCCGCTGTGGGCCTTCCGCCGGAAGTTCCAGGCATGCCCGTGGCGGATTTGTTAAGCCGCCAGATCTGGTGGGTGGGCACGATTGCTGCAACGGGCGTGGGTATCTATTTGATCGTGATCAGACCCGAAACTTGGGCCAAAATTTTGGCCGTTGTGATTATTGCTCTGCCGCACATCATCGGCGCACCCGTTGCACCTGATACACCGACAACAGTTCCACCAAGTTTGGCTGCCGAATTTGTCGCCGCTTCCATTGCCGCTGCTGCGGTGTTCTGGTGCGTGATGGGCTTGCTGTTGGGGCACTTTCTCGATCGTTTTCAAGAGGACTTACTCGCGCTATGACTATGAAAATTCCAACAACCGTCATCACTGGCTTTTTGGGCGCTGGCAAAACCACGCTGATCCGTAACCTGCTCCAAAACGCCGACGGCCGCCGCATTGCTTTGATCATCAATGAATTCGGTGATGTCGGTGTCGATGCTGAAATTTTAAAGGGCTGCGGCCAGGAGGCATGCAAGGAAGATGACATCATCGAACTGGCCAATGGCTGCATCTGCTGCACAGTGGCCGATGATTTTGTGCCGACGATGAACAAGCTCTTGAACCGCACCGACAAGCTCGATCACATCATCATTGAAACCTCAGGCCTGGCCCTGCCCCAACCTTTGGTCCGCGCTTTCAATTGGCCAGAAATAAAATCACGCGTCACTGTCGATGGCGTAATTACTGTGCTTGATGCCAAGGCCTTGAGCGAAGGCCGCTTTGCCGATGACGAAGAAGCCATCGCTGCTCAGCGCGCGAGCGACCCTAATGTTGACCATGAAAACCCCATTCAAGAATTATTCGAAGACCAGTTGAATTGCGCCGACATGGTAATCTTGAACAAGACCGATTTGCTGACAGGCCTCGAACTCGCCACTGTCACCAAAGATCTGAAACTGCAAATGCGTAAGGGCAGCCATTTGGTGCCCACACAGCAAGGCGTGATCGACGCCGCCATTCTCCTAGGCACCAAGGCCAGCGCCGAAGACGATCTCGACAACCGCAAATCAAACCACGAAATGGAAGGCGTTGCACAACATGATCATGATGATTTCAACTCCTTCATCGTGGAACTCAATGGCGCACAAAACAAAGACACTTTGTTAGCGCGCATCTCCAAAACAATTGAGCACCACGACATCCTCCGCCTCAAAGGCTTCGCTTGCGTGGAAGGTTCAACCGCCCGCCTCCTCATCCAAGCCGTTGGCCCACGCCTGAATTCATATTTTGATCGAGCATGGCGCGCCGATTAAGCCCAGCGCACTCAGCTCGTAGTGATTGGCGAGAAGACCATGGATCAAGCCGCAATCACCACCGCATTGATGGGCTAATGCATCTTCTCGCCGCCACATCGGGCGTGGTCGATGGTGCCGCTGAAGCCATTGATCTCAAACAAACGCCTGCCGATGTTGTGATCTTGTCTGCGGCAGACAGCGAACTCACAAATCTTGCCAGCGCTGCGGATGATACGCCACTGAGTGTGCGCCTCGCCAATCTTATGCAGCTGCAACACAACGCGGCGGTTGATCTCTATGCCGAGAAAACTTTGGCGAAATCCAAACTCATCATCATCCGTGTCTTGGGTGGTGCGGCCTATTGGAAATACGGCATCGATGTGATCGAGGGCCTGGCACGCGAAAAAAATATCAAGCTCGTGCTGCTCGCGGGAGGTAATGATGCCGATCATACTCTCACTTCACGTTCAACCGTTTCACCGATCGATTGCGAACGCATCAGACAATATCTCGCATCCGGTGGCCATGAAAACGCCAGAGCGCTTTATCAGTTTTGTGATCATATCTTAAACGACGCCACAGCCCTCCAGCCCGCAACGACGTTGGCTGCCGCTGGATTTTATCATGATGCACCCAATGCAAAATTTGCCGTCATCTTTTACCGCTCTGTTATTGAAGGTGGGCAGACAACGCCGATAGATGCACTGATCAAATCGCTGGGTGACTGTAGCGCCATCTATGTGGCAAGCTTGAAGGATAAAATCTCGGCTTCCTTCATTCGCGAAAACCTGAAGGCGCCATCCGTCATCATCAACGCCACGTCCTTCGCAGTGGGCGACGAAGCCAATGATCCGCTGGCCGCCTTCGATTGCCCCGTGCTGCAAGTGACACTTGCCGGCAGCACAGAAGAAGAGTGGCAAGCTGCAACACGCGGTCTTCGTCCCACCGATCTCGCCATGTCCGTCGTGCTGCCCGAACTCGACGGCCGCATTTACACCCGCGCCATTTCGTTCAAAGCTGACGAGCTCTGGCACGAAAAAACTCAATGTCGCATTGTGACTTATCGGCCCGTGGCAGATCGAATTGCTTATGTCGCCGCGCTGGCAAAAAACTGGGCGGCCTTGCGTGAGGCACCGAACACCGAAAAACACATCGCTATCATCCTAGCGAACTACCCCGACAAAGATGGCCGCATCGCCAATGGCGTTGGTTATGACACGCCTGCGAGTACAATTGAGATTTTGAAGGCGTTGGATGTTGAAGGGTATAAAGTTGGAGAAATTCCAGATAACGGGAATGATCTCATCCATTCACTGTCATCAGCTCGCAAAGGGACCTCATCCGCCCTTCGGGCACCTTCTCCAAGGGAGAAGGGTAAAAATTTATTACCTCGTGGCACAACAATGCCCTTCTCCTCTGGAGAAGGTGGCCGAAGGTCGGATGAGATCCCTCAGCTCACGCTCGAAGCTTACGGCAAACACTACAACACCCTCCCTGAACTCATCCGTACACAGATTACCTCACAATGGGGCGAACCTTCAACCGACCCCAC
>JAYWAB010000042.1:0-13225 GCA_043782835.1 Aestuariivirga sp.
AAAGGCTTCGGCTGCGTCATTGAGAAATGGGGCTGATTCTGCATCGCTCATCGCCTTGCTGAAATAGCGTTTGCCGACATTGACCCCGCCCGAAACCATGCCGCCATTGCGGGTGGAGGCGCCAGAGCCGGGCGCGCCTGCATCGAGGACCAAAACTTCAACACCTTGACGTGCCAGTTCGAGTGCTGCCGAAAGCCCGGCATAGCCCGCGCCGATCACCGCCACGGGCACTTCCTTGGGCAGGGGCGATTCCGGCAGCGACTGCGGCGCATAGGCTTCCCACCAGAAGGGTTTGAGCTGAAAGTCGCTGCTGAAGATCTTATTGGTCACGCCATCCCCCTCATTTTTTGCAATCCTACCACGGGAAGCGCAACTTGCCACCCTCAGGCATAGCGTCTATGAAGCTGCCGGGTGGCAGATTGCTGGAGATTCCTGTGAAAATTAAAACGCGCTTAGTGCAAGGGGTTGCGGCCTTGGCATTTATTGGTCTTTCGGCCAGCTCAGCCTTGGCGATGAAGATCGATATTCTCGTCGACAAAGTTTCGCAGCATATGCATGTGTCGATTGACGGCGTTCAAACTTATGATTGGCTGGTTTCGACGGGTGGCCAAACTTATGATACGCCGTCGGGCCATTATCATATCTTCCGCATGGAGAAAGAACACTTCAGCAAAGAATGGGACGATGCGCCCATGCCCTATTCAATGTTCTTCACGGGCATCGGCCACGCCATTCATGGCTCTTATCATGTCAAAGCTCTGGGCACACGCGCCTCGCATGGTTGCGTGCGCTTGGCGCCTGAAAACGCCGCTGTGCTGTTCGCCTTGATTGAAAAGGCTGGGTTCAAGAACAACACCGTCGACATCAAGGGCGGATTTTTTGAGGGCGGCCCACAGCTGACGACGGAACAGACGTTTCACATGCAGCCGAAGGATCATTTGCTGGCTCTGGCCTCGGCCCCCGCTGTGGCACATGGCATTTTCTGGTGGGATAAAATCCAAGCCGAACATAAAGTGGCACAGAAGAAACCAGTGCGGAAAAAACTGGCTGAAGATACCAAGCCTGTCAAACACGGCAAGAAGAAGAAAAAGGGCTTCTTCCTCTTTGGCGGCCAGAACGGTTGATTGCACTACAATAGACTAAAACTTCGGGGGCCCATTGGCCCCCGTTTTATTCTGCGGCTTTCAATGCGGGTTGTGGCTTTTTCGGCTGGGCGATGGCCCGCAGCTTCTCCTCAAGACCTTCGACCTTGGCGGCCAGACCATCCACGTGGTCACCCACATCAGACACGCGGTCGTTCACTGCTGCAATGGCTGGATCAAGCACCACTGGCTCATCAGCTTTGCCGACAAAGCGTGCAAAGATCCAGCGGAACAGGCGCGCCACGTCATCCATCACCACATAGTAGGAAGGCACAAAGATCAGACTTAGGAAAGTGGACACGATCAATCCGCCGATGACGGCTGTGGCCATGGGGGCGCGGAAGGAACCGCCCTCGCCGATCCCTAGAGCCGTCGGGAACATGCCGGCACCCATGGCAATCGTCGTCATGACAATGGGCCGGGCGCGCTTGAGGCCAGCGTCGATGACGGCCTCAACGCGTTCCATGCCGTGTTTCTTGCGTTCTACTGCAAAGTCCACCAGCATGATGGCGTTTTTGGCCACGATGCCGATCAACATCAACATGCCGATGATCACAGGCATGGAGAAGGCTTTGCCGGTGAACAGCAAAGCCAGCACCACACCACCCAAAGATAGAGGCAGTGAAAGCAATATGGCAAAGGGCATGAACACATTGCCCAGCAACAGAACCAACACGCAGAGCATCAAGATGACACCAATGCTGGCGGCGTTGACAAAGCCTGTTTGCACTTCGCCTTGAACTTCCGCATCACCGCCCTTTTGGATGATCACGCTTTTGGGGAAGCTCATGCTGGCGGCTGTGTCTTCGATAATCTTCGAGCCTTCGCCCAGTTCAACACCTGGGGGCAAATCTGCGCCGATGGTGGCTTGGCGTTGACGGTCAAAGCGTTTCACGGTGCTCGGGCCTTCAGCCAGCCGGACATCAGCCACCGATGACAAGGGCACTGATGCCCCACCTGCCGTGGGCAGTTTCAAGTTGGAGATTTCCGAGAAGGATGTGCGGGCTGATTCAGGGATTTGCACACGGATGGGAATGAGCCGATCACCAATGCTGAATTTGGCCAGAAGCGGGCCGAAGTCACCAATGGTGGCCACACGCACCGCCTGCGAAATCGATTGCGCTGTCACACCCAATTGGGCTGCTTCAGCCGTTTTTGGTGTGATCTGCAATTCAGGCCGCGTCAACGCACCTTGCGACATGGGGGCGCGCAGTTTTGGATTTTTGCGCAGGGCAGCTTCCAGATCACCAGCAGCCTGGCGAAGGGCCACCGGATCGGTGGACAGCATATTGAATTCTACTTCCCGTGCACCACGTGGATTGATCTTGGCCCACTGCACATCCGGCAAGTTCGAAAGCTTTGGCAGAACTTCGTCTTCGATGGTGGATTGTGATTTCACGCGGCCTTCCCACGCTACTTGCGGCAGATGCAGATAAGCCGCAGCTGGATTCCACATATTGGCGAGGATGCTCACATCGCGGTGACGCAGGTTCACATAGATCGACGCGCGGCGTGGTTCAGACGTGCCTGTTGGGGATGATCCGCCCAACACGAAGACTTGCGTGACTTCAGGGTTCTGGCGGATGATGTTTGCCATGCCGTCTGTTGTCGCTTTGGTATCTTGCAACTTCGTGCCAGGAGGCAATTCGACAGACAAAACAAAGCGTGAGTTATCGTCTTTGGGGATGAAGCCTGACGGGAGGAGCGGGAAGAGTTTGACTGCGCCCATCAAAACCATGAAGCTCAAGCCGATGGTGGCGTAGCTCATCAGATTAGGTTTGAATCTGCCGATTTTCGGCGCCCAGTTCAAGATGTGCAGCAACCCAATATACGTCCGCATCAGCAGGCCGGGATTATGTTCCTCATGCGGAACAGGCTTCATCAGATAGGCGGCCATCATTGGCGTGATCAGCCGCGCCACGATGAGCGAGAAGAACACCGAGACAGCAACCGTCATGCCGAATTGTTTGAAATATTGCCCGGCAATGCCGCTCATAAACGAAACAGGCACGAAGATTGAAATGATCGACATGGTAATCGCAATCACCGCGAGGCCGATTTCGTCAGCGGCTTCCATCGAGGCGCGATAGGGTGTTTTGCCCATGCGCATATGGCGCGCGATGTTTTCAATTTCCACAATCGCATCATCGACCAGAATACCCGTGGCCAAAGTGATGGCCAAAAATGACACGAGGTTGAGCGAGAAGCCCAGTAAACTCATCACCCAGAATGTCGGGATGGCAGAAAGCGGCAAGGCCACAGCGGAAATCAACGTGGCGCGAATGTTGCGCAAGAAAATCAAGACGACGAGGACCGCGAGAAGTGCGCCTTCGATCAAGCCTTCCATTGCAGCTTTGTAATTGCCGTAAATGAAATACACTGTGTCATCGACGAGTGAGAAACTTGCAGCGCCTTTCGAATCTGTCGTTAAGGAGGCAATTTTTTCCGTCACGCGTTTGGCCACTTCGGTGGAGCTGGCCCCCTTGGCGCGGAAAATTGAGAAGGTGACAACGCTTTCGCCATTGTAGCGCGCAAATGTTGTCTGTTCGCTGGAGGAATCAACCACATCACCGAGATCGCCAAGGCGCGCCGTTCGACCGCCCGCCAAAACCAATTTTGTATCTTTGAGATCATTCAAGGTTTTGGCGCCGCCGATGGTGCGAATGGCTTGTTCGAAGCCACCGATATCGCCCTTGCCAGCGCCTGAGTCTGCGTTGGTCGCAGCCAATTGGCCGTTTACTTGCGATGCAGTTATGCCAAAAGCTTGCAGCTTTTGTGGTTCCAGATTTATGCGGATTTCGCGATCAACGCCGCCATAGCGTTCAACACGGCCCACGCCATTGATGCTTTGCATCTGGCGTTTGACCACATCATCAACATACCACGACAACTCTTCCAGGGTCTTGCCCGGGGCTTTGACGGCATAGGTTTGGATGGCCTGGCCTTCCACATCGATGCTCTGTACGATCGGCTCATCTACGCCGGCTGGTAAATTGCCGCGAATGCGGGCGATGGCGTCTTTCACATCCTGCAAAGCTTTTTGGGTTGGAACTTCGAGACGGAATTCCACCGCCGTGAGCGATGAGCCATCAGCCAAAGTTGACGTCATATGCTTCACGCCGGAAATACCTGCGACCGCATTTTCCACAAGCTTGGTAACTTGGGTTTCCAGTTCTGAAGGTGTCGAACCCGCTTGGCCGACGGTAACGGCGATAATCGGCACGTCGATATTGGGGAATTGCTCGATGGGCAGCTTGTTGAAGCTTTGCAGCCCCACGACCATCAAAACAAAGAAAAGCAAAATCGCCGGAATGGGATTTCTGATTGACCAGGCTGAGAAGTTAAAGTTCATGGGAGTCCATTACTGAGTTGTGAGAGGAACGGGGGTGACGGCATCGCCATCGCGCACGAAGGAACCGGCCCGGGCGACAAAGATTTCGCCTGGCGTTACGCCGTCGGTAATTTCAATATCGCTTGTGCCGACAAGGCCGGTAATAACTTTGCGCACTTGAACCTTGCCGTCTTTGATGATTTGCACGGTGGGGCCATTGTCGCCGAAGGTGACCGCCGTCAAAGGCAAAGCCACGCCATCAGCTGCTGCCAAGGCAATGCGGGCGCGGCCGAAGGCACCCAATGGAATCAGTTTGTCAGATTTCACGGCAACGTGGGCAATGCCAATGCGGGTTTGCTGGTTGACGGAAGGTGAGATCAATTTCACGGTGCCTTCGATGGGCTTATCAAAACCATTGATAGTGATTGAGGCGATCTGGCCCACTTTCACCCGTGGCAAATCTGATTCCGGTATTTCCGCCAAGAGTTTGACTGTGCCGTTGGCGACAATTTCATACATCGGCGACTTCTGGCCCGAAGCGATGCCACCGATTTGCACACTACGAGAGGAAATATAACCATCAACAGGGGCTTTAATCTCGGTGCGTGATTTGGTGAGTTGCAAATTGGCCATTTGTGCGTCGATGGTCAGACGATCTGTCTTGGCACCTTCCAAAGCGAGGTTCGCGGCACTGAATTGGGCATGGGCCGTTTCAGCGGCAGCTTGTATCTGATCAAAGGTTTGCTGGGTCGCCACGCCTGATGTGCGCAGCTTCTTGGTGCGCTCAAGATCGGAATCGGCTTTGTCACGGCTGATCTGGGCTTGTTCAATCTGGTTCTTGGCTTGGTCTATGGCCAAATCATTGCGGGCCAGGCTGGCTTTGGTTTGTTGAACTTGAATATCGACAGAAGCGGAACTCAGCCGCACGAGAACTTGGCCCTTCTTCACCGTATCGCCTTCTTCTGCGAGGAATTCAGTAACGGAGAGGCCTTCAACCTCCGGCAGAACGAGGACAAGCTCCCCCGCAGCAAAACTGCCGGTTACATTCAACTCTTCTGCAATTGGCTTTTTCTCAGCCGTCAAGACGGAGATCGATGGTGGTGCCGGCGCATCGGCTTTGGCAAATGTAGTGCCTGCCAACAATGAAAATGCCACCAGATTGATCAAAAGGACTTTCTTCATACGTCTCCCCTATTCAGCTGCTTTTAAGTTTTGCTTCTTCAACCACGGACATTGCGCTTCCAGATAATTGAGCGCTGCCCGTAAAACACATTCGCCATAGCCCATCACAAAACGCGAGCCGGGATCTTTGCACTCCCCGCCCTTCTCATTGCGGTGATAGTCGATACGCTCCAAATCTTCAGAAAGATCAGCATGCTGCTTTGAGATTGCAAGGTCTTGCTGTTCTTTGCTCAGCAAATGTTGCAGCAGCATCTCAAACAGGAACTCGCTCTTGAACTTGTCTTTGGCTGGCACAACAGCCAGGCCCTTGGCCAGTGCGGCTCTGCCTGTCTCTGTGATCGCATAGACTTTCTTATCAGGACGACCTGATTGCTCTTCAGCGCGGACAGTCAAAAGCCCCTCGGCGTTCAATTGCGTGAGTGCAGGATAGATCGAGCCATAGCTTGCCTCAATGAAGTGGCTGAACATGCCATCTTCAATTTCCTTCTTCAATTCATAGCCCGAGGCTTCTTTAATCGAGAGAACGCCAAGGCAGAGCGTGCGGATATTCATGACACCAACTTATATTGCGTCGATATATTACGGCTAGATATATGACAGTTTGATATAGGTCAATGATTTTTTGCCGCAAGAACGACCAAACGCGACATGCAGCTTTCAGGGCGTGTCGTTCAGGCACTTGTCATCATTGTCCCTCTTCGATAAGGCTAGTCCAACCTCGGGCATAACGGGGGCGTTGGAATGGGAAACAAAAGGGGGCCGCATTGGAGTATTTTCTCCAGCAGCTGATAAACGGGCTTACGCTCGGGTCTATCTACGGGCTGATCGCTATCGGTTACACGATGGTTTATGGCATCATTGGCATGATCAACTTCGCCCATGGCGATGTGTTCATGGTGGGGAGCATGACCGCCTTTATCGTTGTCCTGATGATGGGAATCACCGGCGGCAGTGGTGTGTTCTGGATTATTTTGGCATTGGCCTTGGTGATTGCCATCGCGATGCTGGTGACGGCGACGTATAATTGGGCCATCGAGCGTGTGGCTTATCGCCCGTTGCGCGGCTCTTTCCGTTTGGCGCCCCTGATTTCGGCCATTGGCATGTCAATCGTCTTGCAAGAATTTGTGCGCATCGCACAAGAAGGTCGGCAAAAGCCGTATAAGGCCGTCATCACTGGCGGCTATGAAATCATGCACCGCGCGGCGACTGAAGGCGAATTCGTGGTAAGAATTTCAAATATGCAGATTTTGATCATCATTTCGACCTTGGTATTGATGACTGTGTTTACTTTGATCATTCAACGCACATCGCTTGGGCGCGCGCAGCGGGCTTGCGAGCAGGATACAAAGATGGCGTCTTTGCTGGGCATCAATGTTGATCGCACCATCTCGATTACATTTGTTCTTGGTGCCATGCTTGCCGCATTCGCCGGGACAATGTTCTTCCTGTATTATAATTCGACCGACTTTTTCGTTGGGTTCAACGCCGGCATCAAGGCCTTCACTGCTGCGGTTCTGGGCGGCATTGGGTCCATTCCTGGTGCCATGATGGGCGGCATGTTGATTGGCTTTATTGAAGTGATGTGGTCTGCCTATTTCTCGGTGGAATACAAGGATGTTGCGGCATTCACCATTCTGGTTCTGGTGTTGATATTCATGCCGCAAGGTTTGCTGGGCAAGCCAGAAGTGGAGAAAATCTAACCATGTCTGCGCCTGTCAAATCCACCTCCACTGGGTCGGAAGCCAAAGCACTTTCACCTTTTGAAATCGCCAAAGATCTTGCTGGCACGGCAATCATAACAGCTCTTGTTCTCGTTCCCATCGTTCTCATTCGCACGCAATTGGACCAAGGCGTTCTCACCTGGCATTGGCGCGTGTTTCCGACGTTGCTCTTGCTGGCTGGCGTTTTACTGTTCCGCTTTTTAGGCCATGTTCTGGTGTGGAACCCACGCGCCACGGCAGCACTTGCTGTATCAGGCGAAACAAAAGTTCAAGCGCAGCCGGGCGCAAGTTTTGGTGAACGCATTGGACCCTATGTTGCGCCAGGGCTGTTGGTCTTTGCGGTTTTGATGCCGATTGTCATTCACGGCTTTGCTTACTTTGGCTATGAACCGCCCGTCTTTGGCGAAAAGCGTATCATTGACCTTGCGATTTATATACTCACCTACATCATGCTTGGGTGGGGCCTGAATGTTGTGGTGGGCTTGGCGGGTCTGCTCGATCTTGGATACGTCGCTTTTTACGCGGTTGGCGCTTATGCTTATGCGCTGCTCTCGACGGTTTATTTCCCGCGCTGGTTTGGCACAGGCGTTGTGCCTTTTGCGTTTTACATCACCCTGCCCGTTGCTGGTTTGCTTGCGGCCTGCTGGGGTTTGATTTTAGGGTTTCCGGTGTTACGTTTGCGCGGAGACTATCTCGCTATCGTCACTCTGGCATTCGGTGAAATTATTCGGCTGGTTCTGATCAACTGGTTCTCGTTCACGCAAGGGCCGCAAGGCATCAACGTCCCCAAGGCAACGTTCTTTGGCTTGCCTTTTAAAGATGGGCCGGGAAGTTTTGCGGATTTTTTCCATATCACCTATGACCGCATTCATTTTTATATTTTCCTTTATTATGTGATTTTGGCGCTGGCGCTGATCACCTATTTCGTCACCAAGAAGCTGCGCCGCCTGCCCATTGGCCGGGCTTGGGAAGCTTTGCGCGAAGATGAGATTGCCTGTCGGTCACTCGGCATCAATACCACCAACACCAAGCTTACCGCCTTTTCGATTGGCGCAATGTTTGGTGGCTTTGCCGGTTCGTTCTTTGCCGCAAGGCAGGGTTTCGTTTCGCCAGAATCATTTGTGTATATCGAGTCTGCTTTGATCCTTGCCATTGTGGTTCTGGGCGGGCTTGGCTCACAAATCGGCATTGTGTTCTCGGCCATTGCGATCATGGGTTCTTTTGAAATCTTCCGCGAAATGGATTTCATGAAACAGGTTCTGCCCACTGGAACAGAGCCTATTCAGTTCCGTATGCTTTGTGTTGGCTTGGCCATGGTGTTGATGATGCGGTTTAGACCGCGCGGGTTTGTCACCAAGCGTGAGCCTACAGTTTTCATCAAAGAAAAAAAATCAGTTTCAGCTGATCTGGTGGCAGAGGGTCACGGTTGATGCGCGCCTGGGAACAGAACCCTGAACTGGAAGTTCAGCACCTCACCATGCGTTTTGGTGGGCTGACTGCCATTGGTGATCTCTCGTTCAACGCTGCGCGCCAGCAGATCACCGCTTTGATTGGCCCCAATGGTGCCGGCAAGACGACGGTGTTCAATTGTATCACCGGCTTTTACAAGCCAACCGAAGGCATGATCAAACTCAACCATGAAGATGGCAAAATCTTTTTGCTGGAACGGATGGATGACTTTCTGGTCAACCGCAACGCCCGCGTGGCCCGCACGTTCCAGAACATTCGCCTGTTCACCGGCATGACGGTTGTTGAAAACCTGATGGTGGCGCAGCACACGGTTTTGATGCGGGCCTCAACGATGACGGTGGGCGCCCTGCTCGGCAGCCGCCACTATAAACGCGTGGAAGCCGCCGCCATCGAGAAGTGCAAATATTGGCTCGACAAAGTGGGGCTGATGGACCGGGCTGATGATCCGGCGGGCGATCTTCCTTATGGTGCCCAGCGCCGCCTGGAGATAGCGCGGGCCATGTGCACTGAGCCGCGTCTCCTCTGCCTTGATGAGCCTGCGGCGGGGCTTAACCCGCGTGAATCTGAAGAGCTCAATAAATTGCTGCTTTCGATCCGCGATCAACACAAGACCGCTATTCTACTGATCGAACATGACATGAGCGTGGTTATGGGGATTTCCGACCATGTTGTTGTGCTCGACTATGGCCGCAAGATTGCTGATGGCACGCCGGGCGAAGTGAAGGCGGACCCTGCCGTCATTCGCGCCTATTTGGGCGTTGACGACGAAGAAACTGGCACCGAGGGCAAGGCGGCGACGGCCGTTGTGCAGGAGGCGCTGGACCATAAGCCAGTTTCGGCTGCCACCTTGGAAGCCGCATTGGAAACGCCGCCGCCGCCTGATCTGCGCAAGGCCCGCACACCAGGGGTGAAAACAACTCCTGTCAAGAAGGGAGGTCGCACATGAGCGAGATCCTCCTGCAAGGCACGGGCGTTGAGACATTCTACGGCAAGATTCAGGCGCTCAAGGGCGTAAGTTTTGAAGTTCGCCAGGGCGAGATTGCCACAGTGATCGGTGCCAATGGTGCTGGCAAATCCACCTTGATGATGACGATTTGCGGCACCCCGCGCGCGCGGGCTGGCCAGATTGTGTTTGACGGCAAAGACATCACTCAGATGCCCACGCATGAGATTGTGCATCTGGGCATTGCCCAATCGCCTGAGGGGCGGCGCATTTTCCCGCGCATGAGTGTGTTCGAGAATTTGCAAATGGGGGCCACGGTCAATAACCTCACAAACTTCGCCGAAGACCTGCCGAAGATATTTGCGCTGTTCCCGCGCCTGGAAGAGCGGCAGGGCCAGCGCGCTGGCACGCTTTCGGGCGGCGAACAGCAGATGCTGGCGATTGGCCGGGCACTCATGGCCCGCCCGCGCCTGCTGCTTCTGGATGAGCCTTCGCTGGGTCTTGCGCCCATTATCGTCAAACAGATATTTGCGGCCATCAAGAAGCTCAATGAAGAAGAAGGACTGACCGTTCTGCTCGTCGAGCAAAACGCCTTCCATGCGTTGCGCCTTGCGCACCGGGCCTATGTCATGGTCAACGGCAAAATCACCATGACGGGCACGGGGGCGGAACTTCTCAAGCGGCCCGAAGTGCGCGCCGCCTATCTGGAGGGGGGACATTGATGTCTTTCTTTGTGGAACAAAACCCTTGGATTTTTCTGATTCTGACTGTCATTCTGGGCGGCGGGGCGGCTTTTATGGCAGGGCGCTCCCTCGCGCAGGGCTGGAAATCACCTGTGTTGCTCTTTGTCTATATGCTGATCTTTGGCCTCGGCGTGCGCTTCCTGCATTTTGCTTTGTTCCAGTCGGCGCTGTCCTCAGTTCAATACTATTTCAGCCACACGTTGGTGATCATGGCGTTCGCTTTTTTGGGCTATCGGCTGACTTTAACGCGGCAAATGACTGAAAAATATCCTTGGCTTTATGAACGCACCAGCGCCTTGAGCTGGCGGCAGAAAGCCTGACGAAATTGGCTGAAGGAATGACGCTTTTTCCTTTCCAATCCACCCCGCTTTGGGCAAGATCAAGCCCAAGGGGTTGTGAACCCCCGACCGTTTCAGGTCCATCTAAAAATCAGGGAGACTAACCTATGAAGAAACTTGTGCTCTCCGGAATTGCGATCAGCTTTGCTGCCGCCCTTTCGGCTTCCTCGGCTTTGGCCGATATCACCATTGCCACCGTTGGCCCGATCACCGGCCAGCTCGCAGCTCTCGGTGAACAATATAAGCAAGGTGCCACTGCCGCTGTTGCAGACATCAACGCTGCTGGCGGTATCAACGGCGAAAAGCTTGTTCTCGAAATCGGTGACGATGCTTGCGATCCAAAGCAAGCTGTTGCCGTTGCCAACCAGATGGCTTCAAAGAAAGTGAAATTCGTTGCCGGCCATTTGTGCTCGGGCTCTTCGATCCCCGCTTCAAAAGTCTATGCTGAAGAAGGCATTCTGCAGATTACACCTGCATCGACGAACCCAAAGTTCACCGATGAAGGCGATTGGAACGTGGCGCGCGTTTGCGGCCGCGACGATGCGCAGGGCCTCGTTGCTGGAAATTTCTTGTCCAAGCATTTTGCTGGCAAGAAGGTTGCCATCATCGACGACAAGTCGGCTTACGGCAAAGGCTTGGCTGATGCGACCAAGGCTGCGATGAACGCTGCTGGCCTCAAGGAAGCAATGGCTGAATCGATCAACCCCGGCGAAAAGGATTACACCGCTCTGGTTTCCAAAATGAAGGAAGCCGGCATCGATGCAATCTATATGGGCGGCTATCACCCAGAAGGCGCGCTCATCTTGAAGCAAATGCGCGAGCAAGGCTCAACAGCCCAGATGCTCGGCGGCGACTCGATGAATAAC
Organism: Aestuariivirga sp.; assembly: GCA_043782835.1. Taxonomy (GTDB): domain Bacteria; phylum Pseudomonadota; class Alphaproteobacteria; order Rhizobiales; family Aestuariivirgaceae; genus Aestuariivirga. Next base: position 11,737 of record JAYWAB010000042.1, read on the forward strand.
AAAGAATTCTGGACGATCGCTGGCGATGCAGCAAAGGGCATGATCTTCACTTTTGCTCCTGAGCCACGCAACGCTCCAGCCGCCAAGGACTTGGTCGCCAAGTTCAAGGCTGCCGGTTATGATCCAGAAGGCTACACGCTTTACACATACGCTGCGATTCAGATGTATGCGCAAGCCGCTGCTGCCACCAAGAGCCTCGACAACAAGACACTCGCAGCCTGGCTTCGCGCTGGCAACGAAATGAAGACGGTTCTTGGCCCGATCAAGCTTGACAAGAAGGGCGATCTCATTGGCGCAAAGTATGTCTGGTATAAGTTCGACAAGGGCGACTATGCCGAAGACGACTCGATCCAATAAGATTTTCAACTTCGGTTGAAATGGCCCCGCGCTGAGAGATTGGCGCGGGGTCTTTGTTTTTCACATACACTCTCCATCTGCGGGCGCGACCCGCCGATCCAGTCTTCTAGAGCGTTCAAAGTATGGGTGGCCGGGTCAAGCCCGGCCATGGAGAGATATGGATTAAAGCCCGAAGGCTCTGGCGATCCAGCTTGTTGAATTGGCCACGGGGGCTGTTCCGTCAGATTGCACGAGTTGGAAAGCATCGTGATACCAACTTGAATGCGGGAAGTTATGGCCGAGGACAGCCGCCGCAGTTTGCGCTTCTGATTTGATGCCCAACGCCATGTAGCCTTCCGTCAAACGATACAATGCTTCGGGTGTTTGCGACGTGGTTTGAAATTTAGTGATCACGGTTTTGAAGCGATTGATACCGGCCATATAATCACCGTGCTTCATATAATAACGGCCAACTTCCATTTCCTTGCCGGCCAGATGGTCACGCGCCAGAATAACTTTTTGCTGCGCGTCAGCGGCGTATTTCGAATCCGGAAAGCGTCGGCCCACTTCTTCCAGCGCATCTAAAGCGGCTTGGGTTTGTGACTGATCACGCGTGACGTCATTGATTTGTTCATATTGCGAAAGTGCCACGAGATAATAAGCATAGGAAATATCCTGGTGGCCGGGGTGGAGGCTGATGAAGCGTTGGCAACTATCAATCGCATCAGAATATTTGTTGGCTTGATAGAATGAAAACCCCTGCATGAGCAGCGCCTTCGTCGCCCATTTTGAATAGGGATGCAGGCGTTCCACATCAGCGAATTTTTTGGCGGCACTGGTATAATTGCCTTTGTTCATCTGACTCAGGCCTTCATTGTAAATGCCTGCAATTTGTTGGTCATCGGATTTGCCAAGATCTGGCGAGAGGGCGGCGTCTTTGGCTTTCGTGCCGCTGCCGAACAGATCGTCGAAGAAACCGGCCTGTGCGCTGCTCGCCCCAAGCACGAGGCAAGAGCAAAGGCTGAGCGCTAAAATGCCAAGGCGCGATTGTTTAAATGCAAGGGCCACGATTCACCTGAGGTTAGTGGGCCGTTCTAGCACTGTGCTGACAGCCACAATAGACCGCATCAAACAAAAACCCGGCAGAACTGTG
>JAYWAB010000043.1:0-2302 GCA_043782835.1 Aestuariivirga sp.
CGACAGGCCGGAATCATCGCCCGTCACCTTCATCATCAAGGACAGCCAGCTGATTACCATTCGTTATCATCATCCGCAGGCCTTTCCCCAATACATTAAACAGGCCATGCGCCACGCAACCGGCAATGATCCTTGGGGGGTGTTCATTAGCCTGATTGAAGCCGTGGTTGACAGGGCCGCCGACCATCTGGAACGCGTGGGTGCAATTGTAGAAGACACGTCACGCCAGGTTTTCGCCACGTCCTTCATTCGCAAGCAGGACGCGCCGCGCAAACGGCTCAAGCCGAAAAACCTGGAGGCCCTTTTAGGCAAGGTGGGCGAGGAGGGAGATTTCACCTCCAAGATGCGCGAAAGTCTGGTCTCCATCTCGCGCATGATGGCCTTTGCCCAAGCGGTGGTGGATCATTTGCCTACTGGCAAACCAAAGCGCGAGGCCCTTGCGCGTATCAAGGTTGTGCAGCGCGACGTCACCTCGCTGACCGACCATGCCGGCTTTCTGAACGGGAAAATTTCATTCCTGCTCGATGCCGTTCTGGGCCTGATCTCAATCGAGCAGAATAACACCATCAAGATTTTCACGGTAGCCTCTGTGGCCTTCCTACCGCCTACACTTATAGCCTCGATCTATGGCATGAATTTCAAGTCGATCCCAGAATTGCAGTGGGAAGTAGGCTATCCCTACGCCGTCGTTCTGATGATCGCTTCGGCACTGCTGCCCATTTACTATTTCAGGCGCAAGGGTTGGTTCTGATGAATTATCTGCTTGTATTTCTGGGCGGTGGCCTGGGCGCGGCGGCCCGTTATGGAATGAACGTAGGTGTGGCCCGCGTGGCAGGGTCAGAGTTTCCCTGGCACACCTTGGCTGTCAATATCACAGGCTGTTTCATCATGGGGGCACTTACGGAATTGATGGCGCTTCGCCTCAATGTTTCGAACGAGACACGCCTTTTCCTCACCACGGGCATTCTGGGTGGCTATACCACTTTCTCGGCTTTCGCGCTGGATTTTGCCTTGCTGGTTGAACGGCGCGACATGGTGGGTGCTGCGGGTTATGCACTGGCTTCGGTGGCGCTTTCTCTCATCGCCTGTTTTGCAGGTCTCTGGCTGGTGCGGGCGCTGCTCGCATGAGCGAGGTGAAGCGTCATGAAGTCTCTGCCGATGAAGAGGGCATGAGGTTGGATCGCTGGTTCAAGCTGCATTTCCCACAAGTGACTTTCGCTTATCTCAACAAACTGACACGCACAGGCCAGGTGCGCGTGGGGGCAGGGCGGGTGAAAACCAGCACGCGCCTTGTGAAGGGGCAGGAAATTCGCGTTCCACCTTTGGCTTTTGATACGCGGCCCGCCGATGCGCCCAAAGAAGATGTGAAGCCGCTCACGACGAAAGAGCGCGCGCTTTTCCAATCCATGATCCTGCATGAAGATCAGGCTCTCTTCGTGCTCAACAAGCCCTCAGGCTTTGCCGTGCAGGGCGGCACCAAAACCCACACGCATCTCGATGGCTTGTTGATGGGGCTGGGTGCTGAATTGAAAGAACGCCCATTGCTGGTGCACCGCCTGGACCGCGACACATCAGGTGTGATTGTCATCGCCAAGCGCCGTGCCGTGGCGGCTTCGCTGGGTAAGCTCTTTGCCACACGCAATGTGAAGAAGACCTATTGGGCCGTCGTGAAAGGCGTTCCCAAGCCGCCCCAAGGCAAGATCGATGTGGCATTGATCAAGGCTCGGAGTGATGAGGGGGACCGCATGCGCGCTTCCAAGCCGGGCGAGGAGGAAGACGAACAGCGTGCCATCACCCAATATGCTCTGTTGGATAAGGCAGAAGGCCTGGCTTGGATGTCACTGAAGCCGTTAACTGGACGGCAGCACCAATTGCGCGCTCATATGCATCACATTGGCGCGCCGATCCTGGGCGATGACAAATATGGCGGTGACATTGGTATCCCGGATGGAATCACTAACCGCCTGCACTTGCACGCCCGGCGCATTCAGTTCCCTCATCCGCGCGAAGGCGTGGTGGATGTGACGGCACAATTGCCAGCACACATGACTGAAACTTTTGCCAAGCTGGGTTTTGACGCGAGCCGATTTGATGACTGATGAAACCGCCGATCAGCGTTGGGAGCGTCTATCGCAGGAACGCATTAATCGGCCTTTGCCGAGGCGTTTCTACAAGATTGTCACAATAGGCGACGATCACTCTATCCTTCTCGACGGACGCGTGGTGATAACGCCGATGAAGAAGAAACTCGCCCTGCCCACGGCGGCGATGGCCGAAGCCGTGGCGGAGGAGTGGCGTGCGC
>JAYWAB010000044.1:0-2190 GCA_043782835.1 Aestuariivirga sp.
GGTTCCTTCTAAAGTCTTACAGCGCTTCCGCGCCGGAAATGATTTCGATGAGTTCTTTGGTAATCTGGGCTTGGCGCTGACGATTATATTTGATCGACAGCTTGTTGATCATGTCGCCAGCGTTGCGCGTGGCATTGTCCATGGCACTCATGCGCGCGCCTTGTTCAGAGGCGGCATTTTCAAGAAGTGCTCTGAATACTTGCACAGAGATGTTACGTGGCAAAAGTTCAGCCAAAATGGCTTCTTCTTCCGGTTCCACATCATAAACAGCGCCGCCAAGTTCAGGAGCCTTGGCCCCCGAAACAGCCGCCGGGATCATTTGCAAAGCCGTTGGCTTCTGAGCAATCACCGATTTGAATTCGGCGAAGAACAAAGTGCAAATATCAAACGCGCCTTCGCCAAACAGCGCGATCACCTTATTGGCAACGCCTGTGGCGTTTTCATATTGCACAGCCTTTTGGCCACGAAAATCGACAGCCTCGGTAATATATTTGCCATAGACCCGGCGCAGCGCGTCATTGCCCTTCTTGCCGACGGTGAAAATCTTCACCGTCTTGCCTTGGGCAATGAGCTTGTCGGCGTGTTCGCGCGCCAATCGCGCAATCGAAGAATTGAACCCGCCGCAAAGCCCGCGCTCTGCGGTGCAAACCACCAAGAGATGGGTCTGGTCCTTGCCGGTGCCGGCGAGAAGTTTCGGCGCGCCATCACGGCCCGCCACTGCACTCGACAAATTGGCCAACACCACGGCCATGCGCTCCGAATAGGGGCGCGCGGCCACGGCGGCTTCCTGAGCGCGACGCAATTTCGCCGCCGCCACCATCTGCATGGCCTTGGTGATCTTGCGTGTCGCCTTGACCGAGGCGATGCGGTTGCGAAGGTCTTTGAGACTGGCCATCGTTTAAGCCTTACACAAAGCTCTTGGCATAGGCATCAACAGCGGCCTTCAGCTTCGGCATGGTAACATCCGAAATCTGCTTTTCGCTGCGAATGGCTTCGAGGATGTCCTTGTGCTTGTCGCGGAACAAGCGCAGCAAACCATCTTCAAAATCACGCACCTTGGTGACAGGCAGCGTATCGAGATAGCCATTGACACCAGCATAGATCGACACGACCTGCTCTTCCGTCTTGAGCGGCGAGAATTGCGCCTGCTTCAAAAGCTCCGTCAGGCGTGCGCCACGGTTCAAAAGTTTCTGCGTGGACGCATCAAGGTCAGAACCGAACTGGGCAAAGGCCGCCATTTCGCGGTATTGCGCCAACTCGCCCTTGATCTTGCCGGCAACCTGCTTCATCGCCTTCACCTGCGCGGCAGAGCCGACGCGTGAAACCGAGAGGCCGACGTTCACCGCAGGGCGAATGCCCTGATAGAACAAATCGGTTTCAAGGAAGATCTGACCGTCAGTGATCGAGATCACGTTGGTTGGAATATAGGCCGACACGTCATTGGCTTGCGTTTCAATGACAGGCAGCGCCGTCAGTGAACCCGAGCCCTTGGCGTCCGACAATTTGGCCGAGCGTTCCAGCAAACGAGAGTGGAGATAGAACACGTCGCCAGGATAAGCTTCGCGGCCCGGCGGGCGGCGCAACAACAAAGACATCTGGCGATAAGCCACAGCCTGCTTGGAAAGATCGTCGTAGGCGATCAAGGCATGCATGCCATTGTCGCGGAAATATTCGCCCATGGTGCAGCCGGTGAAGGGGGCAAGATATTGCATGGGAGCGGATTCTGAAGCGGTGGCCGCAACAACAATGGAATATTCCATCGCACCGGCATCTTCCAAAATCTTGACGAACTGGGCCACGGTGGAGCGCTTCTGGCCGCAAGCGACGTAAACGCAATAGAGCTTTTCTTTTTCAGGGCCAGAAATGTGAATGGGCTTTTGGTTGAGAATGGTGTCGAGAATGATGGCGGTCTTGCCAGTCTGACGGTCACCAATGATCAATTCGCGCTGGCCACGACCAACAGGGATCAAAGCATCAACCGCCTTGAGGCCGGTTGACATCGGTTCATGCACCGATTTGCGTGGAATAATGCCGGGCGCTTTCACATCCACGCGCATGCGCGTCTTGGACTTGATCGGGCCTTTGCCATCGATCGGGTTGCCCAAAGCGTCAACCACGCGGCCCAGCAATTCCTTGCCAACGGGAACTTCCACGATGGCGCCGGTGCGCTTGACGATATCGCCTTCCTTG
>JAYWAB010000045.1:0-3188 GCA_043782835.1 Aestuariivirga sp.
AATTCGCCAAGCTTATGCCCCACCATTTCCTCGTTCACGTGAACAGGAATAAACTTGTTGCCATTGTGCACCTGAAAGGTCAGGCCCACAAATTGCGGCAGAATGGTCGAGCGGCGGCTCCAGGTTTTAATCGCCTGGTTGCGCTGGCCGCGAACGGCCTCGGCCTTCTTTAAAATATACCCGTCGACGAACGGGCCTTTCCAAACTGAGCGTGCCATTGGCTTACCCCTTAATTCGCTTTTTTGCGATCATGGCGCGAGCGCACGATCATCTTTGAAGTTCTTTTATTCACACGAGTCTTGTAACCCTTGGTGGGCTTGCCCCAAGGCGTCGCCCAATGCTTACCGCCATTAGTACGGCCGCCGTTGGGATGGTCAACCGGGTTACGCGCAATACCGCGTGACACAGGACGAGCCCCCTTCCAACGCGAACGACCAGCTTTACCAACCACTTCGTTGATATGGTCGGCGTTGGATACGGCACCAACCGAAGCCATGCAGTTGGCTGGAACCAAGCGCGTTTCGCCAGATTTCAGGCGGATGATGACATTGCCACCATCACGACCGGCAACCATCGCATAGGTGCCCGCAGCGCGCGAAAGCGAACCGCCGGAGCCGGGCTTGGTTTCCACATTGTGCACCACCGTGCCGACTGGAACCGAACCGATTTCCATGGCATTGCCGGGCTTGACGTCGACAAGCTTGCCGGAGATCACGGAGTCGCCAGCGGCCAAACGCTGCGGTGCCAAGATGTAAGACAACGTACCGTCTTCATACTTGATCAATGCAATAAAGCCGGTGCGGTTTGGATCATATTCCAAATGTTGCACAATGGCGGGCATGTCATGCTTGGTGCGCTTGAAATCAATCAAACGATAAGCAGTCTTGTGTCCTCCGCCCTTGCGGCGCGAAGTGATCCGGCCCGTGTTGCCACGGCCACCATTGGCATTCTGACCTTCGGTCAAAGCCTTGACGGGCTTGCCTTTGAACAGATGGCTGCGGTCCACCTGAATGAGGTGGCGACGGCCAGCGCTTGTGGGATTAAATGTTTTCAGTGCCATGCTAAACTCACAGTCCTGTCGTCACGTCGAGGCGTTCGCCATCGACCAGAGTTACATAAGCCTTCTTACGATCCGAAAGCAGCGCCGGGCGACCTTTGAAGCGCTTCAGTTTGCCCTTGCGAACCAATGTGTTCACAGCTTTCACTTTGACACCGAACAGGCCTTCAATGGCGGCCTTGATCTGTGGCTTGGTGGCGCGGAAAGCAACGTTGAACACATGCGTGTTCGTGGCTGCAATCATCGTGCCCTTTTCAGTGATCGAAGGGCTTTTGATAATCGAATAATAATGTTCTTTGCTCATTTAAATCGAGCCTCCAATGCTTCCACAGCAGCCTTGGTGAGAACCAGGTTCTTGCGGCGCAGAATGTCGTACACATTGATGCCTTGAATGGGCAGCACGTCGATATTGATGACGTTGCGTGCGGCTTTGGCAAAACCTTCATTGACCACAGCGCCATCGATGATCAGCGCATTGGTGAGGTTCAATTTTGCAAAGACGGCTTTCACATCCTTGGTCTTGTAGGTTTTGAGATCGGCCTTATCGAGAATGATCAACTCTGAAGACTTGACCTTCGCAGACAGCGCATGGCGCAAACCTAGGGCGCGGATCTTCTTGTTCAAAGCCGTTTCATGGCTGCGGAAGCGCGGGCCAAAGGCCTTGCCGCCGCCAACAAAAATGCCCGACTTTCTGGAACCGTGGCGGGCCGTGCCGCCACCTTTTTGATTGCCAAGCTTATGCGTCGTGCGGTTGATTTCGCCGCGCGATTTTGCCTGGTGGGTGCCCTGTTGGCGCTTGTTCAACTGCCAGGTTACCACACGGTGCAAAATATCCGCGCGCGGCTCAAGACCAAAAATGGCGTCTGACACGTCAACCGTGCCTGCCTTGGCGTCTTCTAGTGTTTTTACATCAAGCTTCATGTTTCAAGCCTCAACCTTGTGCCGAAGCGGCAGTGAAAGCGCCGGGCTTTGGCGCTGCGTCGGGAAGCTTGCGCTTCACAGCATCACGCACTGAAACCCAACCACCCTGCGAACCGGGAACCGAACCCTTAACCAGGATCAGGCCACGTTCTTTATCTGTACGAACCACAACAATATTCATTGTCGTGACTGTTTCAGAACCCAAATGACCAGGCATCTTCTTGTTCTTGAACACCTTGCCGGGGTCCTGACGGTTACCCGTCGAACCAATCGAACGATGGCTCACCGAAACACCGTGTGTGGCGCGCAGACCAGAGAAGTTCCAACGCTTGATACCGCCTTGGAAACCCTTACCCTTGGACGTGCCCGTCACATCGACAAACTGTCCGGCGACGAAATGATCAGCCGTCACTTCAGCACCAACAGGCATCAAGCCATCAACCGAAACGCGGAATTCCTGAAGCTTGCGCTTGGGTTCCACTTTAGCCGCAGCAAACACACCACGATCGGCCTTGGTCAGGCGCTTGATCTTCGGCGTGGCGGAGCCAAGCTGCACAGCTGTATAGCCATGCTTCTCAGCCGTCTTGTGCCCGATAACGTGAACGTTATCGACTTTTAATACGGTCACAGGAACAGCTGCTCCCTCCTCCGTATAAATCCGGGTCATGCCCAGTTTTTTTGCGATGATGCCAGAACGCATCGTCTTCTCCTCAGTGAGCTCGTGAGAGCTTAATTTCAAAAAGCTCGTCAGAGCTTGATTTCAAAAAGCTCGTTAGAGCTTAATTTCGATGTCAACACCCGAAGCCAAATCCAGCTTCATCAAGGCATCAACCGTTTGTGGGGTCGGATCAACAATATCGAGAACGCGCAGATGGGTACGGATTTCGAACTGTTCGCGGCTTTTCTTGTCCACGTGCGGTGAACGGTTCACCGTGAATTTTTCAATGCGTGTCGGCAAAGGCACCGGGCCACGAATTTGGGCACCTGTACGCTTGGCCGTATTGACGATCTCTTTCGTCGAGTTATCGAGAATGCGATGATCAAAGGCCTTGAGGCGGATGCGGATATTTTGGCGTTGCATGTCTTTACCTATCAATCCGAAATCTTAGCAACAACGCCGGCACCAACGGTGCGGCCGCCTTCGCGGATGGCAAAGCGCAGCTTTTCTTCCATGGCAATCGGTGTGATCAGCTCAACATCAAACGAGATA
>JAYWAB010000046.1:0-3958 GCA_043782835.1 Aestuariivirga sp.
GCATGATCGGGCTGGCGGGTACGATCACCGATCCACAGCATGTGGCCGGACGTGGCGTAGTAATCACCGCTCGTAGAATCCACCCGCGTCATGGCTTGCTCATAACCCAGCAGCAACGCTTCGTGGCTGGTGAAGAAATCAGTCGACCGCAGCTGCGGCGCGGTTTCTGCGGTAATGCCGCAAGCGCGCATGAAGTTTAGCGTTTCCGTAATCCGATCCGCCAATTCTTGATATTGCGCTGAGGCCGGCGAATCTTTCAGGGATCCCAGCGTCCACTTGTGCACATGTTCAAGATTGGCATAGCCACCTTGTGCAAAGGCCCGCAACAAATTCAGCGTTGCTGCGGATTGGCGGTAGGCCATGATCTGGCGCTCAGGATCGGGCACGCGGCCTGCCACAGTCGCTTCCGCTTCGTTGACAATGTCACCTCGGTAAATCGGGTATTCGATGCCACTGATCGTTTCGGTAGGCGAAGAGCGTGGTTTGGCGAACTGACCCGCAATGCGGCCCACTTTAACAATGGGAACGCCCGCACCAAAAGTGAGCACCACGGCCATTTGCAAAAAGACACGGAAGAAATCCCGGATATTATCTGCCGAATGTTCAGCAAAGCTTTCGGCACAATCGCCACCCTGCAACAAGAAGCCTTTGCCTTCGGAAACCCGAGCCAGCTTTTTCTTCAGCTTGCGGGCCTCACCTGCAAAAACCAGTGGCGGAAACCCAGCCAAACGGGCTTCAACCGCCATCAGTTTGGCAGCATCGGGATAATCCGGCACCTGCATCACAGGCAAATTGCGCCATGTTTCAGGTGTCCACTTCGCATTCATCGCAGTCTCTCCATTTCAAAGAACCCCCTATAGGCCCGGGGCTTGGTTAATGCCAAGGGGGCAGCGAAAGCAAGGTTTCATTAATTCTGCCGTGCTAATCGAATTTCGCTGAGACGTTCGTCGATCAGACTGCGGGACGGGGGTCTATTGTTTCAGCGAACACATTTTGGTTGTGTGGGGTTCTATTCTTCGCGCAACCCACGCCCGGAGATTGCTATGCATGACTTTCTGCTGTCATTGAATTTGAAAGACATCGAGATTTTTTTAACCTCGGGTCATCCAACCATTCTTTTTCAGGTTCTCATCGTCAATACTATCATCATGATGATTATCATTTTTCGTCAGGGCCGCGGCAAAGGCAGTATGCGCCGCAATGCCAGCTATGTGCTCCAATGGATTTTGATTTTGGGCAATCTTGCGGTGTTCTGCGAGGAACAATGGGTGCCATATTATCAGCGCAGCGAGTCGCTCATGGTCAATCACGTCAAGGAAATATTGCGGCCTTATTAAATCGATTTCAACTTGCGTTGTTCGGCAGTCAGGCTTTCGCGCGCTGATTTATAGGCTTCCTGGCGATCGACACTCCAATAGCGGATGTCATCGACGCGGATCGGGTCGCCCGTAACAGCACAACGGACAAATTCGCCTTCGCGCAGCACCTGAAAATCGGCGTCGAGAAATCGCAGCTTGGCTTCGCGTTGTGGCGGAATGGGGTTGCCGTGAAAGTTCATTGCTTGGATATAGCCTGCGCAGTGTTCAATTAAAAGAGCTTGCCTTGGCTCTTCGCGGGTTTGGCGAGGGCCGCCATTTGGCCGTCATGCATTTCAATTTGAAGCGCCGTCCCGTCTGCAATCTTTGCGACGCCGCGCAAGGGTTGGCCTGCGCTGTCACGGATCACGGCAAAGCCTCGGGCGAGAACTGATTTATAGCCCAACGCGGCCATGAGCTTTGTTTCCGTCGAAAGCCTATCGCGCGTTTTGGTGATAAATTGGTTGAGGCCACGCGCGCTGCGCTGGTGCAGTTCGCCGATACGGCGGCGGCTTTCGCGCGTGCGCAGTTGCAACGGACCCAGATTGAGGCGGCCCGATTGGCGCGCCAGTGACACGCTGTGCGTTTGCAGATTGGCTTTCAAGGCACGGGGCAACTTTGCCCCTGCCCCATCCAGTCTTTGACGGGCGAGACCCAAAATCGTATCGGGATTAGGCAACGCCCGGGCGGCAGATTGCAGGCGCAACTTTACCTCCGAGAAAACCCGCGACAGGCCGCGCTTTTGCCGGGCATTGAGGCTGGCGAGTTCGGCAATCAAATCAGCGCGCACCGGCACGGCGCGTTCGGCGGCTGCGGTTGGTGTGGGGGCGCGCCAATCAGCGGCATGGTCAAGCAATGTCGTATCAGTTTCATGGCCGATCGCAGAAATAAGCGGGATTTGACTTTCCGCCGCGGCACGCACAACACTTTCTTCGTTGAAGGGCCAGAGGTCTTCCAGCGAACCACCGCCACGGGCGACGATGAGCAGGTCTGGCGTTTGCGCCATGGCGTTGAACCCGTGTATCGCGGCGGCCACTTCTGCTGCCGCTGTTTCACCCTGTACACGCACGGGCCAGACGATGACATGGCGCGGGAAGCGATCATTCAGGCGGTGCAGAATATCGCGGATAACCGCACCTGTCGGGGAGGTGATGATGCCGATCAGCTGCGGCAAATAGGGCAAAGGCCGCTTACGCTCGGCATCAAAAAGCCCTTCGCCCGCCAATTTTTTACGCCGCTCTTCGAGCAACGCCATCAAAGCGCCTGCGCCTGCGGGCTCGATATTTTCGATGATGATTTGATAACTGGATTTGTTGGGGTAGGAACTGATCTTGCCTGTAGCGATCACTTCCAGCCCGTCTTGCATTTTGGCGCGCAGGCGCGTGAAAGACCCGCGCCAGATAATCGCATCAAGCTTGGCACCTTCATCCTTCAGCGAAAAATAGCAGTGGCCGGAAGAATGTGCGCCTTTGTAGCCCGATATTTCGCCGCGCACCCGCACTTGGCCAAAACGATCCTCTAACGTGCGTTTCAGGGCGTGGGAAAGCTCACTGACAGACTGCTCCGTTTGGTTTGATTTTGGCGCTTCGAGGATTTCGCCAGTTTCAGGATCATAATCAGATAAATTGGTCAGGTGGAAGATTCCCTTGAATTGAGGGCACATCATGCCAGATAGAGGGGCCATGATGCAAAACGATTCATTGAACGTGCTTCTGATCGGTTCGGGTGGCCGCGAACATGCGCTGGCTTACGCGCTGGCCAAATCACCACGGCTGAAGAAGCTCTATGCCGCACCGGGCAATCCAGGGATTGGGACGTTGGCCGCGCTGGTGAGCGTGAAGGTGACGGACCATGCCGCTGTCATTGATTTTTGCAAGTCCAACGCCATTGATTTTGTGGTCGTGGGGCCAGAAGCACCTTTGGTGGCAGGGCTGGTGGATGATCTCGCTGCGGCGGGTATCAAGGCCTTTGGGCCAGATCAGTTTGCGGCCCAACTCGAAGGCTCCAAGGGTTTCACCAAGGACATCTGCGCCACGTATAATATTCCCACAGCGGCCTATCAGCGTTTTAAGGCTGAAGCCCCAGCTCTGGCTTATTTGCTTGGAGTTGGCGCGCCCATTGTCGTGAAAGCCGATGGCTTGGCGGCCGGCAAAGGTGTCACCGTCGCAATGACACTGATTGAGGCCGAAGACGCGTTGCGCGATATTTTTGACGGGCGCTTTGGTGCTGGTGAATGTGTGATTGAAGAATTCCTCGAAGGCGAGGAAGCGAGTTTCTTTGTGTTGTCGGACGGCAAGGATGTTTTACCGCTGACCACTGCGCAGGACCACAAGCGCGTGGGTGAAGGCGACACGGGGCCAAACACCGGTGGCATGGGTGCCTATTCGCCGGCCCCCGTGGTGACGCCCAATGTGCATGCCCGCGTGATGCACGAAATCGTGCTGCCGGCCATCGCCGGCATGGCCGCCGACGGCCAGCCGTTCGGCGGCTTTCTGTATGCCGGGCTGATGATCGATGGCGCGGGCAACCCACGCGTGGTGGAGTTCAACGTGCGGCTGGGTGACCCGGAGGCACAAGTCATCCTGATGCGGCTGAAGACCGAC
>JAYWAB010000047.1:0-13841 GCA_043782835.1 Aestuariivirga sp.
GGTTTGCCAAACGCCACGGCTTTCTTCTTCCTGATAGGCCAAAACGCCCTTTGGCGAGATTGAACCAACCCAGCCTTTGGCACGTTCAATGGCTTCAGCAGCCTTGGGGTTGTTGATCGAGATCTTGCCATCTGGCTCAACGATCTGGCCACCGCCATTGGACTTTACCCATTCCAGGGCGTCGCAGGTCAGGCCTTCGTAGGCATTTCCCTGGAACACAAAACCTTGCAGGTCAGCATTCTTTTCACCGTCCATAACTGTCTTGGCATCTTTGGCCATTTCGTCCCAGGTTTTTGGTGCGGCAAGCTTATACTTGTCCAACAGGTCCTTGCGGTAATAGAGGGCCGGAGCATCGGTGAACACTGGAATGGCAACGAGCTTGCCATTCACAGTCTGCGATTGGATGATCGATGGGAAATGATCCTTCACCACGTCCTTGGCGGCGTCGGTCAAATCAACCAGCTGGTCAGCCAGCTGTGGGGCCCAGATGACGTCAGTCTGATAAATGTCAATGTCGGCGTTGCCGGCAGCGAGCCAAAGCTTGTATTGGCCAAACTGGTCGGTGGTCGAAGAAGGCATCGGAACAATCTTAACGTTGATGCCGGTTTCTTTTGCAAAGTCAGCGAACTTGGCTTGGTCGAAAGCAAGATCGCCACCCGTTGCGCCAGACACCATGTTGATGTCCACGGCTACGGCCTTGGCGGCCAAGAGGCTCATGCCCAACAGGGCTGCAGTGAGCGCAGTTTTGATTTTCATAGAGGATCCTCCAAAGGTTGATGTCGTCTCAACGGCAGGAGGTTTACGGCACGAATGCAACGCCTTCATAAAACAGCGTGCTCCCAAGACGGTCCTCCCAGAACCAACGGCACGAGCACCCTGACTTTATAGTTACGCAGGATTTCCCAAACCGCTTTGAGGCCTTTGAAGCTATCATGCCGAATAGAAACGTCAAGAAAATTATTGAATATAATATAGTTCTTGCCCAATTGGTCAAAAGCGCAATAGTGTTTTGCTGAGCCGCAGAGTTATAAATTGAAAGCGCTTTGGATGATTTGATGGAAAAATCTCGATGAATCTCAAAGAATTATCGCAACATCTGAACCTGTCTCCGACGACAGTCAGCAGGGCTTTGAACGGATACCCAGAGGTTGGCGAAACGACCCGCAAGCGGGTGGTGGATGAGGCGCACCGGCTGGGCTATCGGCCCAACGCGCACGCCAGACGATTGGCCACGGGGCGTGCCCATGCCATTGGCTATGTCTTTCCATCTGATCGCACGGTGATGATTGACCCGTTGTTTTCAGATTTCGTGGCTGGCGCTGCGGATGTTTATACCAGCCTGGGTTTTGAGACATTGCTTCATGCCGGGGGGCAGGAAGATGAGATGTCGGTTTATCGGCGCTATGCGGAAGGTGGTGCGGTCGATGGCGTTGTGGTGCAGGGCAGCCACGTGGATGACCCGCGCATTGCTTTGCTCAGTCAACTGAAGCTGCCCTATATCGTGCATGGGCGCGTGGGTGATCAGGAAACGGGCTATCCGTGGCTTGATATTGACAATCGCGGCGCCTTTCACAAGGCCACCAAGCTGCTCACTGATTTTGGGCATCAACGGATTGCACTTCTGAACGGCCAGGAAAAACTCACTTTCGCATTCCATCGGCGGCAGGGCTATGAAAACGCTTTGCGCGACAAAGGATTGGTGGTTGATCCGGCGATTATGTTCAGCGGCGTGATGACGGAAGAAAATGGCTATCGCCAGAGCAAGCGCATTCTGCAACTTCCAAAACGGCCCACGGCTTTGGTTTTGTCCTCGATGTTGCTGGTCTCGGGTGCCATGCGTGCGGCCTATGAGCTTGGCTTGGCGGTGGGCAAGGATGTATCGATGATCGCGCATGATGACGGCTTGCCGTTTTTGAATGCTGAAGGCTTGGTGCCGGCGTTGACGACCACAAGCTCGTCCATCCGCGCCGCCGGCAGCCGAGTGGCTGAGTTGCTTTTAGAACGCATCGAAAATCCTGACGGCGAGATGCCGCAAGAATTGTGGGGCGTGGACCTGATCGTGCGCGGGTCCACTGGCCCTGCCCCAAGGTGATGTTGCATACCGGCCCCGCGCCGCGTTGATATTGCATTCAAGCCGCCACTGCCGCAAATGCTGTGTATGACTCGCAAAATCAATTTTCATGAACTTTCAAAACTCACAGCCGAACAACGTCGCAACCTAATGACACGTGTGGAAGGCGATCTTTCAGATTTTGAAACTAAGGTAAAACCCATCATCGCCGCTGTGCGTGAAGAAGGCGACGTGGCCTTGGCGCGGTTTGCTAACCAATTCGATAAATCGCCCGTCACTGCCGATGCCCTCACCGCCACGCCCGAGGATTACGCCGAGGCCGAACGCACTCTGGCCCCCGATGTGAAAGCCGCAATGGAATTTGCTGCCACCAACATCCGCACCTTTCACCAGCGCCAGAAACCCGAAGAAAAATGGATGATGGAAGTTTCTCCCGGTGCCTTCGGCGGCGAAAGGTGGAGTGCCATTCCATCCGTAGCCTGTTATGTTCCGCGCGGCAAAGGTGCCTTCCCATCCGTAGCGATGATGACCTCGATCCCCGCCAAAGTGGCCGGTGTGGAGCGTGTGATCATCATCACCCCACCCGGCCCCAATGGCAAAATTGATGATGCAACTCTCGTGGCCGCGCGCATGGCAGGCGTGGACGCTGTCTATAAAGCAGGCGGCGCACAAGCCATCGCCGCCGTAGCTTACGGCACCAAGACGATCCCACGCGTGGCAAAAGTGGTGGGCCCCGGCAGCCCCTGGGTGGCCGCCGCAAAGCGCCTCGTCTCGCACTTGATCGACGTGGGTTCTCCCGCCGGGCCATCGGAAGTAATCGTGCTGGCAGATGACTCAGTGAGTGGCGCATTGGCCGCCCTTGATCTGCTGGTGGAAAGCGAACACGGGCCGGATAGTTCGGCCTACCTCGTCACCTGGTCGAAACGCGTGGCCGATGAAGCCTTGGCGGCCCTGCCCACTTACTTGGCCAAGATGAGCCCGCAGCGTGCCGAATTTGCTTCGGCAGTTTTGAGCGGCCCCTTGGGCGGCATCGTGCTGGCGCGCGATGAAGGCGAGGCGATTGCTTTCTGCAATGACTATGCGCCCGAACATTTGGAAGTACTATCGCAAACCCCACACCGCTATCTCGATAAATTGAAACACGCCGGCGAAATTCTGCTGGGCCAACACACGCCAACCACGCTGGGCAATTATGTGATCGGGCCAGACCACGTGCTACCCACCGGCGGTTGGGCCAAAACCGCTTCGGCCCTTTCAGTGTTCGATTTCATGAAGCGCACGACGATTGCCGAGGTGACGGCGGAAGGTTACGCCACGCTGGCAAAGCACGCTCAAGCCTTGGCTAAATACGAAGGCTTCGATGCCCACGCCAACGCGGTGTCTGCGATGAGGGATGAGTTGTTAGGGAGGAATTCTAAGTAACTCTCCATCGGCGGGCTTGACCCGCCCAGGTCAAATGTTAGTGGGTTTAATTCAGGTCTAATTCGGTGACAGTGCATTTAATACAATTGAATGCACTGTCACCGAAATATTTAAGCCGGCGAATGAGATGTAAAAAGCCCCGCGTATTTTTGCGGGGCTTTTGGTTTTTTTAAGTGCAATTACGTCTTCGCGATATCGACATCCTTGGTATCTTTGAGGAAGAAAAATCCGATAATCGCGCAGATGCCGGCGAAAATTACGGGATACCACAGGCCTGCGAAGACGCCGCCGTTATAGGCCACATAGGCGGTCGCGGTGAGTGGCAGAAGGCCGCCCATCCAGCCGTTGCCGATGTGATAGGGCAGCGACATGGACGTGTAACGAATGTTCGAGGGGAACATTTCCACCAGGAAAGCGGCGATGGGGCCGTAGATCATGCAGGCAATCGCCATGAGGAAAAGGCAGACGGCGATGGCTTCAACATATTGGCCGAAGCTTAAGGCCTTGGCGGTTGTGCCTGTCACTTGCTGCACTTTCAGGGTCGAGGCACCGTCGGCACCCACCGTTGGTGCGGCAATGCTGTTGATGGGGCCCAGCGGCTTGGCCGTTGCGTCTGTGGCTTTGCGCACTTCGTTCACCAGCTTTTCAATCGCGTCGCCTGCGGCCTTGGTGGCGAGCGCGTCCTTGGCGGTGACAGCGGCGGCCTTATCGGCCTGGGCTTTCACCAAAGCGTCGGTCTGGTCCTTGGTCAGCGTCAGATCAGCGGCGCTGGCTTTGAAGTGTGGATAGCCGGCATCGGCCAAAGCTTTTTGCCAGCCGAAGGGCGAGACGCCTTCAACTTTAGCGTCGCCAACCGACAGCGTGACTTTGGAACCCGCAGCGCCTTCAGCCGAAGTGAAGGCGATGCCGTTCGACGTGAGGATGGCTTTGGCTTTGTCGCAGTCACCCTGCGTGGTCCAACCCGCCACAGGGAAAATTGTAAAATGGCATTGGGCGGGATCAGCCGTCACCACAATCTTGGACTGGTTGGCGGCGTTGAAGGCATCAAGTTCCGGGTTCACCGCCTGTGACAGCAAATGGAAAGCCGGGAAAATGCACAACGCGCCCAAGGCGCAGCCGCCCACAATCAGTGGCAGGCGACCGATACGATCCGACAATCTGCCGAAGACGACAAAAAGTGGTGTTGACAGCAGCACAGCAAAGCCGAGGACGGTGTAGCCTACCCACCAATCCGCCTTCAGGGGGCCATTGATGAAGAAGAGCGCGTAAAACTGCGCGGTGTACCACGTGACGCCTTGGCCCATGCAAGCGCCGAGTAAAGCGAGCAAGGCCAGTTTGTTGTTGGGATATTTGAAGAAAGAATCGCGGATGGGCGTGGTAGAACTGCGGCCTTCGTCTTTCATCTTTTGGAAGACGGGCGATTCATTTAACCGCATACGGATCCAGAGTGAGAAGGCGAGCAGGAAGACTGAGCCCAGGAAAGGCACGCGCCAACCCCATTCTTTAAATGTCGAAGCATCCATGTTGTAGCGCAGTAAACCGATGATCATCAACGACATGAAGAAGCCGAGCGTGGCCGTGGTTTGAATCCAGCTGGTGGCAAAGCCGCGCTGGCCGTTTGGCGAATGTTCGGCCACGTAAGTTGCAGCACCACCATATTCACCGCCGATGGCGAGACCTTGGGTCAAGCGGATCAGCAGCAAGAGGATGGGTGCGAGCCCGCCGATTGATGCGTAGGTTGGCAAGCAGCCGACGAGAAAAGTTGAAAGGCCCATCAGAATGATGGTGACCAGGAATGTATATTTGCGGCCGACGATATCGCCCAGACGGCCAAAGAACAGCGCACCAAAGGGGCGCACGAGGAAGCCTGCAGCATAGGCACCAAGAGCACCCAGAAGCGCCCAGGTATCATTGCCCGGCGGAAAGAACAGCGCGGCAAAGAACGGCGCCAGCGTGGCATAAAGATAAAAATCATACCACTCGAAGATGGTTCCGGTGGATGAGGCTAGGATGACGAATTTTTCATCCTGATTGAGCCCCTGCCCGGCTATGGGCATGGCTTTGGTTGTTGTCGACATTTTAAAACTTCTCCCTGGATCGCATTATTTATTACGGCCCTCTTGCCGGGGCCTGAATTGATAGTGGGTTCGTTTGCCACGCGCCTTACGCTTTGTCCACCGCCGTGATCGCTTTATCGGCAAGTTGGGCGCGACGGAATTGACGGTGTGGCCGCGTCTGTTGTTGCTATCTGCTTCTGCCACAAGGGAAATGTGATGCATTTTTCATTTGTTTTGTGGCTTGAGGCAGCATAGCTTAATTCTTATTCAGACTTTTAACCGGATGGGCCACACACATGCGTCTTACAGTTTCAGCACTCGCCATTGCCTTGTTCGCTTTTGCCACGCCGGTTTTCGCCATGGATGGTGTGAACACGGACACGGGCGATGCGGTGACTGCTGATGATGGCACCGTGTTCAACGTCGGTGACACCGTGACGCTTTATGATGCGGATGGCAACGAGATGACCGTTCAGGTTCAAGCTGTCAAAGACACTGGCGACGCGTTGGATGTGGACGTGGTGGACAATGACTCGGGCGATAGTGCCACGATTGAGTTCACGAAGTAAAACTAGACGCTCGGGGTCAACAGTGCCGCCACCTCTGCCCGCAGATCGTCCATGCCAAAACCCCTCTCGGCGGAGGTCAAGTGCAGGCGCTGGATGGCGGCGGCGCGCTTTTTGATCCGGCTGAGGGTTTCAGTTTCAAGCTCGGCCAGTTCATGCTTGTTGATCTTGTCGCATTTGGTGATGATCAGCTGATAGGGAACGGCGGCTTCATCCAGCATTTCGAACATCTCAAGGTCGGACGTCATCACGCCATGGCGCGAGTCGATCAAAACAAACGTGCGCGTCAGACCCACACGGCCACGTAAATAGGCTTTGAGCATATTCTGCCACTGGCGCACGTCTTTCTTGGCGGCCTTGGCATAGCCATAGCCCGGCATATCCACCAGCGTGAAGGCATCGCTGACATCAAAGAAATTGAGTTCGCGCGTGCGGCCCGGTGTATTGGAGGCCCGCGCCAGACCACTGACACCTGTCAGCGCATTGATCAGCGAAGACTTGCCGACGTTTGACCTCCCCGCAAAAGCGAGTTCGACATTGCGCACCGGCGGCAGTTGTTCAATGGCCGCCACCCCCAAACGAAAACGGGCCGTGCCATTGAAAAGCTGGCGGCCCGCTTGCATCTGGTCTGCGGTGAAGGTTTCACTCACGTGCTGGCAGGCTTCTTCTTGGTGAAGGGCAATGAGTCTTTGATATTGCCAAAGAGGTTCAGCTCGGTTCCGTGTTTCTTCATGATGTAGCTTTGCTGCACGATGGAGAGAAAGTTGCTCCAGGCCCAATAGATGACCAAGCCCACAGGGAAAGCGCCCAGCGAGAAGGTGAAAATTACTGGCATCCAGTTAAACATCTGAGCCTGCACCGGATCTGGCGGTGCTGGGTTCAAACGCATCTGCACCCACATGGTGATGCCCATGATCAAGGGGAAGAAGCCCAGCATCAAGAAATGCGGTGGTGTCCAGGGGATCAAACCAAAAAGGTTGAACAGATTTGTCGGGTCTTGCACCGAGAGATCATGAATCCAGCCAACGAAAGGCGCCTGACGCAATTCGATCGAGGTGAGGATGACCTTATAGAGCGAGAAGAACACCGGGATTTGCACGAAGATGGGCAAGCAACCCGCCATGGGGTTGACCTTCTCGCGCTTATAAAGTTCCATGGTTTCTTGTTGCTGCTTGGCGCGATCATCAGGATATTTTTCTTTGAGCGCATCCATCTGTGGTTTCAGGTTCTTCATCTTGCTCATCGAGGCATAGGACTTGTTGGCCAATGGGAAGACGGCGGCTTTGACCAGAACCGTGACCAGCAGGATGGCAACGCCGAAGTTGCCGACAAAGCTGTGCACAAAGCTCAAGAGATAGAACATCAGTTTTGTGATCGGCGCGAACCAGCCCCAATCAATCATCAAGTCAAAGCGTTCAAAATTATGCTTGCTGTAAACGGCATTGATGGTGCCCACGACTTTAGCACCAGCATAGACATGATCTTCGTAAGAAGCGCTGCCACCTGCGGGGATGGTGAGGGGTGTTTCGGCCAGCGTATCGGCTTGATAGCCATCACGGCCCGGAATTTTGACAAAGCGATAAGCGTTGTCCACCTTGGTCTTCTGGTCTGGAATTAAAACGGTCGCCCAATATTTATCGGTAAAGCCGAGCCAGCCGCCTGTGCTTGAAATCGTTGCGGGCGTATCTGGGTTTTTCTTGAGGTCGGCATATTTGTGTTCTTCCAAACCGCTGTTTTGAATGCCCAGCAAACCTTCGTAGAACACCCAATAGCCTGCGGTAACGGGCGTGTCCTGGCGCTGCACGCGCGCATAGGGGAGAAGGTCCACAGGTGTGGTTCCAGCATTGGTGACCGTTTGTTTGACCGTGAAGAGATAATCTTCGCTGATCGAAATCAGGCGTTCAAACTTCAAGCCTGCGCCATTGTCCCACGTGAGGCTCAATGGCTTGTCGCTGGTGAGGGTTGCACCATCGGCCACCTGCCACTGGGTTTTGGAATCTGGAACAGGCACAGAGGAGCCGGGCTTTGGCACAAAGCCTTCTTCGACAAAATAGGCGTTCTTGGTGCCCGAGGGTGAGAGCAGCGTGATGACCGGGCTCTTTGGATCGACATTCTCGTGATATTGATTCAGCTGAAGATCATCTAATTGCGCGCCGGTGAGATTGATGGAACCGGAAAGTTCGGGCGTATCGATCTTCACGCGCTTGGTTGCGCCCAAAACTGTTGCCACATCTTTTACGGTGGCTTCGGCTGTGGTTGCGATTTGCGCGGTTTGTTGTTGGGTGGCGGTGGCTTCCTCTGCCTTTTTGGCATTGGGCATGACATAGAAATAGTTCCAGCCGAAGAAGATGACCATCGACAGCAAGACGGCCATCATCATGTTCTTCTGGTCTACTTTAGGGGCTTGAGGCTGGCTCATTTTACTTCCATCTGTTTTGGTGCAACTTTGGCATGAAGCCGCGTTGCGGCAGAGATAAGGTCTGATTGCAGGATTTCAAAGCCCCGCGACTGTGCAGCACTCCGGCCAATCAAAATATAATCATAAGATGGCCGGGCCACACGATCAAATACCAAGCGTGCGGCTTCTTTCAGGCGGCGGCGGATGCGGTTCCTTGCCACGGCGTTGCCGAGCTTTTTGGTGCATGTAAAGCCCAAGCGGGGGGCTGCATCACCACCGCGAAAATGCGCCACCAGTAAAAAACCCGGTGTGCCTTGCGAAGCAGCTTTGGCGGCGGCAACGAAATCCTGCCTCCGCTTTATGCGCTGCATGATAGCCGTGGTGTATTAAGCCGAGAGCCGAGCGCGGCCCTTGGCGCGGCGGCGGCGGATCACATTGCGGCCACCCACGGTGGACATGCGCGAGCGGAAACCATGGCGGCGCTTGCGGACAAGCCTGGAAGGTTGAAAGGTACGTTTTTGAGGCATGGTTCCGATTCCAACAATCTGCCCAAGCATTTGAAATTATTGTTTTAATTTCATGGAAGCGGGGGCAGAACCAAAAGGTTATGCAAAAGTTGGCCTGCTTATGGTCAGAAACGGCGGGATTGTCAACTTTGGGGTTGTAACGCGCCCAGGCATCTCAAGCCAAATAGAAACTCTGAGTCTAAATTCTCATCTTGGCCTCAGAGTAAAATATTTTCAGATAGGTTACAGTCTTAACGTTGGGTCTGTCATGTGATGAAAAATCAAACAATCTTGACCGACCGATCAGAAATATTAAAGGTCGGACGATGAGCAGAACCTCTGACGATTCCGCGCCCAAAAAAACCCGCATTCAGGAGCGCCGCGAAAAGCTGGTGCTCGACTGTGCATTGGAAGCCTTTGCCACCAATGGTTTCCATGGCACCACGATTGACCAAATTGCGGCGAAGGCGGACCTCTCGAAGCCAAATGTGCTTTACTATTTTAAAAGCAAGGAAGACATTTACCTTTCGCTGTTGCAGCGGACGCTGGAGGGTTGGCTCGATCCATTCATCGCCATTGATGTGGCTGGCGATCCGATGACTGAGTTGGAGGCCTATGTTTTAGCCAAGATGGATATGTCCTTTGACCAGCCACTGCCATCGCGGCTGTTTGCCATTGAAGTGATGAGTGGTGCTACGCAAATGAAACAATCGATGCGCACGACGCTGCGCGCGATTGTGGACGAGAAAGCGGCGGTGTTTCAGACTTGGATGGACCAAGGAAAGCTGAAGCCCGTTGACCCACATCATCTGATTTTTTCGATCTGGTCGGTGACACAGCATTATGCGGATTTTGCGGTTCAGATTGAATGTTTGTTGGACAAGCCACCCAACCGCGCTTTGGCCAAGGCTGCCGTGATTGATATTTTGCTCCGGGGTTTGCGGGTTAATTGAGGGCTTGGCCGTTAACGCTGGTCACACGTGGCTTGAACCCTTATCACGAGGCTGTGAGACCCCCTGTTCAGTTCGCGTAAAAAGCGCCAAGTGTCTGTTCATGCAAACTGGAACGGCCTATGTGATGACCTCTGCCTCTGTCTCGCCCATCAAACGCTGGTTGCCTCTTTTGGGCCTCGCCAGTGTGATGGCGCTTAGTTTTGGGCTGGGGCTTCAACGCTATCTCAGTTTTCAAAGCATCGCCGAACATGAGGCAATGCTGCATGATTTTGTGGCTCTGCATCTGGTGGCGGCGGTGGCGATTTATTTTGTGGTTTATGTTCTGGTGGTGGCGCTGTCTTTACCGGGTGCTGCCGCGCTGAGCATTCTCGGCGGCTTTGTTCTGGGCTGGGCGGTGAGCGGAACAGTGACAATTGTGGCGGCAACGATTGGCGCTGTGGCGGTATTTAAAATTGTGCAGACCTCATTGGGCGCTGCCATCGCCGAACGGGCTGGGCCATTTTTACAGAAGCTGTCACGCGGGTTCGAACAAGATGCTTTCAACTATTTGTTATTTTTGCGCCTGGTGCCGGCGTTTCCATTTTTTGCAATCAATGCCGTAGCAGGGCTTACCAAGATGCGCTTGGGCACATTTGCGCTGGCCACGTTTATTGGCATTATTCCCGGATCATATGCGTTTGCTTGGCTGGGGCGGGGCTTAGGCAGCGTGATTGACAATGCTCGGGCTGCACATGAAACTTGCGTGGCGCAAAACGCGGCGGCGGCTTGTCCCTTTGAACTCTCTGCCACTGCTTTGGTGACGCCACAATTGCTTTGGGGCTTTGCAACACTGGGCACCGTTGCGCTGATCCCGGTTTTGCTGAAGCGATGGAAGATTTTCGCATGATATATGACATTGCCATTATCGGCGGCGGCTCTGCTGGCCTGTCTGTTGCCGCGGCGGCTGCACAATTTGGCGAAAAGGTTGTATTGTTTGAAAAAGGCGCGATGGGTGGTGATTGTTTGAACGCTGGCTGCGTGCCGTCGAAGGCTCTGCTTGCTGCGGCCAAAGCAGCGCAGGCCCAGCGCAGTTCCGCACCCTACGGAATCGCGGCGGTGGAGCCTGATGTCGATTACGCCAAGGTGATGGATTATGTGCAGTCGGTCATTGCCCAGATTGCGCCGCATGACAGCGTGGAACGGTTTGAGGGCTTGGGCGTTCGGGTGGTGCGTGCGCCTGCGCGTTTCATCAGTGTGCGGACATTAGAGGCTGGTGGGCAAAAATATGAAGCGCGCAAGATTGTTATTGCCACGGGATCTCGCGCTGGTGTGCCACCGATTCCTGGGTTGAAGGATGTGGCCTTTCTCACCAATGAAACGCTGTTTCAGAATCGCGTGATGCCAAAGCATCTCATCATTATCGGCGGCGGGCCTATTGGCATGGAGATGGCCCAGGCGCACCGACGGCTTGGGTGCGAGGTCACCGTTTTGGAAAGCCAGAAGGCGCTCAACAAAGACGATCCGCAGCTTTCATCTGTCGTGCTTGAGGCGCTGAGGGCCGAAGGTGTGGTGATCCACGAAGGCGTGGCCATTGAAAGCGTGGCCAAGACCAAAGTTGGAATCGCAGTCAGGTTGAAGGGCGAGGAACAGATTTTGGGATCGCATCTTTTGGTGGCGGCAGGGCGCGTGGCCAATGTTGAAGGCCTCAATCTTGAGGCTGCTGGTGTTGCTTATGATCAGCGTGGGATTCATGTGGATGGGTCATTGCGTTCGGCCAATCGTGCGGTCTATGCCGCAGGCGACGTGGCGGGCGGCCTGCAATTTACCCATGTGGCGGGCTATCATGCAGGGCAGATCATTCGCAACGCGCTGTTCAAGCTGCCCGTAAAGAACCGCGCTGATATTATTCCATGGGTGACCTATACTGATCCAGAATTAGCGCATGTGGGTTGTGCGGCGGCAGATGCTGCAAAAGTATTGCAGTGGAATTTTTCTGAAAATGATCGTGCGCAAGCTGAAAGCAAAACCAAAGGTATGATCAAAATCATGCTGAACAGAAGTGGCGTGATCGTCGGTGCTTCGATTGTGGGGGCAAGTGCCGGCGAATTGATCGCGCCTTTTGTTTTGGCGGTGACGCAGAAGATCAAGATTGCAGCTTTTGCCAATCTGGTTCTGCCCTACCCGACGCTGAGTGAAATCGGCAAACGCGCGGCCATCACCAACTATACCGGATTGGCGCAAAAACCATTGACACGACGGCTGCTAGGCCTTCTCAAAATCTTCGGCTAAAGCTTAGCGATGAGTCCAAACCAAACCCTTATGCGCAGCAATGCATTGACCGGCCTTTCTGGCAAGGTGCTGGCGCTCACGATCATCTTTGTGATGCTGGGCGAAGTACTGATCTTTTTGCCCTCCATTGCAAACTTTCGCGTGCAATGGCTGAAAACCCGGATCGCACAGGCCGAAATCGCCGCCTTGGCGACCGAGGCCGCGCCCGATCAGAAGGTGGATGATATGTTGCGCGAAGCCCTTCTGATGGGCGCTGGCGTTGAAGCCGTGGCGGTGATGCGTGAAGACAAACGCTCGCTGGTTCTGCGGTCTAACAATCCGGGCGTGGTGGCAGAGGCTTACGATCTGCGCGGTGGGCAATATTACACATCTATCTTGCCCGCGTTCAAAGTGTTGGTGCAGGACCATGACCGCTTGATCAATGTGATCGATACGCCGCCGGCGATGTCGGGCACGTCGATTGAAATTGCTGTTCACGAATGGCCATTGCGCGATGCGATGGTGAGTTTTGGTTTGCGTATTCTGGCGCTTTCGGTTGTGCTTTCATTCATTGTGGCGGGTTTGATTTTTACGGCGTTGAACCGGGTTTTGGTGCGGCCAATGCAAAGGCTTTCATCCAATATGATGGAGTTTGCTAAAAAGCCCGAAGATGTTTCGCGGGTGATTGTGCCATCGGTTCGCGGCGATGAATTGGGTATTGCCGAACATGAACTTGAGGCGATGCAAAAACAGTTGCAGGGACTTCTGCAACAGAAGACAAGATTGGCCGCACTTGGTCTCGCCGTCAGCAAAGTGAGCCATGATTTGCGCAATATGCTCACTTCAGCACAATTAATTTCAGATCGTTTGGGCGACGTGAAAGATGCACGCGTACAGCGCTTTGCGCCGAAGCTTATTTCGTCGCTCGACCGGGCCATCAATTTCCTTAACCAAACGATCACCTATGGCCGCGCGCAGGAACTTCCGCCGCGGCGCGAAGTTGTGGCGCTCAAAATGCTGGTCGATGAGGTGTTTGAAACCTTACGCTTACAAGCGCCGCGCATCACATTTGTTGACGCAGTTCCAAAAAGTCTGACGGTGGATGCCGACCGCGAACAACTCGTCCGTATACTGACCAATTTGACGCGAAACGCGGTGCAGGCCATTGAGACGCGTCCGCAAACGCTGGATGAAGTGCGGATCAGTGCCACGCGCAGTGCTCATGAAGTGATGGTTCAGGTGCAGGATTCAGGGCCCGGCATTCCGCCTGCGATCCGTTCTAAACTCTTTGGCGCGTTTCAAACAGCGGCGCGCAGCGGCGGTACGGGGCTGGGTCTGGCCATCTCAGCCGAACTGGCCCAGGCCCATGGGGGGCGACTGCACGTGTTGGAATCGCATGAAAATGGCACGGTATTTGAACTTTGCTTGCCCGACAGGAATGGGCACAGTGCGGAGGCATCAGCAAAGTGAAATCTCAGGCTTGCATTCGAGCCTGCGCCATACTAACAGGGCGCTGCAAACGCGTTTGACGCCATTGCAATGCGCCCGTAGCTCAGCTGGATCAGAGCACTAGACTACGAATCTAGGGGTCAGAGGTTCGAATCCTTTCGGGCGCGCCAAT
>JAYWAB010000048.1:0-11867 GCA_043782835.1 Aestuariivirga sp.
CATGGGATGATTGGAAAAATGCCGCGCGATGGCCAGCGCGTTGTTGCTGGCTTGCCGGTAGCGCACAAACAATGTGCGAAGCCCGCGCAGCAACAACCAGCATTCAAACGGCGATAGTGGCGATTGTGATTTGGTCCGCAACCATTTCACGTCCGCCCAGCGCGCGTTCACGTCACGCGTAACCAACACACCCGCCAACACGTCAGAATGGCCATTCAGATATTTGGTAGCTGAGTGAAAAACAATATCCGCACCCAGCGCCAAGGGTCGCGTTGTGACTGCACCCGTCGCCGTGGCATCAACCGCCAGAATTGCGCCAACCTTATGCGCAACACTGGCAACGGCCTCAATGTCAATCACATCCCATGTCGGATTGATCGGCGTTTCAATCCAAACAAGATCAGTGTTGGGCCGGATCGCAGATTCAAATGCACCCGGCAAATTGGGATCAACCAATGTGAGGGAGATGCGGCCTTTGGCCTCCAAACGCTGCAACCATTCACGCGTGTTGTAATACATCACATCGAGCGCCACCACATGGGCACCCTGCGGAATGGTCTCCATCAATGTGGTGATCGCCGCCATGCCGGAGGAAAACAGCAACGCGGCTTTGCCCTGCTCTAGTGCAGCAATCGCTTCCTCGGCCTGCCAGAGATTGGGGCTACCATTGCGCACATAGTTTTCAGTGAGCTTCGGCTGATAGTTTTCATCCCGCGCATAGGTCGTCGACAAATAGAGGGGCGGCACCACAGCCCCCGTCGCCGGGTCCGTCGCCCGCAAGGCATGGGCCGCAATGGTTTCGGGGCGGAGGGTTGAGTTGGACATTATTTTTTGCGCTCAATCAGATTACCCATGATGTATTTATGAAGCACTGAATTGACAAGAGATTGATAACGCAATCCCTCATCACGTGCCTGATCTTTGAGAACCAGAAGGGTAAGCTTATCAATGCGAATAGTAACCGGAATTTTTACGGGCTTGACTGACTTAGAATTCTTCCATTTCATTGGCCCTCTGATCTTGGCGCGTTCGACGATCTTCGCGATAGTTCCGTCTCGAAACATAGTTTCGATTTCGCGCTCCGTTTGATCTTGAGGTTCCCACACTGAAGGGACATCTCGCACCGATTTGGTGCGCCTATTTTGCTTTTCCATGTGAGGCTCCATAAAATGAATCCAATTTTCGGTCTGGATAGATGGTCTTCAGAAAAACAAATTCGCCATCTCTCAGAAATGGAACTGCGCAAACTTAGCCATTGAGAAGAACCACGAAAATACGTTGATTTTGCCTTCGCGGATTCGGTACTTCGGCCAACAACTTGCCAACAGCGATCTCGTCACGAACCATCTCAAAGCTCACGCCCCGCTGAGCTTTCAAAACTTCATTCTTCTCTTCATTCCAAACAAATTCCATTCTGCTTGATTATCTTACATTGTACATACAATGTCAATCATGGATACAACTTCGCCTTCGACCACCCCTGCCCCGGTTCCGCCCGCCTGAACACCACGCGGTCATGCAGGCGGAAGGGCCTGTCGTGCCAGAACTCGATCGACAAAGGTCGGACGCGAAACCCGCTCCAATGTGGTGGGCGCGGCACGGTGCCGATGGCATATTTCGCGGTATACATGGCCACCGCAGTTTCCAGCGCAAAGCGCCCTTCCAGCGGCCGCGACTGAGCAGACGCCCAAGCTCCAATGCGTGAATCTCGCGGGCGCGAATTGAAATAGGCGTCTGCCTCCGCCGTCGTCACTTGTTCAACAACCCCGCGTACGCGCACTTGGCGGCGCAGGCTCTTCCAATGGAACACCAAGGCTGCCTTTAAAGTGGCCAGAAGTTCCTGGCCCTTCTGGCTTTCATAATTGGTGTAAAACACAAAGCCTTGGCTATCAAAATCCTTGAGAAGAACCATGCGCGCATTGGGCAGGCCTTCTTCATCCACTGTGGCCAGTGTCATGGCATTGGGATCATTGGGCTCAGAAGTTTCCGCATCTTTCAACCATTCACCGAACAAAGCAAATGGATCATCACATTCAGTGAAGCCCATTTGCGCCGTAGTGACTTTCAACCGTTCAATATCCATCAGCGTTCCACAAGCGCCCTGAGATTTGCAAGACCCTGATCAAAATCCTTGCCCACCATGCTGTCCATATTCATGAACATGTGCATGAGCTTCATCATCAGATTTAACGGCCCGCGCATTTCCCATTTGATGTTGGTGCCCGCTGCTGAAGGGGTTAATGTAAACTCTGTCACATTGCTGGCCTTGAAAGGTTTCAGGAAATTGAGATCAAGCTGCATGTTGGTAAACGGTTGCGAGTGAGTGATTTCCATATTGCCTTCACCCACTTGCTTGTTGCCGATCCACGAATATTTGGCACCCTTGCCGGATGTGACTCCGCCATAGGTGCGGGTCATGTTGGGATCCATTTTCTCCCACGGGGACCACGACTTCCAGTTCTTGAAATCATTGATTTGCGCAAATACGCGCTCTGGTGGGGCCTTTATATCGGCGCTGCGCACCAAGCTGAATGTGTTAGGTCGCGCCGATACGAAGAGCAAAAATGCAATGATGATGATGGCGATAGAGACAATTGCAGTTAGCATGATAATCCTCCCTGATTTTTTCGCATAGACATTAAGCGTGCAGTTTGCGCCCGTCCATCTGGGGTGACAAGACCGAACTATTTCTTTTTATAGACCAAATGGAGTGCGCCTTCACCGGCCTTGGTTTCAACATTGTGATAGCCAAGCGCAGCCAAGTCTATGTCGGCCAAAAGACTTTCCCCTTTGCCAAGAATGACAGGCGCAACAGCCAAGTGCAAATGATCAACCAATCTCGCTTGCAAAAAGGCACGAACTGTGTGCACGCCACCACTCAATCGAATGTCTTTTTCACCAGCAGCAGTTTTCGCTTTTTTCAGCACCTCAGCAGGCGCGCCCGTGGCAAATTCAAAGACTGTTCCGCCCTCCATAGCCATTGGCGGCCTTGGGTAGTGAGTCATTACAAATACTGGCGTATGATATGGTGGGTTTGGCCCCCACCAACCTTTCCAGTTGTCATCAGGCCATTCACCACGTTGTGGGCCAAACATGTTGCGCCCCATGATAGCCGCACCAATATTGTCAAAGCCACGAGAAGCGAATGTGTCGTCTATTCCCGTTGTGCCTTGGTCATGGCCAAACATTTTCTGAAACGTTTTGGTGGCCATGAACCATTTGCTCAATTCCATGCCACCTTCGCCGAAAGGCTTATCGAAACTCTGGTTCAGACCGGTTGAAAAACCATCCACAGAGACTAGAAAAGTTTCCACTCGTAACTTACTCATTTCTCTCTCCTAATTCTTTGCAAGAAATTTTTGAAGGCTGTCCAGCGTGCCATTCCATCCGCCGGTCATGCCGTCATGGGCAGCACGGAAAGTATTACCTTCAGCATCATCAGCGCCAGTATAAATCCAATTGATTTTCAACTTTGTCTGGTTTGTGCTTTCAGGAATGAACTCAAACACCGTGACCATCTGTTTCGGCCAAGTGGGAGCCATCGGATGCGCCGTGACGCCGCCGTCCTTGTCGGAGAAGCTTTGCAGATAGACCAAGCGCGAATGCGGCGTGATTTCTTTATAGGTCACCAAGCCCCACATTTCATGGCCATCAGGCGTTGCCATGCCATAGTGATAGGTACCGCCAGCGCGAAAATCTTGTTCGGCCTTGATAGTTGTCATGCCGGGCGGGGCAAACCACTGCTTCATGTGCTCGATCCGTGTGCAAGCATCAAACAAACGCACTTGCGAAACTGGAAAGCTGCGCGAAATTTCAAATAGGTTCTTGGGCTCCGCCATCGGAGCGACATAGGCCGCCAGACGATCTAAATTCTGCAAACCGCCCTCCAAGGCAAATTCGGGGATGGCATCGCGCGATGCCATGCTTTTCTCAATAATGCGTAATTCAATCCGCGTCTTGCCGCCTTCATCTGTTAACTCAACTTCGCCAATAAATTTATGGTCGAAATGACCCTCGCCGCCATTATCGTGATCATAGCGCAGGAGATGCGGCGCATCGATGTTCAGGAAAACGAAACGGTTCGGATAATCTGTGCCATCTGGTCCATGCATCGTAAAGCGTGCTTCTCCGCCCACACGCAAATCATAGCTCTTAAAACTGTTAGTGAAACCGTCCGGCCCCCAGAAATGTTTGAGATGTTCTGGTGTGGTCAAGACTTTCCATACTAGCTCACGCGGCGCATCGATCAGGCGCGTGGTTATGATTTGTGGTTTGTCTTTCGGTAAAATACTCGTTGAGTAACGTGACACGAATTTCACTCCTTGATGGTTTTCAAATAGCTATCGAGACGGTCAAGCCGCAGTTCCCACAGGGCGCGGTAGGCATTCATCCATTCATCAACTTCTTTCAGGCCTTCGAGCGAAAGACGACAGGGTCTTTGCTGGGCAATGCGGCTGCGCGTGATCAAGCCTGCCTTCTCCAAAACTTTAATATGATTTGAAATAGCAGGCAGTGACATCGCAAAGGGCTCGGCCAGCTCATTCACAGTGGCCTCGCCAGACCGCAGCCGCGACAGCATGGCCCGCCGCGTCGGGTCAGCCAAAGCTTGAAGTTTGAGACTAAGCACATCAGCAGACATGTGTTGAAACCTCAACCGTGCCCTGCTGCTTGTATTTCAACGTAGCGTTTAAAATTGTTGAGGATGGCCTGCCACCCACCCTTCTGCATATCAACGGAGTTGGTTGTCTCAGCTTCAAAATGAACCCGCAGCGCAACACCACCAGCCACTTCAGTAAACGTTACTTCCGCAGTGCGATCATCAAATGCGTAGGCGATCAATTTTTGCGGAACAATGGCAGTATAAGTGCCCGCGAAATCAAACCCCGTGCTGCCGTCTTTGGCTTCCATGCGCGAAGAAAAGCTTCCACCGACGCGCAAATCAACCACCGCCTTCGTCGTGTGCCAGTCGTCAGATGGCGCGTTCCATTTCACAATGTCTCGCGGTGTCGTATAGGCCTGCCAAACAAGGGCGATTGGAGCGGTGACTGTTGTTTCGACTGAGATCATGGGTGCTGCGCTCATGGCATTCCTCTCCGGTTTCAGGTGTGTTTTAGATTTACGTGGCGTTCACGGCCCCGACAGTCGAACTTAAATTAATTATTCAATTAATTAAACAACAAATTAAATACAGATCTGATCGCAACCTGTCAATTCTCTTATTTAAAAATGGATCTTGGAGGCATTGTCACGTGGCTTCCCGCTGCTTAAAGATTCACGTGCCACAAACATTTGCGAATGAATTATCATCTGGCCTTGGCTTTGATATTCCGCCAAACCATGCCAGAAGGCAACGCAATTTGATTTCATAGATGGGGTTAGAATGACTGTTACAAAACCAATTATGGCAGGCAAACGCGGCCTCATCATGGGCGTGGCCAACAGCCGTTCCATTGCCTGGGGCATTGCGAAGTCCTGCGCCGATCATGGCGCGGAACTGGCCTTCACCTATCAGGGCGATGCCACGAAAAAGCGCGTCGAACCCTTGGCTGCCGAAGTTGGTTCCACCATCGTGCTCCCCTGCGACGTGAGCGACATGGCGTCGATCGACACCGTGTTCGACACCTTGAAAGAAAAATGGGGTAAACTCGACTTCGTGGTTCACGCGATAGGATTTTCCGACAAGGATGAATTGACCGGGCGTTACGTTGATACCTCGCCTGATAATTTCACCAAGACCATGTTCATCTCGATCTATTCCTTCACCGCCGTGGCCCAGCGCGCTGAAAAGCTCATGACCGACGGCGGCTCGATGCTCACGCTGACTTATTACGGCGCGGAAAAATGGATGCCACATTACAACGTGATGGGCGTGGCCAAAGCCGGCCTTGAAGCCTCCGTGCGCTACATGGCCGCCGACTTGGGCGAGAAAAACATCCGCGTGAATGCCATTTCCGCAGGCCCGATCAAAACACTGGCCGCCTCTGGCATCGGCGACTTCCGATATATCCTGAAGTGGAATGAATATAACTCACCCCTGCGCCGCACGGTGACGATTGAAGAAGTAGGCGACAGCGGCATGTATATGCTCTCCGACCTGTCGCGCGGTGTGACAGGTGAAATCCTGCATGTGGATTCCGGCTATCATATTGTAGGCATGAAGAATCCATCGGCCCCGGACATGACCGTCGAAAAGAGCGATGTCTAACCTTCCGCCCATCTATTTCATCCGCCATGGTGAAACCGATTGGAACGAGCAAGGCCTCATTCAGGGGTCAGTGGAAAGAGAGCTGAACGCGACCGGTGTGGCGCAGGCGCAATCCATTGCCACCGCCTTGTCAGTCAAGCGCGAAGAACTTCAAGGTTTCGACTTCGTTGTCTCGCCTCAACAGCGCGCCCAGCACACAATGAAAATCATCTGCGCCTCACAGCCCCGCAATTTTGATACCGTGGTATGCGAACCTCGGGTGCGCGAACTTGGCTTCGGCATCTGGGAGGGTAAGCCCTTCACAGAACTGCGCAGCCAACCAGATTACCCCTACGGCCAAGCTGGCCACTATGAATGGCGGCCCGAAGGCGGTGAATCCTATCATGACGGTGTGATGCGGGTCGATGCCTTCCTCAAAAGCGTCAAGCGCCCCACGCTGGTTGTGGCCCATGGCGCGGTGGGTCGTTGCCTGATCGGCTATGTCTGCCGAATCCCCCGCATCGACATCACCCATTTGCCAACCCCACAGGGTTGCTACTGCGTTTTGCGGGATGGCAAATACCAATGGTTTGACCCAAGCCATCAACCAGCTTAAATTAAACGCATGTCACACAACACCTTTGGCCATCTCTTCCGCGTCACGACTTTCGGCGAAAGCCATGGGCCTGCCATAGGTGCAGTGGTGGACGGCTGCCCACCGAACCTCAAAATTTCCGCTGCCGACATTCAAGCCTTCCTCGACAAACGCAAGCCTGGTCAAAATCGGTTCACCACCCAACGCCACGAGGCTGATGAAGTCAAAATTCTCTCCGGCGTGTTTGAAGATGAGCGAACGCAAGGCTTGCGCACAACAGGCGCGCCCATCACGCTGATGATCGAAAACACCGATCAGCGCTCAAAAGACTATTCAGAAATCAGAGACAGTTTCCGCCCCGGTCATGCCGATTTCACTTATCAGAAAAAATATGGCATCCGCGATTATCGCGGCGGGGGCCGTTCTTCAGCGCGTGAAACCGCTTGTCGCGTGGCGGCAGGTGCCGTTGCCCGGCTGGTCATCCCGCAAGTGAAAATTCGTGGATGCCTCATACAAATGGGTCCACACAAGATTGATCGCAAGAATTGGGATTGGGCGCAGGTCGACCAGAACCCCTTCTTCTGCCCTGATGCCAAAGCCGCTAAAGACTGGGAAGCTTATTTGGATGGCGTGAGGAAAGAGGGTTCCTCCTGTGGTGCGATCATCGAAATCACTGCCTCCGGCGTGCCCGCAGGCTGGGGCGCGCCACTTTATGGCAAGCTCGATTCCGAACTCGCGAGCGCGATGATGAGCATCAATGCCGTGAAAGGTGTTGAGATCGGTGACGGCTTTGCCTCTGCGGCGTTGACAGGCGAATCCAATGCAGATGAAATTCGGATGCATCACGGCAAGCCTGAATTCCAATCCAATCATGCCGGTGGAATTTTGGGCGGCATCTCATCTGGTCAAGATGTGGTCGTGCGTTTTGCCGTAAAGCCCACTTCGTCGATCCTTACGCCGCGCAAAACCATCACCGCACAAGGTGCCGACACAGACATCATCACCAAAGGCCGCCACGACCCCTGCGTGGGCATCCGTGCTGTGCCTGTGGGCGAAGCCATGATGGCCATTGTTCTGGCCGATCAATTCCTGCGCCACCGTGGGCAAATGGGCTAACCCAAGCGCGCAGGCTTGACCCACCACTGAGGTTGAAGTGCGGCAATTTCAGCGGCTAGCAACTGCGCGTCTTTAAAGCTGCGCGCGATGCCAAAGCATGTGGCCCCAGAGCCGGACATTAAAACGGGAAACAGCGCCGTCTTCTGCAAGGCCGAAAGCACATTGGAAATAACGGGCTGGGTTTGAATTGCTGCTGCCGTCATGTCATTGCGCCATTCGGCGCGCGCGGGCGCAGGCCGCGTGTCACCCAGCTTCAACCCCATCACCTTGAACACCGCCGCAGTGGCGCAAGGCACCAGAGGATTGACCAGAACCAGAGCGGGCGGCAACTGTTCCGTCAGCACACTGATCTTTTCACCAATGCCTTCCATCAGGCAGGCTTGGCCCACAAAACACACAGGCACATCAGCACCAATTGCCGCAAGGCCGGAAATTTGCACATGATCCAGCTGAACATCAGCCAGCCGCAAAAGCCCGCGCAGCATCGCCGCCGCATCTGCTGAACCGCCGCCGATGCCTGAAGCAACCGGGAGGTTTTTCTCCAGCTGAACCGCAACACAGGGAACAGGCATCAGCGCCCGCACATGCGCCCAAGCTTTCCAGATGATATTATCATCGCCCAGTGGAACATCAGAGGCAAATGGGCCCGACACAAAAAGCACATTGTGTTCCGCAGGCGCAATCACCAGCCTGTCCGCAATATCAGCAAAGGCCACCACCGATGAAAGCTCATGATACCCATCTACCCTCCGCCCCAGAACGTGAAGCGAAAGATTGATTTTGGCCCGGGCCAATTCAACAATTGCGGGCATTACTGCACCAGAGTTTTAATAGTGATAACGCCTAGACAGTGGTTATCACCCCGGCGAAGTTCGGGACTATCGTAAACGGAAATTCGAATTTTATTTTCATCCTTCTCCCCTTGGGAGAAGGTGCCCAACGGGCGGATGAGGGACTTATCACCAGTAAGATTTTCGGAAATTGGACTCGCTAAAAAACACTCATCCGCCCTTCGGGCACCTTCCCCCGAAGGGGGAAGGATGGAAACTATCTGATCCAAAAAAACCAAGTGAATCGCTAACCCTTCGTCGGTTTGCTAGGATCCATCACAGCAGGTGCGGCATTGTCCGCTGGCTTGGCCTGAACTGCATCCACCATGCCGTCTTTCAGTTTACCTTCAATGCGGGTGATATCATCCTTCTCGGGGTGATTGTCCTTGGCATGTTGCCATTGAAACTGCGCCTCAAGCTTGCGCCCCACTTTCCAGTAAACATCTCCCAGATGCTCGGCAATAATGGCATCAGAGGGCACCAGATCAACGGCGCGTTCGCAATAAGCGACGGCCTGTTCATAATCGCGCAAAGTGAAATAGGCCCAGCCTAGACTGTCAGTGATGAACCCATCATTGGGCTTCAGGCTCACCGCTTTTTTGACCATCGCAATCGCTTCATCCAGATTGACGCCGCGATCGATCATCGAATAGCCGAGATAATTGAGAACCGAAGGATCATCCTTTGAAAGTACCAAGGCTTTGCGGAAATCCGGTTCCGATTTGTCATATTGTTTCAGACGGTCATAGACAATGCCGCGATCATAATAGACGCGCCAAGTGGTGGCATCATTTTCCGGCAACAAGGCCAAGGCCTGACCATAGATTTCAGCCGCCTTGGCAAGACTGTCATTGGTCCGATAAATCCCAGCCAGTGTCACCAAGGCATCGGTGTCTTTGCTGTCCTTGGCCACAACGGCGGTCAGCTTGGTAATCGCTTCGGGCTTTTGGTCTTGCCGTTCAAAGTTCAAAGCCATCTGCATATCCGCATAGTTTCGCAGAACTGAATCTTGCGGCACCTGCTCAAACGTCGCATTGGCCTGATCATAAAGTTTAAGGCCGGATTGCACAGCCCCAAGCGTGGTCAAAACAACAGGCCTGTCAGCGCTAAAAGCCAAGGCCAATTGCGAATAAACCAAAGCCGCATCAGCGCTTTGATCGCCGTTCAAAGCCGAAGCCACAGAGAATAGAACTTCGCCTGCCCCAGCCGCTGGCGTGGCCACAAAGGCGGCGGGCTTTGATGGATTCTGCAAATCTGCCAGTTGCTTTTGCACCAGAACATCGCGCTGACCATCGGCGAGGAAAGCCCGGTAGACTTTTTCAGCATCCATCTTGCGGCCATTGCGCTCCAGAAAATTGCCATAGGCTTGAATGATGCGCAGTGACGTCGGCGCCAAGCCATAGGCTTTTTTATAGGCCGCTTCGGCGCGAACTGAAGAGCCGAGATAATCTGCAATCAGCGCCGCGTGAAAAGCTTTGTAATTGGCAAAAGCATCTTGCCCATCGAGCTTGTCAAGCTCATGCATCGCAGCATTGAGCGAGCCTTCGCCCGCATAAGCCCAGGCATTGAGAAGAGCTGATGTCAAAATGCCAATCGGCGTATAGGCGGCTTCATTGAAATGATCGCGCGCTTGGCCATAGCGCCGCGCCTTGAATTCCTTGAGGCCCAGCACCAGCCGCGCAATCCGCTGCTGGCTGTTGAACTTCACAACTTGCGCCGCCAAAGGTTCGGCCTTGGCAAAATCCCCCTGCATCACTTCAGCCTGAAACAGCCGCTCGGTGAGAATACCGTTGTTCTGATCCTGCTTCAGCGCAGCGCTGGTATAAGTGGCCGCCGCCCCCAGATCCAGCAAATGGCTGGCAGTACGTGAGGCGAGATAATTGCCGGAAAATGAGCTGGCCGCTGGCGTGTCAGCCAACGCAGGCGAGGCCACGATCAAACCGAGTGAAAGAAAGGAAATTCCAAATAAGCGCATGAGCAATCCTTGAGGGGGCCGTTGTGCCCACGATTCACTGCAAGATTGCGGTTTTTATGCGCCGCCCGCAAGCAAAAAGGGCGGCAGGTTTCCCCAACGCCCTTTTCACAAGGTCCGCCGAAATTAATTGGTAAGGCGCAAAGTCGAAAGATTTTGGGCCAAGGATTGGAAGATTGTGTTCAATTGCGATTGGTCCGTGGCCACCAATGCATGGGCCGCATCAGTAGCGCAATTATTCAGAAGGGCCACGCGAAGTGGGTAAGTTGCGTCAAGCTGGAACGCAATGGTATAGACTTCTACGCCAGAGGCCTTGATGGCAGTGCACATCGCGTTTGATTGGGTGTAAACGTCGCCGTTGTCTGGCGCCTTATTGATCAGATCATTGGTCGTATAATAGCTGCCGGAGACCACAGGGTTACCACTGATCACGCCATTGCCGTAAGCGGAGTTGTATTCGCCGTCGGTCATCAAAATCATCACTTTCTTGACCTTGGTCAGAGGGTCGGTGGTGATCAGCTTGTCGTAACCGGCAGGAACGCTCGTACCGGTGAAAATGCCAAAGTTGGGCGACAAGGTATACCAACCCCATGCAATGCCAACCTGCCCAGCCGTCGAATAGTTCGCGGCCATGGCAGAGATTGTGGCGTTGATCGCGGTCGCATCAGTGCTCAAGGGCAACATGGCCTGAACGCCACAAATATTTTGCGTACCGACATATTGGCGGCCGACAGGAGATACCGTCGCTGAGGCATCAGTATAGGCCTGTGCGCCTGTTCGTTCAGTCACACAATTTGATATGCTGAAAGTTGAAGTGCTGCCGGAAGCATTGTTGAATTTATAGGACTGACTACCCGGCAATGTAGAAGTTCCTGCTATAAATCCGCCACGGGCGGACGCGGCCATGGCAGTCGTCCCCATGTTCACGCCATTGTTGTAAGGCACGACCGCAATCTTCGTATAATATGGCGTCTGACTCGAACCCATCACTGTGGTTACGAAATTCTGGGCTGCCGTTTTCAAATCATTGATTGGCTTGGTGACAAAACCTGAACCGGGAGTATTCATTGAATTGGTATTATCCAACACCAATGAAACTTCCAAATTGATATTCCGCCCCGTCCCTACATGCAGGGCTTCAGAGCTCGTCGTAACTTGCTCTGTCGGAAT
>JAYWAB010000049.1:0-7790 GCA_043782835.1 Aestuariivirga sp.
ATAACGTTGGTGTTTTCTTGGACGTAAAAAAGATGTTCGCATCGACTGACGTGACAATTGCGCCAGCAGTCGTCAGCAATGTGCGTTTCAACCCATGGATCGTTTCGGCGGGCGTGTCTTTCCGCTTCTAATTTGGTTTAAGTATTTTAAATCTGATGTCGTCGGCCCTTTGGGTCGGCGATTTCATTTACGCTGAGATACTCCGGCCCAATCGGCACCTTGCCATGGCCGCCCGGAATATCGATCACGTAAGTGGGCTGGGCAATGCCTGAAAGCCGCCCGCGCAGTGCCCGCATAATCGCTTGGCCACGGGCGATTGAAACGCGAAAATGCGATGTGCCCTGCGCTTTGTCGAGGTGATGAAGGTAATATGGCTTCACACGATTGGCCACCAAAGCGCGAAACAATTCTTCCAATGTTTCAGCACTGTCATTCACACCCTTCAGCAACACCGATTGCGACAAAAGTGGAATGCCGGCGCGGGCCAAACGCGCCATGGCTTTTTTCACGGGCACACTCAGTTCTGCCACATGGTTCACATGTAAAACCATATAAACTGCAGGGCGAATGCGCATGAGTTTGATAAGAGCCGGGGTGATGCGCGATGGCTCCACCAGTGGCACACGTGTGTGCAAGCGAATGACTTGAATATGCGCAATGCCTGCAAGTCGGTGGAGAATTTCGGCCAAACGCCGATCCGATAAAATCAACGGATCACCGCCAGAGAGAATAACCTCGCTTACTTCCGTGTGAGCATCGATATAAGCCATCGCCGTGTCCATCTCGGCCTTGTTCAGGGAAGCTTCTGCCTTGCCCACATTTTCGCGCCGGAAACAAAAGCGGCAATAGACCGCGCAAGTATGTGTGGGCGTGAGCAGCAATCGGTCGGGGTAGCGATGGATAATGCCCTTGACTGGAGAATTGATCTTATCGCCGATCGGATCGGCGCGCTCATCAGCACGGAAGTTCAATTCATCTGTGTGTGGAACATATTGTCGGTAGACCGGATCATCCAGCGTCGCCAATTTGATTTGCTTCAACACCTCAGGCGTAAGCCGCGTGCTGAAATTCGCCTCCACCTTTGAAAGTGCGGTCTCATCTTCGCGTGCCACCAAACCTGTACTCACGAGGCTCTTAACTGAAGTGATGGCGCGTCGCTCAGGCCCGCGCATAAGTCTCAACCAAAGCCCAGGCATCATCATAATGATCGATCACATGATCCGGCGCATAAGTGCTCACATGTGCTGGCGTATAGCCAAAGCTCACCGCAATCACCGGAACCTTTGCTGCCTGGGCCGTGCGAATATCGGTCTCGCTATCACCAAAGAAAATGGTGCGCGCACCTGCCACGCCAAGCCGCCGCGCAACTTCAAAATAGGGCGCAGGGTCTGGCTTCAACACCGGCAAAGTATCCCCGCCCACGACCGCATCGAAATAGGGCGCAAGACCAATCTCAAGCAATAATTTGTTGGAAAGCCCCTCCACCTTGTTGGTGCAAACCCCCAGCTTCAGGCCTTGGCTGCGGGCGCGTTCCAGCAGGGCCAGAACGCCGGGAAACACCAGGCTCTCGCGCGCGATGTTCGCGCCATAATATTCGAGAAACGCATGATGCAGCTGTTTGAACTCGTCTTCGCTGACAGCGCCCCCCGTGGCATCCAGCCCGCGCCTGATCAACAT
This sequence comes from Aestuariivirga sp., assembly GCA_043782835.1. GTDB lineage: Bacteria > Pseudomonadota > Alphaproteobacteria > Rhizobiales > Aestuariivirgaceae > Aestuariivirga. Next base: position 1,678 of record JAYWAB010000049.1, read on the forward strand.
GCCCGCACCATGGCCCACAAAACTGCGCAGCTGAACAGCCGAAATCGCGGCTCGCCCCGCCAAAGCCAAAGCATGATTGGTGGCCGCCATTAAATCAGGGGCTGTATCCACCAAGGTTCCATCAAGATCAAATATCAGGGCTTCAACTGGCATCGCGTTTCCAACATGGCTGGTCTGTTTGTGTGGAGAAACTCCCTATGCTAAGCCCCGCCCATTGCCAAGCCCAAACGAAACGGAGTCTCCCATGGATGTTCTAAAAACCCAGGCGCTGAAGGATTTGCTCAAAGACAAATCGCTGCTCAAGTCGCACTGCTACATCGATGGCCAATGGGTTTCGGGCACGGAAATGATCGATGTCACCAATCCGGTGGACAACCGCGTCATTGGCCATGTGCCCAAGCTGGGCAAAGCTGAAACGAGGGCGGCGATCGAAGCCGCCGAAAAAGCTTTTCACCCCTGGGCCAAAAAAACCGCCAAAGAGCGCGCCACCATCCTGCGCAAATGGTTCAACCTGATGATGGAAAATCAGGAAGACTTAGCCCAAATCCTCACCGCCGAACAAGGTAAGCCACTTTCCGAAAGCCGTGGCGAAATCGCCTATGGTGCCAGCTTTATTGAATGGTTTGCGGAAGAAGCGCGGCGTGTTTATGGTGAAACGGTTCCGGTGCCATTCCCCAATGGTCGTGCCGTGGTGATCAAACAGCCCGTCGGCGTCATCGCCTGTATTACGCCATGGAATTTTCCCAATGCCATGATCACCCGCAAGGCGGGTGCTGCTTTGGCGGCGGGCTGTACCATGGTGGTGAAACCTGCTGCTGAAACGCCGCTATCGGCGCTGGCCATGGCAGAACTGGGGGCCCGCGCTGGAATTCCTGCTGGCGTGTTTTCGGTATTGACGGGCAAAGCCTCAGAGATTGGCAGCGAAATGTGCGCCAACCCCATTGTGCGCGGCCTCACCTTTACCGGTTCAACCGAAATCGGCCGGATGCTAATGGCCCAATGCGCGCCCAGCATCAAAAAAATGGGATTGGAACTGGGCGGCAACGCGCCTTTCATCGTTTTTGACGATGCAGACTTGGACGCAGCCGTGGCAGGTGCCATGGCTTCGAAATACCGCAACAACGGCCAAACCTGCGTCTGCGCCAATCGCCTGCTGGTGCAGGAAGGCGTCTATGATGCTTTCGCCGAAAAGCTCAGCGCCGCCGTGGCCAAACTCAAAGTCGGCAATGGCGTGGGCGATGGCATCACAACAGGTCCGCTGATCAATGCAGCCGCCGTCAGGAAGGTTGAAGAACATATCGCCGATGCCATCGCAAAAGGCGGCAAGGTCACTGTGGGTGGCAAATCCTTGGGCGGCAATTTCTTTGAGCCGACCATCATCACGGGTGTTACAACCCAAATGACTGTGGCCCGCGAGGAAACATTTGGTCCCGTGGCCCCGCTGTTCAAATTCAAAACCGAAGAAGAAGCCATCGCTATGGCTAATGACACAGAATTTGGCCTCGCCTGTTATTTCTACACGCGCGACATTGGCCGCGTCTGGCGCGTCGGCGAAGCGCTGGATTATGGCATGATCGGCATCAATGAAGGCTTGATTTCAACAGCGGAAGCACCCTTTGGTGGTGTCAAGCAAAGCGGCATCGGCCGCGAAGGCTCAGCCCATGGGATGGAAGAATATTTGGAGGTTAAATATATGTTGATGGGCGGTCTGGGCAAATGAGCAGAGAAAAGCAAAAAAAGGCTGCAGCAGAATTTGCGCTGAAGCTTGTCGAGAAAGATGTGAAAATCGGTTTGGGCACGGGCTCCACAGCCAATTATTTTATCGAAGCCGCTGCCGCAAAAGTGCAGCGTGAAAAGCTCAACACAATTTTTGTCCCAACCTCAGCAGCAACAACAGCCTTGGCTCAAAAGCTGGGCTTGAGCTTGAAGAACATCGAAGAAGTGCCCTATCTTGATTTCACAGTGGATGGTGCTGATGAAATTGATCCGTCCTTCCGCATGATCAAAGGCGCTGGTGGTGCATTGCACCGCGAGAAGATCGTGGCGTCCTCGTCGCGCTTTGTGGTTTGCATCTGTGACGAGTCCAAAAAAGTCGATACGCTCGGCAAGTTTCCCTTGCCCGTCGAAGTATCGCGCTGGGGGGTTAACCCGACGGCATGGAAAATCGAAAAGGCCTTGCAGCACCTAGGTTACACCAATGTGCAAATGCGCCTGCGCGCCAATGACGCTGGCCAACCCTTCGTGACTGACAGCGGCAACGCCATCATCGATTTGAAGTTGGAAAATATCACAGATCCAGAACGTCTTGAAAATACATTTAACAATATGCCAGGCGTGATCGAGGTTGGTCTCTTCATCGGCATCTGCGGGATTGTCATGATAGGCACGGATAAGGGCGTTCAGGAGCTGACCCGCAAGTGACGAATTTTGATTACGACCTTTTCGTCATCGGGGCAGGCTCTGGTGGTGTTCGTGCCGCGCGCATTGCTTCCAAGCACGGCGCCAAAGTTGCTGTAGCAGAGGAATTCCGTGTGGGTGGAACCTGCGTCATTCGCGGCTGCGTGCCCAAGAAGCTTTTAGTCTATGCTTCAAAATTCGCTGAGGATTTTGAAGACGCGGTGGGCTTTGGCTGGACCACTGAAAAAGTCTCCTTCGATTGGACAAAACTGATCGAGAACAAAGACAAGGAAATCGACAGGCTCAACAAAGCCTATATCCGCAATCTTGAATCCGCGGGCGCGGAGCTGATCATGGAACGCGCCACAGTGCTGGACCGCAACACCGTGCAGCTCGCATCAGGCCGCAAGATCACGGCGAAATATATTTTAGTTGCCACCGGGGCTACGCCCTTTGTGCCGGGCAATTTACCCGGCCATGAACTGGCCATCACATCTAACGAAGCCTTCCATTTGGAACGCCTGCCACGCCGCATTGTCATCGTCGGCGGCGGCTATATCGCGGTTGAGTTCGCTGGGATCTTCAATGGCCTCGGCGTTGAAACAATTCTGGTTTATCGCGGCGAACAGATCCTGCGCGGCTTTGACGAAGACTTGCGCAGCCACCTTGCATCTGAGATGACCAAGAAAGGCATCGAGATTCGCACCCATGCCGATATTAGCAAGATTGAACGCTCCGGCGATGGTGTGCGTGTGACACTGGAAGATGAAACCAAAATCGGCGCGGGCCAAATCATGTTTGCCACAGGCCGCATTCCCAACACCAATAGCCTTGGCCTCCAAAACGCGGGCCTCACCCTCAACGCACAAGGCGCCATCCCGGTGAATGAATTCTCCCAAACACCAGTTGAGAATATCTATGCCGTGGGTGATGTCACCAACCGCGTGAACTTGACGCCCGTGGCCATCCGCGAAGGCCACGCCTTTGCTGATACAGTCTTTGGTGGCAAACCCACAAAGGTGGATCATGGCCTTGTGCCCAGTGCGGTTTTCTCACAGCCTGAATTGGGCACAGTGGGCCTCACCGAAGGCCAAGCACGGGTGATGCACAAGAAGATCGATATTTACAAAACCTCGTTCCGCCCGATGAAGCACACGCTCTCGGGCCGCGATGAGCGCATGTTGATGAAGCTCGTGGTGGATGGCGAAAGCGACCGCGTTCTCGGGTGCCACATTGCAGGCACCGATGCGGGCGAAATGGCCCAGCTCTTGGGAATAGCCATCACCTGCGGTGCCACCAAAGCCCAGTTTGATGCTACATTGGCGGTTCACCCGACGGCATCGGAGGAATTGGTGACAATGCGCGAGAAGTGGAAAGGCTAAGGCCCTTTTCCGCACGGATGGAATATCCCAACAGAAAGGGCGTATCATAACTGTCATGTCTACGGCCCCATTTCAGAAACATCTGTTGGCGGAGTTGCCCTATCTTCGTCGCTTCGCACGAGCCCTGTGCGGAGATGCGGCCCTGGCAGACGATCTTGTGCAGGATTGCGTAGAACGGGCATTGATTAAACAGCATCTCTATGATGCCTCGCGCCCCCTCAGGGCTTGGCTCTATGCGATTCTGCGCAATATTCACGTGAGTCAGTGGCGTAAAGCGTCCTTGGGAGGGGTGCAAAAACCGCTTGAAGATATGGAAAAGTTTGAAGGGGCTGTGGCCCCTGAACAAGAACAGAACCTAAGCGTGGCCACGATAACCCAAGCGCTCGATATGTTGCCCCTGCAACAGCGCGAAGTCTTGGTATTGGTGGCTTTGGAAGAGCTGAGTTATAAGGAAGCAGCCGATATTACTGGCGTGCCCATTGGCACTGTAATGTCGCGCCTCTCACGCGCCCGCGAAAGCCTGCGCATCCTTTTAGACCAGCGTGGCATAACCGTTTTACGTGTGGTGAAATGATGAAAATCGAATTGATCGAAAAATGGGCGTTACACGCTTATGCTGATGGCCAGCTGGGACCAGAAGAGTCCCGTGAAGTTGAAGAATTTCTCAAAAGTAATGAAGAAGCCCGCAAACTGGTGGCAGATATTCGCCAGCAGCAGGCCGCGCTGCAAAAGGTCTATCATCCGGTGCTGGATGAAGTGGTGCCACCCGAACTGCTGCGTATGGCGCGCGGTTCGGCACCAACCGCGCTGCGCTGGCCCAAATGGGCCGCTGCTGCGGGCCTCGCGGCTTTGCTTGTTGGCGGGGCATCAGGATGGTTCGCCCATAATCTTGCGGGCAGCCAGGCCATGGCGGAAACCTTGCCGGACCGCGCCTTGAATGCCTTCGACGTTTTTGCGTCTGATGCAGACCATGCCGTTGAATTTTCAGGCAGTGACAAGGACAAGCTGGGCCGCTGGCTGGTGGAGCGGATTGGCGCCAAGTTCAGCATCCCTGATCTTTCGGGCAAAGGTTTCAGCTTCGTCGGCGGCCGAATGCTGGCCGAGCAGGACAGGCCCGCAGGCCTGTTGATTTATGAAGACGCCAACAAAGCCAGGTTGGTGATGTATGTGGCCGCAAACCCGGCCAAAAACGAATTGCCGATGACGGTGACGAGCCGCGGCAAGCTGGTGACCTGCTACTGGGTTGAATCCGATTTGGTCTATGCCTTGGCTGGCGAACAGGCGGCAAACATCATGCTGCCCCTGGCCAAAGAGGCCCATGAGGACTTTGACAAGGACGGGTGAGCTTTCTCAGCAAAAATTAAGTTAACGGCCTTTAACCACGGGCTATAAGACCTTCATGCACCCCGTCAGGGGCGGCCACCCTAAAAGGTGCCGCCCCTTTTTTTGTGATGGTGCCAAGTTGGCTGCATTCGGCGGCTCCGTCTGTTCCGCAGTTGACGCTGCAACTTTGCGCAAACTGATTGAGTCGGCTTTCAGCTTGCCGCAGGGCTAGAATTTCGGCCCGCAAATGCTTCGCCCGCTTCGCCGCCAGTGCCGATAGTTCGCTGCAGGGTGCTGATGAACCTCGCAGAGATTGAAAATGCCTAATATCCGCTAGCGTCATCCCCGCGCGGCGCAGATCATGGAGCAGGGAAAGTTCCGCCAGCGTTGCCGCATCATAAAGCCTGCGCCCCGCCTTACGCTGCGGAAGGGCTGTCAACAGGCCCTCATCTTCATAATACCGAATGGTTGAGGCAGAGAGGCCAGACCGTGCCGAAGCTTCACCAATGTTCAACATGAAATACCTCTTGCTCTTCAAGTTACTTGAAGTGGTAACGCCAAGACAAGAATTCAAGAAAGGAAAAATCATATCATGGAAAAAATCGCTAAATGGACAGGCGGCATCGTCGGCCTCTGCCTTCTCTGTTGCGCGGCACCTCTGGCACTGGCCTTTTGGGGCGGCGGCAGCGTGGCGGCCTCAGCCCTGTGGTTTGGGCAACCCGGCTTGCCCATGGAGGTGGCCGTTTTGGCGGGGGTTCTGGTGATGGCCGCGGCGGTGTGGCTGATTCTGCATCGCCGCAGGTGCACCAACGACTCTTGTGCTGTGAAATAGCGGGCGTTTGATCATGGGCGAAGGCTCTGATATGAGCCCACGTCATGAGTACCGAACCGAAGAAGACTGACCGTTACCGCGAAACCGTATTCCTGCCGAAAACCGACTTTCCGATGAAAGCCGGCCTGCCGCAGAAAGAGCCGGAAATTCTCAAGCGCTGGGCGGAGATGAACCTCTTC
>JAYWAB010000050.1:0-7588 GCA_043782835.1 Aestuariivirga sp.
GGCACCAAACTCAAAGCCATTGCCTTCCGCGCGCTAGGCACCGAGCTTGGCGAACTGCTGCTCTCTGAGCGTCAACATCCCATTCATATCGCAGGCCGCTTGGTGGCCGATGAATGGGGGGCAAAGCGTGTGCCAAGTTTGCAAATCGAGGATGCCGCTGTGATGGTGGCAAGCGGGTGAGTCTGAGCGAACATAATGGGTCAGGACATTTGCGACTAAGTTGAATTTTTTCGAGTGGCCAGACGCGATTGCAGGATGACAACAGTGAGCAAGAACAAGCCTCGAACAACGGATTGCCAATAGGCAGAAAGCGAAATCCAACCCAATCCATTTTCGAAATTCAGCACGTTGAATATCAGTCCGAGCAGAAGAACGCCAGCGAGCGTTGCCCCGACGGAGCCGACCCCTCCTGTGAGCAGAGTTCCACCGACCACCACCGACGCAATGGCAAACAGCTCCCAACCAACGCCTTCAATGGGTTGTCCCGCGCCAAATTGCGATGCAAGAATCACCCCCGCAAGCCCCGACAACCCACCACTCAAAACATAAACCATAAATTTCACCCGGTCGACCGGAAGCCCCATCAAGCGGCTGGCATCTTCATTGCCGCCAATGGCCAATACGGTGCGCCCAGTGCTGGTGTAATTCAAAACCACTGAACCAATAATATAAGCCAATGCAACAATAACCGCTGGGATGGGGATGTTGAAGAGATCGCCCTGTCCAAGATTGACGAAAGTTCCATCATAGGAAACCGAAACGGTTTCATCATGCGCTAACAGAAGTGCTGAGCCGTTTGCGGCAAGCATCGTTGCCAGCGTTGCGATAAATGGCAGAATGCGCAAGCGCACAATCACCACACCGTTGAGAATTCCAACACACAGTCCAGCCGCCACCCCGCCCAGCGTTCCAATCAACATGCCATTGGCGCTCAGCAGTGCCGAAACCACGCTGCCCAATGCGGCAGTGGAGCCGACCGACAAATCAATGCCGCCCGTCATAATCACAAAACACATGCCAAGCGCCACAAGCGCAAACATGGAATTATAACGCAGCACGCTGGTGATATTAAACAGGCCCAGAAAATGCTCGTAACGCAGCCAGCCGAAAAGAATGAGCAAGGCAAGGGCTATCAAAACACCTTGGCTCGAAATCAGCGCAACAAAGGAAGATTTTTTCATGATTACGCTCGTCCTTGGCGCTGCAGCCAAACGGCCAACACAATGAGTGCAGCTTTGACCAGCTTGGCAACATCGTCATTCACGCCATTGGCAAGCAACGTATAGCGAACCAATTGGATGATCAAAGCGCCAATCAAAGTTCCCGTAACTGTTGCGCGCCCGCCGCTGAGCAATGTGCCGCCAACGGCAACCGCAGCGATGGCATCAAGCTCCATGCCAAGGCCCACCAGGTTGGCGTCACTTGATGAGTTGATTGCAATAACAACAAGCCCCGCAACACCCGAACAAAGTCCGCTGATGCAATAGACCCAACGTTTCACACTGGCGACGGGAATACCTGCAAGGCGCGCCGCATTCTCGTTGCCGCCCGTGGCGAGGATTTGCCGCCCGAACAATGACCGTTTCAACATCCATGTTGCTGCCGCCACCAAGACTATCATGATGACAACTTGCACCGGAACGCCAAACCAGCGCCCCAACCCAATCCATTGAAATTGACTCAGTTTAAAGGGTTGCAGATTGCCGTTGGTCGAAACCTGGGCAATCCCGCGCCCAGCAATAAACAAAACCAATGTTGCAATAATCGGTTGAATGCGAAACCGCGTAATCAACCAGCCATTAAACCAGCCAAAAGCGCCAGCTGCGGCAACAGCAACAATCATTCCGACAGCAACGGCCAGATGAATTTCGCCAATATGGACAGCTGTTCCAAGAAAAATAAGAGGTGCTATGGCACCCGAAATTGCCATTAAAGAACCAACGGACAGATCAATGCCGCCAGTCGCGATCACCAGTGTCATTCCGACACCCACAATCACAATGGTGGCGACCTGCGTGAGATTGACATACAAAGTCTGCATCGACAGAAAATGATTTGTGAAGAACGCATTGAAAACAATCAAAGCCAATAAGGCAAGCATAGTGGCGTTGCTGGTCAAAAATGCCCAGAAGTCAAATCGATTCGCTTCAATCACTTGCGCAGGGGGACTATCGTTCATGACTTAATCTCTTGGCCATCACTATTACCGTGCGCCATGGCCGCCATCACTGCGGCTTCGTTGATCTGCTTGCCTGCAAATTCTGCAACATTATGGCCTTCACGCAAAACAAAAATGCGATCAGAGCCTTCAATCACTTCTTCCAATTCAGATGAAACCATCAGGACACCAAGCCCTTGATCTGCGAGTTCTTTAATCAAGGTTTGAATTTCACCCTTGGCACCCACATCAATGCCGCGCGTCGGTTCGTCAAGAATCAACAATTTAGGGTTCATGGCAAGCCAGCGGGCCAGCAGAACCTTCTGCTGGTTTCCGCCGGAGAGTTCCCGAATGCGCTGCCCCGGACCGGAACATTTGATCCCCAGCCTCGTAATAAATTTTTCCACAATGGCGCGCTGCTGACTTTCATCCACAATGCCCAGCCTGCTCAATTGCGGCATCAAAGCTAGGGTCATGTTTTCGGCCACCGACATTTCGGGAATAATGCCTTCCAACTTCCGATCTTCTGAAGAAAAACCGATGCCTTGGCCGATGGCGTCAATCGGCTCGCGTGGAACAAAGGGTTTTGCATCCAGCAGCAATGAACCCGTGTGCATAGGGTCAGCACCAAAAATCAGCCGAGCCGTTTCGGTGCGCCCGGCCCCCAAAAGACCCGCAAGCCCAACAATTTCGCCGCGCTTCACGCTCAGTGAAACATTTTGCACCTTGTGCCCGGCATTGAGGCCTTGGGCCTCCAACAGGACGTCGCCAATCTTTCCTTTGCGACCGCCAAAAGCCGTGGCGTTTTTAGAAACTTGTGCAATGTCGCGGCCCAACATGCTGGCAACCAGTTCAATCTTGCTGATCGATTTCATGTCGGATGTTTTGACCGTGCGGCCATCACGCATGATGGTCACATGGTCACACACCGCATAAAGTTCATCGAGTTTATGGCTAACAAAAATGACTGAAATGCCCGACTGCTTCAATTGTCTGATGACGTCAAACAAAACCGCCACTTCGCGTTCATCCAGTGAAGACGTAGGCTCATCCATGATCACCAGCTTGGCTTCAAAACCAATAGCCCGAGCGATGGCCACCATTTGCTGTGTGGCCGTATTGAAACTGAGCAATGGCTTGCTCACATCAATATCAACGTTGAACCGTGCCATCAGATGACGCGCTTCTTCATGCATGGTTTTCCAATCGAGCAACCCAAAGCGTCGACGCTCTCGCCCCAGACAGATATTTTCGGTGATTGACCGATAGGGAACCAGATTGATTTCTTGATAGATGGTACTGATACCCTTGGCTTGGGCATCTTGCGGGGAACGGGCTTCAAACGTGCCGCCATCAAATTTAATGTCACCTGCATCGCGGCTCATATAACCCGTCAATATCTTGATGAGGGTCGATTTTCCCGCGCCGTTCTGGCCGACCAATGCGTGAACTTCGGCATGGCCGACGTCGAGTGATGCTGATGACAAAGCCGAAATGCCAGCAAAGGCCTTGCTGATGTTATGTATCGCAAGCAAATTTTGTCGATCGGGATGTTCTACCGAATCCATTATTCAAATAACCCCTGCGCAGTGGTGATTGCTCACCCCAACGCCTCGCTATGTCAAGTGGAGGACGATGTGCCGATAAAAATAGGGTCCGATTTCTTTTAAATGAAACCAGACCCCGGGAGGAACATTTTAGGCCCAGAACATCAGATCAATAGGAATCTGCGATGCTGGCGGCGGCGTTGGCCTTGTCAAAGAAGCGATCCGTATTGGTCATGACGGGTGGAATTGCATCGCCTTTTGCATAGGCCATTGCAGCAGCATAAGCGGCTGGGCCGAACTTCGGATTACATTCTACGGTAGCGCCCATTTTGCCATCAATAATAGCTTGCAAGCCATCCTTTTCGCCATCAATCGAGACGATGAGAATGTCTTTGCCGGGAACTTTGCCAGCGGCTTCGATAGCTGAGATAGCACCAATGGCCATTTCGTCATTGTGCGCATAAATCACATTTGCTTCAGGGTGGGCTTGCAGCAATGCTTCAGCAACTTGGCGGCCTTTATCACGGTTGAAATCACCCGTTTGCGAGGCAACGATTTTCATGCCAGGGTTTTTGGCCATCACATCGTCAAAGCCCTTCTTGCGATCGTTGGCAGGCGATGAGCCCGTTGATCCCTCAAGCTCAAGGATTGTCGCCTTGCCGCCTGTGGTCTTCACGAGCCATTCTCCGGCCGTTGTGCCTTCCTTCAAGAAATCTGAACCAATGAAGGTGACGTAATCCACGCCAGCCTTAGCAAGCGTTGCATCAACACCACGATCAATCAGGAACAAAGGAATGCCGGCTTTCTTAGCGGCCATCACCGCTGGAATCAGCGGCTTTTCTTCACGGGGCGACAAGAAAATAACATCAACACCTTGCGCGATCATGCTATTGACGTCAGCCACCTGTTTGGCAGCAGATCCAGCCGCATCGGTGTAGACCAATTGCCAGCCGAGTTTTTCTGCTTCGGCCTTCATGCTGGCAGTTTGGGCCAACCGCCAGGGGTTATTACTTTCGGTCTGTGCAAAACCGACCTTATAGGTTTTTTTAACGGCGAGCTTAGGCAAGCCATCCGCCAAAGCTCCTGTTGTAAAAGCACCAGCGAATGCCAGTGAAGAAAACAATGCAGTGCGACGTGAAATCCTGATCATAAACATCTCCCTCGAGTTGTTGTTTCACACTCTACTTTCGACTGGTGTGACGATTTATAGTTAAGGGCGAATTTTATTCTCAGTCAATATTTATTTGTATGACAAATGATTTTGCCGAGGTCCTCAGTGCCGGACAACGCCGTGAAGTTTCCAAAGCCGTCCGGGCAAAAGATAACCAAAATGATTCTGATGCGTTCGAGTTGCGGTACGGGCCATCGCGCCAAATTACGGCTTTGAACCTCTTTTACGCAGCGGCGCTGAATGAGCTAAAATCCAGCGCGGTCGATGATGCGTGTTTGCTCTCAAAACGGCATCTTGAACGCGATGGTTTGAACCCTTGCAATCTTCTCCGAACCGCATTAGGAAGCGCCGCAACACGCTTTCTGCTCGGATTGCGATGTCAAAATCAATGCGCCCTTCGTCTATCGGTTAGGACGACAGCCTTTCACGTTGTAAAGACGGGTTCGACTCCCGTAGGGCGCACCAACTTCCTTGACATCATCCCAGTCAGACGCTTTTTTGTTGTCATGTTGAAACACAAAGCCAAGGCCCAGCGCCAGTCCACTTTCGGGGCTCTTGTCGCTGTAGTGTTGATCATTGCAGCAACCTCGCCCAAAGCTTGGTCTGAAACAAATTTACAGCCCGGGATTGCTGCTTTTCCAAATATAAACAAAACCAAAAGCGGTCGTAGCGGCGATCTGATCAATGTCGGTCTGGTTGGAACACGAGTTGAGATTGTGGCCGCGATGAAGGCCGCGAGTTGGTTTCCCGCCGATCCGGTGACCGCCAAAACCAGCTTGAAGATCACGGGCAGCGTCCTTTTCCGCAAAGCCTATAATGCCGCACCGGTCAGCGCTTTGTTTTACCAGGGCCGCATCCAGGATTTAGCCTTCGAAAAGCCTGTGGGAAAAAGCGCAGCACATCGCCATCATGTCAGGTTCTGGCAGGTGCTGGATCAAGGCGCAGAGGGCAGGCCCGTTTGGCTCGGTTCGGCCACATTCGACAAAAGCGTGGGCCTAAGCCACACTACCCACAAATTCACCCATCACATCGCGGCAGATGTTGATGCCGAGCGCGAAACGCTACTGGCTGATCTGACTCATGCCAAAATTCTCCTATCGACCTATTTGCTCATGCGCACGGGTCCCATAAAAGATGCACGCAACGGTGGCGGTGATCACTATTTTTCGGACGGCATGATTCACTTTGCAGTCATCGCCGAAGGTGCAATACAACAGACAAATCCGCCCCTGAATGTGAGTGGCATAAAATGATAACCAAACAAATCGGCGAAGAACCAGATGCCATAGCGCCCGATGGCTCGGAAGTGCGTTTGCTCGCGAAAGCCACGCGGGGATCAATGGCGCATTTTGAATTGGCCGAGGGCAAAACCTCCAAGGCCATGATGCACCAGACGGTTGAGGAACTCTGGTTCATCACCGCAGGCGAGGGTGAGATGTGGCAAAAGTCAAGCCTGGGCGAAGAAGTGACAGCACTTCACCCCGGCCTGTCGCTCTCCATTCCTATGGGCACACATTTCCAATTTCGCGCCACAGGTGAAGACGCGCTGGAAGCCGTCGCCGTTACCATGCCCCCTTGGCCGGGCGATTGCGAAGCGGTAGAAGTCCAAGGGCGCTGGACGCCCGAAGAAGATCCCGCACCATGAATTCATTCGCCCTTGCCGCCAATTTCAATGGTGCCAGCAAAAAGATCATCCGCGATCTGCTCGGGCGTGTGGAAACAATTGAGAATGTCCACCAACCAGAGCGCGGATTTGCGGAGGTCTGCCACGCCTTCGGCATCCAGAACATTGCCTATCTGGGCGTGAACCTGCCACACTCAAACTTTCAAAACTACTATGTCCAAAGCACCTATTCGCAACCGTGGCAGCAGCGCTATGAGGCGGCCAACTATGTGACGCTTGATCCCGTTGTCCAACATGGATTGAAAGCCACGTTGCCCTTTGATTGGCGATTGATCCCCACTTTGACCAAGCCGCAAAAACATTTCCTCGACGAAGCCAATGAATTTGGCGTTGGCAGCCAAGGCCTCACCTATCCCGTTCACGGAATTGGGGGTGAAATAGGTTTCTTCTGTATCTCGGCGAACTTGAGCAACAAAGAGTGGCTGGAGTTCAAGCGCCAGAACTTTCACAGTCTTCGTTTGATGGCAGATATGTTCCACCAGAAACTCATCGCCAACATGTTGCCCGCTGCGCAGAAACAAAAGCCGCTCTTAACGCCGCGCGAAGTCGAATGCCTTAAATGGTGCGCCGAGGGCAAAACCCAGCAGGACATCGCCGAGATTATGAACATCACCCCGCGCACTGTGCGGTTTTTTCTGGAAGCCGCAAAGCTGAAGCTGAACTGCCTCAACACCACGCATACAGTGATCACCGCGATCACCCGAGGGCTGATCTGTCCCTGACGGTAGACACCTGCTGTTTATGACAGGTTCGCGAGACGGCGAGTCGCTTTAGGTTGTGAATGTTATTCTGCGGCTGGGGGGCTTCGCGTGGGGCAAAGCGGGATGCCGCCTGCGTTGGCTTGACGGGGTAGAGGTTAATACACTGTCGTCGTATCGAGCAGTGTGACTACAATTTGCAATGCGGTGTAGTGATCAAAATCCACTTCCACCCAATTCCATTTTGACTTTCGTCCGAAATTTATTGGCCAATTCCCACAGCCCCAAGTTTTTTGAAGGTACGACTGCTTTCAAAATGAGAACCGCAGC
>JAYWAB010000051.1:0-6401 GCA_043782835.1 Aestuariivirga sp.
GGGCGCACTACCGCACGCTCCTCAACAGATTTCTGAGAACCTTTGTTAGGAAAGCCCCTCTGTGGCGAAGTCTCTATATAGCCAAGGTTCGCGAGCCTACACTCAATCGTTTGGCTTTTCGCATCGTGCTCATAAATCCAACCCTGTTGGAGTCGGCCAGTATCAAGTTTGAGGCCGAGCACAAATCCCAGAAAGACGCGGAGTTCGCGAATCCATCTATCAAAATTTGCAGAGACCCCTTGACGTCCAACGCCTTCGACCATTGCGTCCACTATTAAAATCTGTGGCCCAATGAGCGAGTCCGGATATTTAGATGGCGGACCGAGGCGGTGATCGGAATCAAGCCAAAGCTCACCACGCCACGGGAGGCCGTCATAAACTAAGAGAACTTGCTGATGAAGACATTGGGTTGCGCCCGTGCTAACCCGTTCAGCAATACATCGAAATAGTTCGTGCGAGATGTCTAACGACAAGGGCGGATCACCGCTCGCCCGTGCTCGAATCTGGAGTTCCTTGCCGCGCAATCTTTCCCAGATAATATCGAGTGACGGCGGAGACTGGCCGTTTGACGTATTTACTTGCAGCGATCCACTATTTGCTTCAGCACCGAGTTGAGACAGTGAACTCAACGTCCAACCCCGAAGTTCTATTTCCGCACTGAGTTGCGCCATCCAAGTTTCAGCTTCACTCGCTTGCACAACAATTTCTATCGGCCAGGAATCCACATCAAAGCGAAGGTCTGAAACTAGTCGCATTCCGCCAGTTCCATCAGCTACGTGAATTTGAGCAACCGACTTTTGTTTTTGCATGTCCACAGAAGCTACTTCAATTCATCATTCTAGGCTAGTTGCCCCTCGCCTCCCCTTTTCTTCCGTGCTATTGCAACGCAGCATTCAGGAATTTAAGTCATGCCGAAAACCACCCGTACCGAAACTGATACCTTTGGCCCCGTTGAGGTTGATGCCTCGCGCTATTGGGGCGCGCAGGCGCAGCGGTCCTTGCAGAATTTCAAGATTGGCTGGGAAAAGCAGCCGGCCTCGGTGGTGCGTGCGCTGGGCGTGATCAAGCGCGCGGCGGCGGAGACGAACACATCGCTCGGCCTGCTTGACAAGAATCTCTCTGCGGCCATCATCAATGCCGCGCAAGAGGTGATGGAGGGCAAGCTGGACGCGCACTTCCCGCTGGCCGTATGGCAGACGGGTTCTGGCACACAATCCAACATGAATGCCAATGAGGTGATTTCCAACCGCGCCATTGAAATGCTGGGCGGGGTGATGGGTTCCAAAAAGCCCGTGCACCCCAATGACCATGTGAACATGTCGCAATCGTCCAACGACACTTATCCCACGGCCATGCACATTGCCTGCGTGGAAGAAATTCATCACCGCCTGTTGCCCGCGTTGCAACACTTGCGCAACGCGCTGAATGACAAGGCGCATCAGTTTGCCAAGATCATCAAGATCGGCCGCACCCACACGCAAGATGCAACGCCTGTAACTTTGGGCCAGGAATTTTCCGGCTATACGCAACAGGTGGATAATGGCATCGCCCGCATTGAGCAGACTTTGCCGATGCTGATGCAACTGGCGCAAGGTGGCACAGCGGTGGGCACCGGGCTGAACGCGCCCGTGGGTTTTGCCGAAATGGTGGCGGAGCGCATTGCCAATATCACCCGCCTGCCCTTTACGTCTGCGCCAAATAAATTCGAAGCGCTGGCCGCGCATGATGCGATGGTGATGACGCATGGGGCCATCAACACCGTGGCCGCAGCCCTGTTCAAGATTGCCAATGACATAAGATTTCTGGGTTCAGGCCCGCGCTCTGGTTTGGGCGAATTGCAATTGCCGGAGAATGAACCGGGCTCCTCCATCATGCCCGGCAAGGTGAACCCCACGCAGAGCGAAGCGCTCACACAAGTTTGCATTCAAGTGTTCGGCAACAATGCGGCGATTACCTTTGCCGGATCGCAAGGGCATTTTGAATTGAACGTGTTCAACCCGGTGATGGCTTATAATTTCTTGCAATCGGTGCAGCTTGTGGCCGACGCCGCCAACAGCTTCACCGACAATTGTGTCGTTGGCATTGTGGCGCGCGAAGACAATATCAAAGCGAACCTCGATCGCTCTTTGATGCTGGTGACGGCGCTGGCCCCGAAATTCGGTTACGACAAAGCCGCCAAGATCGCCAAGACCGCCCACAAGAACGGCACCACCTTGCGCGAGGAAGCGTTGAAGGAAGGCATCTCGGCAGCGGATTTTGACGCCATCGTCCGGCCCGAAAAAATGCTGGGGCCGTCATAATGGGCGAGGTGGTTAATCTCCGCCTCAAGCGCAAGGCGAAGGTGCGTGCGGAAGCTGCTGAACAGGCAGAAGAAAATCGCGCCGCATTTGGCCGCCGCAAGGATGAAAAGAAACTCACCATATTGCTGAAGGACCAAGCCGAAAAATCGCTCGATGGCCATAAGCGTGACGAGTGAACTGAAACGTTCGCTCACCATTTCCGGACACCGAACCTCGCTGTCGCTGGAGCCGGAGTTTTGGGACGCATTGAAGCAGGCAGCGAGCGTGGAAAAAAAATCCCTTGCGAGCCTGGTGGGCGAGATTGATCAGGCGCGGGGCCCGCGAAATCTTTCCAGCGCGATCCGGGTTTACCTTTTGGCCAAGGTCGCCAATCCTAATTAGCTTTCCGCGCCAGAAACCGCGCCATGGCCTTCAGCGTTTCCGCGCTCACATGATGCTCAATGCCTTCTGAATCCACATGCGCAACTTTCGCTGAAACACCCAGTGCTAATAAAAACTGCTCCACAATCGCATGCCGCCGCTTGCCATCTTCCGCCAGTTTCCAACCCTCACCGGTGAGGAACACCGCTCGATATGGCTCTTGTTCAATCAAGCCCTGATCCGACAGCCGCCGCATCGTCTTGGCCACGGTGGCATTGGCCACGCCAAGCCGTAAAGCAATATCGGTGCCCCGCGCCTCGCCCTTTTCATCAATCAGCTCGGCGATCAGTTCCACATAGTCCTGCACCAATTCGTGCGAATGGTCAGCCCGGGTTCGGCTGAAAGCCGTTGAGCGCAGTTTGGCCGAGGCGATTTTGCGTTTCACCCTCGCAGTTTTAGCCTATTGCATAAGGTTTAGACAATGCTAAACTTTTGCCATGGACCAGCCCATCAACAATTGGCGCAAGGCGCGAGGCGCGGCCTCGCTGGCGGAAGTGTTTCAATCCGTCGCCGTGCCACAAAATGCGGGCTATTTGCGCAAGGCTTTTGCATTCTTGGGGCCCGGCTTTCTGGTCTCGGTGGGCTATATGGACCCCGGCAATTGGGCCACTGCCATCGCGGCGGGTGCCAAGTTTGGCTACGCACTGTTGTGGATTGCACTCCTCTCCAACCTCATGGCCATCATCCTGCAACATCTGGCGGGCCGCCTTGCGGTGGCGAGCGGCCGCGATCTCGCCCAAGCCTGCCGCGATGCTTATGGCAGGCCCGCCGCCGCGATCCTCTGGGTCTTCGCTGAAATCGCTATCATCGCCACCGATATTGCCGAAGTGGTGGGCACCGCCATCGGCCTTAATTTATTGTTCAACATCCCGCTCGAACTCGGCGTGATCATTACGGCGCTGGATGTTTTCATCGTGCTGATGTTGCAGCGCCTGGGCTTCCGCAAGGTCGAAGCTTTCGTGCTGGCGCTCTTGGCGGTGATCTTCGCCTGCTTCATCTTCCAAATGATCTGGGCGCGGCCTGATTGGGGCGGCGTGGCTTTAGGATTTGTTCCGTCCACGGACATATTGCATCAGCCCGGCATGCTCTATCTCTCGCTCGGCATTATCGGCGCAACGGTTATGCCGCATAATCTCTATCTGCATTCCGGCATTGTGCAGACCCGCACGCTGGGTGAAACAACTGCCGAAAAGAAAACCGCTCTGTCTTATGTCACTTTTGATAGCACCTTCGCTTTGATGCTGGCGCTCTTTGTCAACGCCGCCATCCTCATTCTCGCCGCCGCCACCTTTCACAAGGCCGGCCAAACCGGCGTCGTGGAAATTGGCGACGCGCAACGTATGTTGGCCCCTCTCGTTGGCTCTCTCCTTGCGCCGAAATTATTCGCCGTGGCGCTATTGGCCTGCGGGTTGAACTCCGCCGTCACTGCCACATTGGCCGGGCAAATCGTGATGGAAGGTTTCATCAATTTCCGCATAGCCCCTTGGGCAAGACGGTTGGTCACGCGCTCCATCGCCATCCTGCCTGCCATCTTCGTCACCATCTATTACGGTGCCAGCGGCACGGGTTTCCTCTTGATCATGAGCCAAGTGGTGCTGGCCTTCCAGCTGCCCTTCGCCATTGTTCCGCTCATTCAATTTACAGCGTCGCCGAGAAAAATGGGGGCGCTCGTCTCGCCCCGCTGGCTCACGCTGATTGCCAGCATTACCGCAGTGATCATCATCGCGCTGAATGTGAAATTGATTTGGGATATTATGATGTGATCATCACACGCCAATTGTTGATGCACGAAAGTGACGCCGCAGCCAGACTGCATCGTCGCGGCGGAGCGTTGATTCCTGGCTATGACTTGTCGCTCCACACACCCGAAGAAGACCTGATCTTCTACCGCGATCATGTGATGAAAACCTGCACTGTCTGGGGCGCATTTGAGGGCGAACATCTGCGCGGCCATATTGCCATCAGACCGGGCTGGGTCGATCATCTTTATGTTGATCCGAATTTCTTACGCCTGGGCATCGGCAGTAAACTCATGCAGATTGCAAAATCGCAACAAAACGAGTTGCGCCTCTTCACATTTCAATCCAACACGCGCGCTCGTGCCTTTTATGAGATGCAAAGTTTTGTGATCGAAGCCCTGTCAGACGGCGCAGAAAATGAAGAAAAGTTGCCGGATGTCACTTATCTTTGGCGCAATAGGCGCTAAACCCAAGCAAACACATCAACCATGCATCCGTCTGGATCAGCAAGAATGGCATAACGCTGGCCCCAAAAGGCATCCCAAGGTTCTTTCACAACGTTAAATCCAGCCGCTTTCACCTGCGCCACGCACCCATCCACCTCCGCAGCATTGTCGCATTTGATGGCAAAGGCAGAATAGTTGGCCGGCCTGGGTTCAACCCCCGTCATGGATTTCATCAGGCCTGCGTCATCAATCATCAAGCGCACGTCGCCTTCCTTGGTGATCGGTTCAAGGTGTTTGATGTCCGGCTCAAATGCAGGAAACTCAAAGCCCAACAGTGAATAGAATTTGATAGATCGCACCATATCGCGGCTGGTGACAGTGATGGCGTCCAGTTTCATTTTCGACATGGCATTGTCCTTCTTGCAGACTCCGGTCTTATGCCTTAATCGCCCGCCATGCACAGCACAGTTTTGATCATTGATTTTGGCAGCCAGGTCACCCAACTCATCGCGCGGCGGGTGCGCGAGATGGGGGTATACTCAGAAGTCATCCCCTACCAATCCGCTGAAGCCGCATTCCACCGCTTGCAGCCCAAAGCCGTGATCCTTTCCGGCGGGCCAGATAGCGTCACCCGCGCAGGTTCTCCCCGCGCGCCGCAAATTATATTTGATAGTGGCTTGCCCATTCTCTCCATCTGCTACGGCCAGCAAACCACAGCCGTGCAATTGGGTGGAACGGTTGAAGGCGGCCATGCGGCGGAATTCGGTCGCGCTGAAATTAGCATCAAAGAGAAATCCGCTCTGTTCGATGGTCTCTGGAACGTGGGCGAAAATCATCTGGTGTGGATGAGCCATGGTGACCGCGTCACCAAACTGCCGCAAGGTTTCTCCGTCAAAGCCACATCCGAAAACGCGCCCTTCGCCATCGCCTCAGACGAGAAGCGCAAAATCTACACCACCATGTTCCACCCCGAAGTTCATCACACGCCCGATGGCGCAAAACTGCTGCGCAACTTTGTGGTGGGCATCGCCGGCTGCAAAGCCGACTGGACAATGAAAGCCTTCCGCGCAGAAGCCATCGCCAAAATCCGCGCTCAAGTCGGCAAGGGCAAAGTGCTTTGCGGGCTTTCAGGCGGCGTGGATTCATCCGTGGCCGCCGTACTCATCCACGAAGCGGTGGGCGACCAACTCACTTGTGTGCTGGTCGATCACGGCTTGATGCGCCTGAACGAAGCGGCACAAGTCGTCGAGATGTTCCGCGGGGCCTACAACCTGCCGCTGGTGCATGTGGATGCCAGCGAGGAATTCATCACGGCACTCGAAGGCGAAGTGGACCCTGAGAAAAAGCGAAAAACCATCGGCAGGCTCTTCATCGAAGTCTTCGAGCGCGAAGCCAAAAAAATCGGCGGCGCAGATTTCTTGGCGCAAGGCACGCTCTATCCCGATGTGATCGAAAGCGTGTCTTTTACCGGCGGCCCCTCTGTCACCATCAAGAGT
>JAYWAB010000052.1:0-4112 GCA_043782835.1 Aestuariivirga sp.
GTCGAACTAGCTGAGGCGGGATGGACCAAACCTATTTCGCAAATCAATTGGGTTGAAAACAAACTATTCGGCACTGTGCGTGGACTGCATTACCAAGCGCCGCCCTTTGCAGAATCTAAAATTCTTCTCTGCATGAAAGGTGCCATCAATGATGTGTTGGTTGATATTCGTCGCGGCTCGTCCACTTTTTTGCACCACATCAGCATCAGGCTTTCGGCAGACGAAGGTGATGGCATCCTCATTCCTGCCGGTTTTGCCCATGGCTATCAGTGCCTTACGGATGATGTGAGCTTGCTCTATTTCCACGACGCCGCCCATGCGCCAGTGGCAGAGCGCGGTTTGAATGTGAATGACCCACGCCTCAAAATTGATTGGCCGCTTCCGGTGGAAAACTTGTCAAATCGTGATATGGGCCACAGCTTCATGGATGATAAATTCGAAGGGGAAGTGGTTTGAGGTGCCGTTTTTGTGAGCATAACCTGCGCTTGAGCCTTGTTGATCTGGGCTTTGCCCCACCGTCCAATTCCTATCTTGAAGCAAAGGATCTTGCACGGCCCGAGATCACTTATCCCTTGCGCGTGAAAGTATGTGAGCAGTGCTGGTTGGTGCAGACTGAGGATTACGCCGAGGCCGATGAATTCTTCAGCGCTTCCTATGCTTATTTCTCCAGCACGTCGGCCGGATGGTTAGCCCACGCTAAAACCTATTGCGCGGATATGACGGCGCGCTTTGGCCTGGGGCGCGAAAGCCTCGTTGTCGAGGTGGCCTCAAACGATGGCTATCTGCTGCGGAACTTTGTGAGCGCCGGAATTCCCTGCCTCGGCATAGAACCAACCGCAAGCACCGCCGCCGCCGCCGAGGCGCTGAACATACCCACATTGCGCGAATTTTTTGGTGAAGCCTTGGGCCAGCGCTTGGCAACAGAAAATCGTAAGGCCGATCTGATCGTTGGCAACAATGTGTTTGCACATGTTCCGGATATAAAGGATTTCGCAGCTGGTCTAGCAGCCTTGCTGAAGCCACAGGGCGTGATCACGCTGGAGTTTCCGCATCTGCTCAAACTGATCAAGCTGTGCCAGTTCGACACCATCTACCATGAGCATTATTCCTATCTTTCACTTGGCGTGGTGCAGCGCATTTTTGCCGGTGCTGGCTTGCAGATTTTTGACGTCGAGGAACTGCCCACCCATGGCGGCAGCTTAAGGGTTTTCGGATGTCACACAGCAGCGCGACATTCAGAAGCCACTCGCGTTCAAAACATCCTTGCCGCTGAGCGAGATGCCAGGCTGGAACGGGTTGAAACTTTTGTTTCGTTTCAAACGCGCGCCGACACAATCAAGAACGACCTTCTGGCCTTCCTGATTGAAGCCAGGCGCAAGGCCAAGAAGGTGGTGGGTTATGGCGCCGCGGCCAAGGGCAACACGCTGCTGAATTATGCCGGCGTGAAGCCGGACCTGCTGCCCATGGTCTGTGATGCCGCCCCCTCAAAGCAGGGCAAGCTGATGCCGGGCAGCCACATCCCAATCTTGGCCCCCGAGGCGTTGAAAACGGCGGCGGCAGATTATGTTCTGATCCTGCCATGGAACATCAAGGCCGAGGTAATGGAGAAAACCAAACACCTTGTTGCGCCGAAAACCCGCTATGTGGTCGCGGTGCCACAGCTTACGATCTTATAGATGAAAGTTCTGGTCACTGGCGCAAGTGGATTTATTGGCAAAGCCTGTGTTGCTGAACTCCAACGCAGCGGAGTTGAAGTTCTTGCCATTGGCCGCCACAGGCCCGCGGAAAATCTAAGCTTCTTGGAATGTGACCTGCTCTCAACCGGCGATCTTTCAACAATCTTGCAGGAAGCTCGGCCAAGCCACCTTCTGCATTTGGCCTGGTATGCCGAACATGGAAAATATTGGAACTCCCCACTAAACCAGCAATGGGTGCGGGCAACGCAAAAGCTTGTCGATGCATTTTGCGCCGCCGGTGGCAAACACGCCGTCTTTGCTGGCACCTGCGCCGAATACGATTGGACCATGGGTGAATGTCACGAAGGCTCGACGCCACTTAAACCTGCCACTCTTTATGGGGCAGCAAAGGTTGAAGCATCGCAAATCACCTCCGCCATCTGTGACCGTCACGGCGTCAGATTTTCGTGGGGTAGAATTTTTCAGCCCTACGGCCCATTTGAAAATAGTGAGCGATTGGTACCCGCATTGATTGACGTCTTCCAAGGGCGCAGACGGCCTTTCGCCATCAACGGAAACTTTGTGAGAGACTTCATCTATTCGAAAGATGTGGCCAGAGCCTTTCTGACGCTTCTAGAATCTGATGCCGCTGGCTACTACAACATCGCGTCTGGCCAGCCAGTGCGCCTTGCCGATGTGGCAATTGCGATCGCCAAAGCTTGCCAAACTGATGCGGTCCCCCTTCTGGAGTTGCCGCCGAACAACACGTCTGGCCCGGCAATGATCGTCGGTGCGGTTGACAGGTTGAAAAACCTCGGATGGGCACCGGAAATCAGCTTCCGGCAGGGAATTGTGGAGATGCTGAAAGTCTAGCAATCCTGCCATTCCTTGGGTAATGAGTGTGAAAATGCTCAAACCTCGATTGGGATCAGGATGAAATTATCGCTGGATACAGAAACCCGTGAACTGACGTACACAAATGACGGCAGCGAGAAAACCGTGGAGCTTTACTCCAAGGAGGCTTTCGAGGCGTTATCCCGCCATTGGGTTCGGTTGGGCTGGAATATGAAACACCTCTACAGTTTTTCATGGATGGGGCGGCCCATTATCCAACTGCCCGATGACATGCTGCGCATTCAGGAAGTCATCTTTGATCTCAAACCTGATGTGATTGTTGAGACAGGTGTGGCCCACGGCGGCTCCCTGATATTTTATTCTTCACTCTGCAAAGCGATGGACAAGGGGCGCATTATAGGGATTGACATTGAAATCCGCGCACACAATCGCAAGGCGATCGAGGCCCATCCACTTTTTGATCGCATCACCTTGATTGAAGGCAGCTCAACCGCCCCGGAAACCATCTCCCAGGTGAAGGGCCTCATCAAACCGGGTGAGAAAGTTCTCGTCATTCTCGATTCAGATCATTCATATAAACACGTGGCTGAGGAACTGCGTCTCTATTCTGAAATGACCAGCGTTGGTTCCTATATCGTTGCCACAGACGGCATTATGAATGACCTGACGGACGTGCCACGCGGCCATGCGCATTGGAAAGAAGACAACCCAACTTCTGCCGCCCGCGATTTTGCCAAAACCCACAGCAACTTTGTTGTGGAACAGCCAAAATGGCCGTTCAATGAAAGCGAGTTGGATCAAAACATCACGCATTGGCCGGGCGCTTGGTTGAAACGGACGAGCTAAGGCGACTTGCCTAGAGTGAAATCAACAGCAGATTTGCGGAAAGACCGCCTCTGCATTTTCACTTGGCGTTGACCCCTACTTTATCAACACTCCTTGCCCCGTGGGCAGAGTGGCAATCATGCGCTTTTGTCCAACTGCAAAGTCATTCCAAATTTTATACTGGTCCGTGTGTCCGGCAAAGGCGTAGTCGTCGATGACAACGATGGCTCCATCAGAAAGTTGCGGCCAAAGCGTTTCGATCACTGCTTTTTCAGAAGGAGCATTATTCAAATCTACTGAGAGGTAGGCAATTTTTCGACCTTTGATACGCTCCAATGTATCAGGCAAAAATCCTTGGACCACCCTGACATTTGGATAGGCCTTGAATTTTTCTTTTACAAAATCAAGGGAATTGAAATAGTGCTTCGCATTGTACGTCTTCCTCATTTTTCGTTCGCTGTTCGACATCCCTTCAACTTCCGGAATACCTTCGTAGGTATCAAACAAGAAATATTCCCTATCAATTTTTTCGAAATCAAAAAATTTGGCAACAGTTCCCGCCAAAACTCCGGTATCGACTCCACAATCAACAAAATCGCCTTTCAAGTGCATAGCTTGGCTGATAGCCCAGATGCAGATGTGGCACCTCCAACGCAAATCAAAATCTTGCCATGGGGAAGATTGCCCGTTCCACTTGAAGGTGCTGCTCCACCGATAGGCTTCATCAAACTTGGGGTCATCCAAGAAACCCAGGTT
>JAYWAB010000053.1:0-10015 GCA_043782835.1 Aestuariivirga sp.
AGCCGATATCAATCGCAGCGACGATTGTTGATTTTGGAAGCGGGTTTATTCCCCGGCTCTGACGGCCTGCCAACTGCACGACACTCATCCTTACGCAACCCCACACTTACTGCCGCAACAGCGGATCTATTTTTTCGTATCTGACGGACCGATAGTTTTGTTCGGCAGAACTTCCGCCTCGCTCACCTGAACCGTCATCTGGCCTGGCAGTCGCATGTCAATCATGCTGATGCCCTTGGTCAGAATCGCCTGCTGCTGATCAAGATTCCAAACTGCTTGTAATGCAGGCCGGACCCCATCTTCCGGCAAAGCAACCTTGACGCCATTGGCAAAATATAAAGTCCAACGCCGTTTGCCCACGCGGGCAGCGGCGCTGATCTTTTCTGATAGGCCGGGAATGGCTGATAAGTCGTTAATGAGATCAACCGTTGTGAGATTTGCATCTTCGCCTGTGACCAATGGCAGATGATTGGCCATCAGAAAATGCGGTTGGCCCATGGCAACACCGGTATCGTCAATCATCTCAACCTGATGATCATGCTGCCACAGCGCAATGGCCACGCGCTCTTTCACCGTGATCTTGAGCATATTGGGATATTCTCGTTCGACACTTGCCGTTTTCACCCAAGTTAGGCTTTGCAAAGTTTGGCGCGCGATGTTGGCATCAAAGCCGACGATTGATTTTCCCGGTTTCAACGCAAGTGCTGCAAGGATTTCGTCAGGTTCGTGCTGAACCAGTCCAGAAATCTGGATGTGATCGGCTGCGAGGCCTATGACACTGGCGAGCCTTCCGGGAAGTTTGCTCCACGCGCTGGCTTCATTTTGAAATCCGCCACTGCGCGAGACACCATGGAGAACAGTCGCCGAGACGGCCACTAGAGCCAAAATCAGCGCCGCCGCACGTGTTCGCCTTGCACCGAAAATTGCCAGCGCCACGGCATAGCATTTATGAAGTTTGCTCATCGATCCACCGAGGCATCATTGACCATCCATGTCACCAACTCTTCAAAGGAATGACCTGCATGTTTGGCCAGTTCCGGCACCAGTGAGGTTCCCGTCATGCCGGGCTGGGTGTTGATTTCGAGGAGGATCAATTCACCCTTTTCGGAACCAGTGTCATCATAGCGGAAATCAGACCGCGAAACGCCACGACAACCCAGGGCCTGATGGGCCATCAAGGCATAGCGCTGGCACCTGCGATACACTTCGTTGGACAGGACGGCAGGCAGAATATGTTCTGACCCACCCAGTTCATATTTCGATTGATAATCATAAAAGCTGGATTTCGATACGATGTCGATCACACCCAGCGCCACATCGCCCATCACAGCGCAGGTAAGCTCACGGCCGGGAATGAAACGCTCGACCATCACGTGGTCACCAAATATGTGGCGTTCATCGAGCAGGATGCGCAATGGGCCATTGCTGGCGCGATCCACGATATGCACGCCGACGCTCGAGCCTTCGGCGACAGGCTTCACCACATAGGGCAGCGCCATGGGGTGTTTTGCGGCGGCATCCTCCAAAGGTACAACCAAACTTTCGGCCACGGGAATGCCTGCATCCCTAAAAAGCGATTTGGATTTCTGTTTATCCATCGCGATCGCCGAAGCCAATACGCCGGAGTGCGTGTAAGGAATATTCAGCGTTTCAAAGAGCGCTGAGGCGGTGCCATCTTCGCCCCACTTGCCATGTAACGCATTGAATATAACATCAGGCTTCATATCGGCCAGTACGCTGCAAATAGTTTCGCGTTTCACGTCCACCATGATGGCGTTAAAGCCAGAGGCGCGCAGCGCTTTGTAACAAGCTTCGCCTGTTGACATTGAAACTTTGCGTTCGGCAGACCAGCCGCCCATGAGGACGGCAACGGTCGTTTCATCGGGCCTGCGATTTTCCATCACCTGCGCCCCTCTGCTGGAATGCCAATCCGCTTGATCTCCCAGTCCAAATCAATGCCAGATGAAGCTTTGACGCGGGCGCGAATGGTTTCACCCAGTTCTTCGATTTGGGCAGCAGTGGCACCGCCCTCATTGATCAGAAAGTTGCAATGTTGTTCTGAAACTTTGGCAGGGCCAATGTTGAAACCGCGCATTCCTGCCTTGTCGATCAGTTGCCAGGATTTATTATTCGGTGGGTTCTTAAATGTTGAACCGCCTGTCTTGCTTTTGATCGGTTGTGTGGCTTCGCGGCTGGATGTAATTTTATCCATCGCGGCCACGATCTCATCCTTGTTGCCGGGCCTGCCCTGCAACAGGGCGGAGGTGAAGATTAAATCTTCGGGCGCGCCGCAATGACGATAGGTGTATTTCATATCTGCATTGCTGAGCACTTTAAGTTCCCCTTGTCGGTTGAAGCCTCTCGCTTGGACCAACACGTCTTTGGTTTCACCGCCATAAGCGCCGCCGTTCATGCGCAGCGCGCCACCTATGGTGCCGGGGATACCTCTCAGAAAGGTTAACGCATCGATACTGTTATCCCCTGCAAAACGAGCGACACGGACATCCAGCGCTGCGGTTCCGGCACGCACTCTGCTCTCACCTTCGAGCGTCACTTCCATGAAAGGCCGGCCAAGGCGGATGACCACGCCGGGCACGCCGCCATCACGCACCAGAAGATTGGAACCGACGCCGATCACATAGATGGGCACATCTTGTGAGGTGGCTTTGAGGAAAGCGCCGAGATCATCTTCATCGGCTGGTTGGAACAGAACTTCGGCGGGGCCACCCACACGAAACCAGGTGAGATCCGCCAATGGTGCATCGGCTTCCAGCCGCCCGCGCACTTGCGGGAGTTTTTTGAGGAGTGCTTCGCCATCAATCTTGCGCATTGATCAGGCCTTGTCGATGGCGGCCAGTTGGCCGGGCAAGGCATAGGCCCACTGGGTGATTGTGCCTGCCCCCAGGCACACCACGATGTCACCGGGCTGCACCATGCCACGCACCATGGGTGCCAATTGTTCCGGCGTGTCGATCTTCGATACGGCGCGGTGGCCTCGCTCTAGCAGACCAGCAACCAGATGATCATGGGTGGCACCCTCAATCAGCGCTTCGCCAGCGGCATAGACAGGCGCAATGATCACTTGATCTGCATTGTTAAAGCAAGTGCAAAAATCATTGAAAAGGCTATGTAATCTCGAATAACGATGGGGCTGCATCACGGCTATGACTTTTTGCTTTGTGACACGGCGCGCAGCCGAAAGCACAGCGGCGATTTCAACTGGGTGATGGCCGTAATCATCATAGACCGTCACGCCATTGTATTCGCCGGTGCGCGTGAAGCGGCGTTTGACACCTTCGAAGGATGCCATGCCTTTGCGGATGTCGGCATCACTGATCGACAATTCACGCGCCACGGCCAGGGCCGCCGTCGAATTGAGCGCATTGTGATCGCCGGGCATTTTGAGCGCCAAGTCTTTAATCTCATGCACTGTTCCAGTGCGACGGTCTTTGATGCGGACAGCAAAGTGCGTGGCACCATCTTTGAATTCGCCATCCAGCAAACAATAATCGGCTTGTGGGCTGCGACCATAGGTGACGACGCGGCGGTCTTTAATTTTGCCAATCAGTTCCTGGACCATGGGATGATCAATGCACATGACAGCAAAACCATAGAATGGAATATTTTCGACAAAGGTGAGGAAAGCTTCTTTGGCTTTATCGAATGTGCCGTAGTGATCGAGATGTTCTGGATCAATGTTGGTCACGATCACCACGTCGGCTGGCAGTTTTACAAACGTGCCGTCGGATTCGTCGGACTCCACCACCATCCACTCGCCCTTGCCCAAGCGCGCGTTGGTGCCATACGCATTGATGATGCCGCCGTTGATCACTGTCGGGTCCATGTTGCCTGCATCCAGCAATGCTGCAACGATGGACGTCGTTGTGGTTTTGCCGTGAGTCCCGCCCACGGCGATACAGGATTTGAAGCGCATCAATTCGGCGAGCATTTCCGCGCGGCGCACGACCGGAAGGAAACGGACGCGGGCTTCAACCAGTTCAGGATTATCCGATCTCACGGCAGAAGAGACAACAACGACTGCGGCTTCATTCAAATTCTGTGCGGCATGGCCAATGGCGACATTGATGCCGTGTTTGCGCAGCCGTGCGACGTTGTAGTTATCGCTGATGTCCGAACCCTGCACTTTATAGCCCAGTGTCACCATCACTTCGGCGATACCGCTCATGCCGATGCCGCCGATGCCGATAAAATGGATGGGGCCAACTTCGCGGGGTAATTTCATTTCAACATAACTCCAGTCTGCGCATATTTCTGCGCAAGTTTTTCGGTGTGGTCCGCCAGATTTTCGGCGGCCTTGGGCGCCCCGTGATTCAGGGCCATTGTGGCGGCCTTCTTAAGGGTTGCGCCATCAGCCATCAACTGGGTCAGATGGGCGGCAAATTCGTCTGCGGATAATTCATTTTGCGGGAAAACCCAGCCTGCGCCTGCCGCAGCAAAGCTCTGAGCATTGCGCAGTTGGTCATTGTCAATCGCGTGGGGCAGTGGCACCAAACAGGCGGGCCTGCCGATCACGCCGAGTTCGGCAAGTGAAGATGCGCCGGAGCGGCAGATGACGAGTTGCGCATCGGCCAAGCGCTTGGGCATGTCGGAAAAGAAGGCATTAAGTTCCGACTTGATGCCAAGCTGAATATATTCAGCCTGCACGCGGACGATGTCTTCAGCGCGGCATTGCTGGACCAGTTGAATGCGTTGGCGCGTTGGTTCGGCCAGGGCAGCAAAAACGTGCGGCATGAAGGCGGAGAAAAATTTCGCGCCCTGGCTGCCACCGAAGACAACGAGAGAGAAAGGGCCATCGGGCAGGACGTCGCGATATGGCGCCGCCTGTTGCGCCAGCGCAATGGCACGCACGGGATTTCCGGTGAAAATCGTTCTTTTCTTTGCCTCGATGGGAAGGCCGTGCACTGTATCAAAGGAAGTGGCTACGGCATCCACGCGTTTGGCCAGAAGTTTGTTGGCACGGCCTAAGACTGCGTTTTGTTCATGGACCAGCGTGGGAACCCCCAAGCTGCGCGCGGCAAAGAGCGGCGGGAAAGAGGGATAGCCACCAAAGCCAACGACGGCGACAGGGCGCAGGCGCTTCATGATGGATTTAGCTTTGCGAAAACCCCTCCACAATTTTAATCCACGCGCTGGCAGCAGCCATGGTTTGGACAGCGAGGGACTGGCAGAAGGAATGATATGCACTTCGGCCGCAGGAAAGTTCTTACCGTAATCACGCACGCGTTCATCAGTCATCAGATGAACGATATGACCGCGTTTGACGAGAACTTCGGCCAAGGCCTGGGCTGGGAAGAGATGCCCGCCCGTTCCGCCTGCGGCCAGAATGATCAAGCCTTTGTCGCTCATGCCAGGGCAACGCGCGGCGCGTTGTAAATTGCTGAGCCAGCGCGGCGGCGCGCCAGTGCGAGAATGAAGCCCATCGCCAAAGCTGTGCCCATCAGCGATGAGCCGCCATAGGAGATGAAAGGTAACGTCATGCCCTTGGCCGGCAGAAGGCCGACATTGACGCCCATGTTAATACAAGCTTGGAAGCCGAACATGGCCACTAAGCCTGTCATGGCCAGCGCTGCAAAAGCATCTTCCTCAGACTTGGCGCGTTTTAACACCCGCATGATGATAAAGAAGAACAGGCCCATCAAGCCGATGCAGGCAATGAAACCAAATTCCTCGCCGACGACGGCAAAGGGAAAATCTGTATGGGAGTCAGGCAGAACCAACTTGGCGATGCCACCGCCCGGCCCTGCCCCCATCATGCCGCCGTTGTTGAAGGCACTGACCGCCGTATCGGTTTGGAATGTGTCGCCCTTGTCAGGATAGAGGAAACGGTTGATGCGCGAAGCCACATGCGGCACCACGGCATAGGACAGCAAGCCACCGAGAATGGCGGCACCACCAAGGCCAAATACAACCGACCAAGAAATACCAAAGACGAGGAGCATCGCAAAGAAGGTGAGTATCACCAAGGAGGTTTGACCGAAGTCCGGTTGCAAAACGAGCATGCCGATGAACAGGCCTGCGGCCCCAAAAGCGAGCCAGTGACCGGGCATATCAGGCCGTTTCGTTCGCTCCGCCAACAGCCACGCTGCAACGATCACAAAGCCGGGTTTTGCAAGTTCCGAGGGTTGCAGATTGAGCGGGCCTAAATAGATCCAACGGTGCGCGCCCTTGATGTCAGGGCCAAAGCGCAAGGCGAGAAGCATCAGAGCCAAGCTTCCAACAAAGGCCAAGAGACCTGACCTGCGCACCATGGCTGGGTTAAAGAACGACACAATGAGCGCCACAGCAGCGCCCACAAAAACAAAGAAGACTTGGCCGCGAAAGAAGTGGAATGAATCCAGCCCAATGCGCTCGGCGACCGGTGGGCTGGCGGCCATGGAGATCAACACGCCAATCGCCATCAGCAGTAGAACTGAAGATAGCAATGTGCGGTCAATGGTGAACCACCATTGCGCGAGGGACCCGCGATCACTTCTGGAAATCAGGCTCATGTTAGGCCTCCTGTAGACATGTGAATGCCGGGCAATGCGGCGACGAGCGAAACGAAGGCTTCGCCGCGCAATTCAAAATTCTTATATTGATCGAAAGAGGCGCAAGCGGGTGAGAGCAACACCACTGGATTTGGTTTTGGGCTGGCGGCTGCATCACGCGCGGCTTCGGCCACGGCGCGTTCGAGGGTTTCGCATATCACGGTTTCAACTTTGCCCTTGAGGGTCTTGGCGAATTCTTCTGCAGCAACACCAATCAGATATGCCTTGGTAACGCGCGTAAATAGGTAGGATATCGGCTCTATGCCGCCCGCCTTGGCGATGCCGCCTGCAATCCAATAGATATTGTCGAAAGAAGCGAGCGCCTTTTCGGCAGCATCCGCATTGGTAGCTTTGGAGTCATTGACGAAGATCACTGCGCCCGCCGCACCGATCTGTTGCATCCGATGCGCGAGTCCGGGGAAGGATTTCATAGCAGCGGCAATTTTTTCCACCGGAACACCAAGATACTTTGCCGCGCCATAGGCCATGCAGGCATTTTGCCAGTTGTGGAGGCCCTTGAGGGCGGGCATGTCTCTGAGATCAATCTCGGTGATGACTTTGCCATTTTTCAAATCGCGCAGCACTCCATCGGGGGCGCTGCTGATACCTTGGGGAAGGTTCTTGAATACCGACACAAATTCAGTGTTCACGCTTGAAGGCATCGTATTTGCTATGGCATCGCCGTATTGGTCATCAACGCTGATCAGAGCGGTTTTCCCCTGCCCCATTTTTGCAAAGATGCGTGCCTTTACGGCGGCATAGTTTTCAAGTGTACCATGGCGGTCAAGATGGTCCGGCGTGATGTTGGTGAGAACGCCCACATCGGGCTTCAGGCTGGGCATCAGGTCAATCTGAAAAGATGAAAGCTCCAGCACATAGACACGGCCGGGTTGCGGCTGGTCTAAATTGAAAACGGCGAGGCCGATATTGCCGCCGACAGCGACATCAAGCCCAGCCTCTTTCAGGACATGGCCGATCAAGGCCGTGGTGGTGGATTTGCCATTGGTGCCGGTGATGGCCACAAGTTTGGCACCTGTGCCTTTGAGTTCGCGCGAAAAGACTTCTGTGTCGCCGATAATCTCAACGTCTGCGGCACGGGCTTTGATCACGGTCCAATGGGGTTCAGGATGCGTCAACGGCACGCCGGGGCTTAGGACCAATGCGTCGAGTATTTTGAAATCCACGGCGTGGAGGTTGGTGATGCTTAAACCTTCAGCCTTGGCTTTTTCTACGGCAGGCTCACTGTCATCCCAGGCCAAGACCTTTGCGCCGCCCTGGATCAAAGCGGTGGCGCAGGAAATGCCACTGCGGGCAAGCCCGAAGACAGCAACAGTTTTGTTGGCAAATGATTTTGCAGGAAACATCAGCGCAGCTTTAAGGTTGAAAGTCCGACAAGGGCGAGAACCAGCGCAATGATCCAGAAGCGGATGACGATGGTGGGTTCTTTCCAGCCTTTTTGTTCAAAATGATGATGCAGTGGTGCCATCGCAAAAACGCGCTTTCCCGTCATCTTGAAAGATGCCACTTGGACAATGACGGATACGGTTTCCAAAACAAAGAGCCCGCCAATGACCATCAAAACGATTTCATGTTTGACTGCAACTGCGACCGCACCGAGAAGACCGCCAAGCGAAAGCGAACCGGTATCGCCCATGAAGATCATGGCTGGTGGGGCATTGAACCAGAGGAAGCCCATGCCAGACCCCACCAAGGCGCCGCAGATGACGGTGAGTTCGCCTGTGCCTTTCACAAAAGGCAATTGCAGATATTTGGCGAATTCGAAATTGCCGACGAGATAGGCAATCAGCGCGTAGCTGGCGGCGGCGATCATCACCGGCATAATCGCAAGCCCATCAAGACCATCCGTGATATTCACAGCATTGCCCGCGCCGACGATGACGATCATGCCCACCAGAACAAAGAAAGGGCCGAAATAGATCATGTATTCTTTGGTGAAAGGCAAGGCCAGCGATGTGGAAAGCGGTTTTGCGCCAATCTGCATGAAGATAAAAACCGCCAGGCCTGCAATCGCAAATTCTGCGAGCAACCGAGCGCGGCCTGAAAAGCCATGAACCGAAGCGCGCGTTACTTTTAGATAGTCATCATAAAAACCAATAGCACCATAACCCAGCGTGACGAAAAGCACAGCCCAGACATAGAGATTGGACAGATCGGCCCAGAGCAATGTGGACACGAATACGCCGAAGAGGATCATCAATCCGCCCATTGTCGGCGTGCCCTGTTTTTCTAAGATGTGACGCTGCGGGCCATCGGTGCGAATGGGCTGGCCTTTGCCCTGTTTGTTTTTCAGCAGCGAAATAATCTTTGGGCCGGCCACAAAAATAACGAACAGCGCAGTCAACACCGCCATGGCGGTGCGTGTTGTTAGATAATGGAACACATTGAAGGCTGAAACACCACTCGCCAGTTTCAGCATTAGATAATAAAGCATCTCAAGCCTCTTTCTTTTCAGGCGGGAATTGTTTGCGCAGGGCCTCGACAACTGGCCCCATTCTGCTGCCCAGTGAACCTTTGACCACCAAGCTGTCGCCCGGGGCCAAGTCACGACTTAGTTTTTCCACAAGTGCAGCGGATGTCTCGGCATAAGCAGCGCGTTTGCGTTCGGGTACTGCGTCCCACAGGTGTTGCATCATTGGGCCTGCGGCGTAGAGGCGGTCAATTCCTGCTTCGTCCACTGCCTTGGCGAGGCCTTTGTGCAAATCCGCGCTGAAGTGGCCAAGTTCGAGCATGTCGCCCAACACGGCAATGCGGCGGCCCTTACGATTTTTGGCAGCCGTCGCTAAAAGATTTAATGCGGCGGCCATGGACTCAGGGTTGGCGTTGTAGCTTTCATCGAGCAAGAGCACATCGCCCTTATACAGCCTCAACAGTTCTTGGCCGCCGCGCCCTTTGGCAGGTTGGGCATGGGCCAGCGCCAAAGCAGCGCGCGCCAGATCAGCGCCCACAAGTTTGACGGCGGCGAGAACGCTCAAGCTATTGAGCGCCATATGGGCGCCGGGGACGCCGAGTTTGAAGGCGATATCTTCGCCCATCACATCAGCGGAGATGCAACAGCACGTGCTATGCAGGGCCACTTGTTTTAGTCGCACATCGGCTTTTTCATGTTTGCCGAAGCTCAAAATCGTTTTGATACCCGCAGCTTTGGCGCGCTGGTAAAGAAAATCAAAGTGGGCTGAATCGCGATTGAGAATGGCGGACCCACCCGAAACCACGCCAGAGAAAATCTCGGCCTTGGCTTCGGCAATCTCATCCATTGATTTGAAATGGCCCAAGTGGCTGGCGGCGATCGTGGTAATGATGGCGATATGTGGCTCCACCATTTTTACAAGCGGTGTGATCTCGCCGGGGTGGTTCATGCCCACTTCGAAAATGCCGAAAGCAGCGTGGCGGGGAAAACGCGCCAGTGTGAGCGGCACACCCCAATGATTGTTGAATGATGCAGCAGA
>JAYWAB010000054.1:0-22520 GCA_043782835.1 Aestuariivirga sp.
GCTCCGAAGGCAGAGGTAAGTCAAGTCTGCTGAGTGAAAATTTTTAAAAACGAAGCAAAATCAATATCTTGATTGCGCTTCAAAATGTGAGTTTCTTTGGTCCGAAGCTGCGGAAGCATTGCGGAAGCAAAAAGGAAGGAAGTTGTAGAGAACTGTCGACGACAAAAAGGTAGGGTGAAAGCCATGCACATATGTCGGTCGAATCGACAATGAGAGTTTTGTGTTTGAGGTTGACCCCGTTCAAGCTTAGGCATTATCGACTACCAAGATGCACCCGTAGCTCAGCTGGATTAGAGCGTCGGCCTCCGAAGCCGAAGGTCACAGGTTCGAATCCTGTCGGATGCGCCAATCTTTTCATATAGTTAAGGGCGATTTTGCACATCCGTAAAAGTGCTTGTCCACAGAATGTTCTCGGAATTCGTTGACGTAAAGTTCCGGCAATAGGCGAGAAGTGTTCTGGGCTCTCTACCGATTTCTCCTGGTGACACTCCTGGACTGCACCCCATAATTGAGACACGGTAATTCGGTTACAGGTACCCCAAGGAGGAAGACCTGCGCTGAAGAGAAGTAGCAAATCGAAGAGTGGCCAAATCCCTACGGCCTTCAAATTGAAAGCGATAAAGCGTGTTGATCTGGGCGAAGGTGTGTCGCCGGTGGCGCGCGATTTGGGTATGACGCGTAAAGCGCTTCATGACTGGATGAGAGCTTACAAGGCTTTTTAGGCCTGAGGGCTTGAACCGCAAGCGCGGGCCTAAGCCTGGGCGGCGTTTGAAGTCCGTGTCTGATCTGGCGCACGACACATCACCGACCAAGCGCATTGCCGAGTTGGAGCGGGTGATTGGTCGTCAGCAGCTTGAACTCGTTTTTTTCCACAAGCCTTGCGCGCCTTGGAAGGGAAAGCTAGGCAAGGCAAAACATCGCGCGCGTAGAGCCATGTATCTCCCATGCGGCAACGTTGTGAACATGTGTGAAAAGCGCGGATAAATAGACATAAATAAGGCGCACCGACGCGTACTTTCCATTCAATAAATTTCTGCAACGGCTATCCCTCGTGACGTTCAGGTCAAAAACCGGACGGTCCGAGACGCGTTGAAATTCTTCGGAGTTCTGCCATTTTCCCGCATATCCCAAATGACTTTTTCAGGGCTATGCAAAAATCATGGCACAGGATCAGAAGAGCTGCTGTTATTCCCAATGTTTGCTCACATGACCTCCGGCATACATTTGCGTCAAGCGGAGTTGGACTTGGCCAAGGTCTGCCAACTACTGGCCGTCTTCTTGGTCATTCCAGCCTCAGATAACTGCTCGGCACGATCACCGCGCTGCCGATCCAACTCTGGCAGCTGTGGACAAGATTTCAAACAATCTCGCCGAGCCTATGCAAATCAAGTGATCGCGTAGTGATCGTGTCTCAATTATGGGGAACAGTCCAGTAGCCTAAAATTGTGATCAGTGATTTTCTAGACCTTGCCCGAAAATTCAGCGGCTAGTAACGCGCAATCATTTGGTAAGCTGGAGCAAAGTAGAGTCGTACGTTGGTGACCGGGGTTTCAGAGAGCCAGGTTGATCGCTCGGCTAAGAATATCGGTTCTCCCACCACCGTCTTCAGAAATTTTGATATTTTAGTATCAGCACGCGTCGCTGAAAATCGCACTTCCGCATTTGTGTAGGGAACTTCGCTCACAAGCCATTCGTTGGGACCTATTGATGAAAAGTCAGCATCTTCGGCACGTGGCACAGCAGCGAGATTAATCCAGCGGTCTTCATATTGGAAAGGCGTTTGGTCCGCCAAATGCATACATTCGACGTGGCGGACGGACGTCTTGGCATCAAGACCCAATCGAACTTGAAGCCATTTTGGCGCCTTTTCTGTGGTATCCGAAATGAGTTCATAGCGATATTCAATACCTCGTGCTTCAACCTCCACACGGATCAACGGAATTTCAAATGTGACTTGCCTGACGGGTGCTAGTTTCACGCGGCTGCCACCCTTGCGGCGGCGCTCGATTATGCCATCGTCAGAGAGTTCCTGCATCGCGCGGTTGACAGTTGCGCGGGAAGATCCAAACTCGGCAGCAAGATCAACCTCACCAGGCAATAGCGTTCCTGGTCCCCATTCATTGCTGCGGATTCTGCGAAAAACCTCGCGCTTAATATCGCGGAACCCCAGTTTTTCAGTCACAGATTCATTGTCCTTTGATTTATGGCTATACATAATGGATAGCATAAGCCAGCTCAAGACAGCGGACAGGACTTTTTATGCGAATCATTAAGTTCACTGACCTTCAACAAACTCCATGGAAAAACGGTGGTGGTATCACACGAGAAATTGCAGCTGGGCGGACAGGCGAAGAAATGGCGTGGCGCCTAAGCATTGCTGATGTTGGTGTCGACGGGCCATCTTCCAAGTTCGATGGCTTGCACCGAATTCTCACGGTAATTGAAGGCCAAGGCATGGAACTGATTAGCCCATTTGAAATACTGCAAGCCGACTATGCAGTGCCGGTGAATTTTGATGGTGCTTTAGAAATTCAATCGCGCCTTAAGGACGGACCCTTGCGCGATTTGAATGTGATTTATAATCCAGCTTTATGCACGGGCCACGCTCAAGTGATAAAGGGTTATTCGAGACACTTTATTGAAGCCAAGCCCGGGCAGGTACACGCACTCCATTGCATGAGAGGTTCAGTGGCCCTTGGCGAAATGGAACAACTTCAGCAAGGCGATACGGCACTGATTGACTGCGATACAATTCAGTTTGCAGTTGCCGAAGGTGCCAGCGCCTTGCTGATCACAATTGTGCTTTCAACCTAGGCCGAGGCCAATAACTGAGTGACCGCTGCGCGATAGTTTTTAGTAATGTATTCTCGGTCGATATGTTGACCATTTCTTACTGCGTGCCGCCCGGCGGACCACACATCAGTAACCACGCTATCTTTTGCCGCAAATACCAAACCATCAAGCAACTGATCGGACAACAAAGCACACAGCGCTGGGGCTGCGCTGTCAATGGCGACAAGATCAGCCAAGCGGCCAACACGGATTTCTCCTGCATCACGGCCCAGCGCTTGAGCCCCACCAAGAGCCGCACCCGGATAAAGAGTTTGGCCTACCGATCCTTTCCCCACCACCATCACGTTACGCGCAACATCGCGAAGGCGTTGCGAGTATTCTAATGTACGCAATTCTTCTGTAAGAGAGATATTCACGTTCGAATCTGAGCCCACGCCGAACGCACCCCCTGCATTAAGATAGGTTGGACCGTTAAAGGGGCCATCACCGAGATTGGATTCTGTGATCGGGCAGAGACCTGCCACGGCACCGGACTTCGCCATCTGCTTTGTTTCATCGTTGGTCATATGCGTTGCGTGGATCAGGCACCAGTTGGAATTTACTTCAGCATTTTGCAGCAACCATTCAACAGGCCGCGCCCCTAACCAAGCCTGAATATCGGCCACCTCTTTGGGCTGCTCGGCGATGTGAAGGTGAATGGGGCCTGTATTGTGTTGCGCGAGTATATTTTTCAAATCGGCTGGCGACGTGGCCCGCAAGGAATGTGGCGCAATGCCAATTCGGGCATCAGCCGGCAAGTGTTTCATTCCATCGGATGTACGATTCAACAACTGCATGTAACGATCAACATTGTTACCAAAGCGCAACTGACTTTCTGTTAGTGCAACTTCTCCAGCGCCACCATATGTGTAGAGCACTGGAAGGTGTGTCAGACCTATGCCAGTCGTCTTCGCGGCGGCGTAAATCTGATTGGAGAGTTCGGCAATATCATCATAGGGCGCACCGCCGCTTTGATGATGCACATAATGAAACTCGCCTACTGCGGCATAGCCAGCTTCTTGCATCTCCATAAATACCAATGTGGCGATGGCTTGCAGTTGCTCTGGCGTGATGCGGTTTACGAAACGATACATCAATTCACGCCAGGTCCAGAAACTATCGCGGCCTGCGGCCCGAAACTCCGTCATGCCGGCCATAGCGCGTTGGAAGCTGTGGCTGTGGAGATTGGAAAGAGCAGGCAAAAGCGTATCAACCGCAACGTCTTGGTCGCGTGCTTTCGTTTGCAGCGTTATGGTAGTGATCACACCTTGTTCAACTGTGAGTCGAACATTTTCCGCCCAATTATTTTGCAACAGAGCTCTTTTGGCGAAAATCAAAACTGTTACCTTTTTATTTTATGTATAGACATAATAATCCAATGTCGCTAAGAAGCAAGTGTAATTTGAGTGCAAGCTTCCCCGTGCAAGACCAGCTTTTAACCGATATCCGCGTTGCAACCATGGTGGGTGGCTATGGTTTGGTTGACCACGCTGCCATCGCAGTGAAAGATTGTCGCATTGCGTGGGTGGGCGCGGAACCTGACCTACCTAGCGAATTTTCTAATTTTCCAAAAACTTCGCTGCAAGGAAGATTAGTCACGCCAGGCCTCGTTGATTGCCACACCCATGTGGTGTTCGGCGGTAATCGCGCCGCAGAATTTGAAATGCGCTTAAATGGTGCCACCTATGAAGAAGTGGCGCGTGCTGGCGGCGGCATTATTTCAACAGTTAAAGCCACACGCACCGCCACTGAAGTGGAACTCATCGCCTCAGCCTTACCGCGTATTGATGCAATGCTGGCTGAAGGTGTTTGCGTTGTCGAAGTGAAGTCGGGCTATGGTCTCGACATCGAAACCGAACTGCGCATGTTGCGCGCCGCCCGTGCCATTGCAAAGCAGCGGCCGCTACGCATCGTCACCAGTTTCCTCGGTGCCCATGCCGTTCCACCAGAATATAGAAATCGGGGTGATGCTTACATTGATGGTGTTTGCATACCCGCTTTACGCGCTGCACATGCGGAGGGTCTGGCGGATGCTGTTGATGGCTTCTGCGAAGGCATTGCCTTTTCACCAGCGCAAATCGCCCGGGTTTTTGATGTGGCAAAAGCACTTGACCTTCCTGTGAAGCTTCATGCTGAGCAGCTTTCAAATCTTGGTGGAGCAAAACTTGCGGCAAGTTATGGCGCACTCTCTGTTGATCACATTGAATACCTCGATGAGGAGGGCGTTGTAGCTCTTGCCAAGTCTGGGACTACCGCTGTTATTCTGCCGGGTGCATTTTATACACTGCGCGAAAAGCAAGTGCCCCCGATTGAATTGCTCCGCAAACACAAAGTTCCCATGGCGCTTGCCACCGATTGCAATCCGGGTTCATCACCAATGACGTCTTTGCTGCTCGCCATGAATATGGGTTGCACACTATTTCGCATGACACCTGAGGAGGCGTTGCTCGGTGTGACTGCCAATGCTGCACGCGCCCTGGGCTTGAAAGACTGCGGAACGATTGCAGTAGGCAAAAGCGCTGATTTTGTAATTTGGAATATCGAACACCCCGCCGAGCTTGCTTACCGCATCGGCTTTAACCCGCTTCATTCACGCTTATTTGGAAATTTATTTTGATCACGCTCACACCCGGCCAAGTCACACTCTCTGATCTCGAATATATTTATTGGGAGGAGCAGCCCGTCAAGCTGCACGTCTCATGCCATCCCGCAATCGCGGCAGCACAAGCCAAAATCGTGGCGGCGGCTTCAGGAAATACCGCTGTTTATGGCGTGAACACCGGCTTTGGAAAATTAGCCAGTGTGAAGATCGAAGCGAAGGATACCGCGACGTTACAACGCAATTTAATTCTATCGCATTGCTGTGGCGTGGGTGCGCCAATCTCGCGCCGCCACGCACGGCTGATGATGGCGCTGAAGCTTTTAAGCTTGGGTCGCGGCGCATCGGGTGTGCGGCTTGAGCTTGTGGCTTTGATTGAAGCCATGTT
The DNA here is from genome assembly GCA_043782835.1 of Aestuariivirga sp. GTDB lineage: Bacteria > Pseudomonadota > Alphaproteobacteria > Rhizobiales > Aestuariivirgaceae > Aestuariivirga. The sequence continues at coordinate 5,820 of JAYWAB010000054.1, forward strand.
GGCCAAAGGCGTTACGCCCGCAATTCCGGCGCAAGGTTCAGTTGGCGCTTCTGGCGATTTAGCCCCGCTCGCCCATATGGCTGCTGTGATGATGGGGCACGGCGCAGCGGAAATTGGGGGTAAGATTTTGCCCGGTGCTGAAGCACTGACCCAAGCCGGATTGATCCCGATAGAGTTGGGCGCCAAGGAAGGCCTTGCACTCATCAACGGAACGCAGTTCAGCACGGCATTCGCGCTGGCAGGTTTATTTAGCGCTTGGCGTGCGGCGCAATCTTCATTGATTACGTCAGCCCTCTCAACTGATGCCGTCATGGGTTCGACAGCTCCCCTGCAACCCGAAATTCACAGGCTACGTGGCCATGCTGGCCAGATTGCAGCAGCAAGCTGCATGTCTGAATTGCTCAGCGGTTCAGAAATTCGTGCCAGCCATTTGGTTGATGATGCCCGCGTGCAAGATCCTTATTGCATCCGGTGTCAACCTCAGGTCACGGGGGCAGCTATGGATGTGTTGCGCATGGCAGCCCGCACGCTTGAAATGGAAGCTAATGCAGCAACAGATAATCCGCTGGTGTTGGTTGATGCGGACATGATTGTCTCTGGCGGAAATTTCCACGCGGAACCCGTGGGCTTTGCTGCGGATATGATTGCGCTGGCCATCGCGGAAATCGGTGCCATTGCGCAGCGCCGTGTCGCATTGATTGTTGATCCGGTTCTCAGTTTCAAACTGCCACCTTTCCTCACGCCCAACCCTGGCCTGAACTCTGGCTACATGATTGCTGAAGTGACGACGGCCGCTTTGATGAGCGAAAATAAACACCTCGCCAATCCATGTGTGACAGACAGTACACCAACCAGCGCCAACCAAGAAGACCATGTCAGCATGGCTGCCCACGGTGCACGGCGTCTGGGGCCGATGGTCGAAAATCTAAATCGTATTTTGGGTGTTGAGCTTCTATGCGCAGCGCAAGGCATTGAGTTTCGTGCGCCGCTCGTGACCAGCGCACCCCTTTCTCGCGTTGTGTCGCGCCTTCGCAAAGATGTTTTGACGCTTGGCGAAGATCGTTACCTAGCTCCCGATCTTGAGCAGGCCGCAGTTCTCATTGGCAGTGCCGAGATCATTGCTGCTTCGCAGATCACCATGCCGGGCCTCGTTGCATGAATCCCGTTGAGGTTATCCAAGGCCATGGCCCCTTAATTTTGGGCCTGCCACACACTGGCACCTATGTGCCTGACAATGTTCGCACGAGCTTGAATCGACGCGGCCAAGAATTGGCGGACACTGATTGGCATATTGAAAGACTTTACGAAGGCCTGCTGCCAGGTGTCACCACAATACGCGCGAATTTTCATCGTTACGTGATTGATGCCAATCGTGATCCATCTGGTGCCAGTCTTTATCCCGGCGAGAACACAACGGGCCTTGTGCCCTTCACTGATTTCGACGGCCATAATATTTGGACCACTCTACCAGATGCAAGAGAAATTGAGCGCCGTCGATTGGCTTATCACGCGCCTTATCATGCAGCGTTTCACGCTGAGATGGAACGAGTTCATGCACAACATGGCATTGTCATTCTCTATGATTGCCATTCCATTCGCTCACGCATTCCATTTTTATTTTATGGTGTGTTGCCAGACTTCAATATCGGGACGAATAATAGCAGCACATGCGCACTAGAAATAGAAACTGCCGTGCGGGATTCATGTGCGAAGACCGAAGATTATTCTTCAACCCTCAATGGCCGCTTCAAGGGTGGTTGGACCACGCGGCAATACGGCCAGCGCGATAAAAACTGGCACGCCATTCAAATGGAACTCGCGCAATCGACTTATCTCAAATCTGAAGCAGCACCTTGGATTTATGACGAGGAAAAATCCGCGCGCCTTCGTGTTCATCTCACAAGAATTCTCTCAACCTTGGCCAACTTGGCACTTCAACTTGGAAATAAATCATGACCAACCCTCGCCATAATCTCCGTGACGTTTATCCAGCCACTGGTACAACCATCACCGCCAAAAGCTGGCTCACCGAAGCGCCGATGCGCATGTTGATGAACAACTTGCATCCCGACGTGGCCGAGAACCCGCATGAACTGGTGGTCTATGGTGGCATCGGTCGCGCTGCTCGTACGTGGAAAGACTTTGATCAGATTGTTGCCAGCCTGAAAGATCTCGAAGCCGATGAAACACTTGTGGTGCAATCGGGAAGGCCCGTTGCCGTGGTGCGTACCCATGTCGATGCGCCACGTGTTTTGATCGCCAATTCAAACCTCGTGCCGCATTGGGCAACATGGGATCATTTTAACGAGCTCGATAAGAAGGGCCTGATGATGTATGGCCAGATGACGGCGGGCTCGTGGATCTACATTGGTACGCAAGGCATCGTGCAAGGCACTTATGAAACCTTCGCCGAAGCCGGGCGTCAACATTACAATGGCAGCCTCAAAGGCAAATGGATTTTGACCGGTGGCCTTGGCGGCATGGGTGGTGCCCAACCATTGGCCGCAGTGATGGCGGGGGCTTGTTGCCTCGCGGTTGAATGCGATGAGACGCGCATCGATTTTCGCCTTCGTACGCGTTATGTTGATGCCAAGGCCCAAACTTTGGATGAAGCTTTGGCAATGATTGCTGAATGGACCTCCAAAGGCGAAGCCAAATCCGTTGGCCTTTTGGGCAACGCCGCTGAGGTGTTTCCCGAATTGGTAAAACGCATGAAGGCGGGTGGGCCCCGCCCCGATATTGTGACCGATCAAACCTCGGCGCATGATCCTTTGAACGGATATTTGCCGCAAGGCTGGAGCGTGGCCGAAGCCAAAGCCAAACGTGAGACTGACCCCAAAGCTGTTGAGAAGGCCGCTCGTGCTTCCATGCGCACCCATGTTGCGGCCATGGTCGATTTCTGGAATGCAGGTGTTCCAACGATGGACTATGGCAATAATATTCGCCAAGTGGCCAAAGACGAAGGCTTGGAAAATGCCTTCGCATTCCCTGGCTTCGTTCCGGCTTATATCCGCCCATTGTTCTGCAAGGGCATTGGCCCCTTCCGTTGGGTGGCACTGTCGGGTGATCCTGAAGATATTTATAAAACCGATGCCGCGATGAAAAAGTTGTTCCCGGAGAACGCTCATCTGCATCGCTGGCTTGATATGGCGCGTGAACGCATTGCCTTTCAAGGCCTGCCCGCTCGCATTTGCTGGATTGGCTTGGGCGACAGGCACCGCGCTGGTTTGATGTTCAACGAGATGGTGAAGTCGGGCGAGTTGAAAGCCCCCATTGTCATCGGTCGCGATCATTTGGATTCTGGCTCAGTGGCCTCGCCCAATCGCGAAACCGAAAGCATGAAGGATGGGTCGGATGCGGTGTCAGATTGGCCGCTACTGAATGCACTGGTGAACACGGCCTCTGGCGCCACATGGGTGTCGCTGCATCATGGCGGCGGCGTGGGCATGGGCTTCTCGCAACATTCCGGCGTGGTGATAGTTGCCGACGGCACAGACGCTGCGGCCAAACGCATCGAACGCGTTTTGTGGAATGACCCAGCCTCCGGTGTCTGGCGCCATGCCGATGCGGGTTATGAAACAGCGATTGAATGCGCCAGGGAGCAGGGCCTGCGCTTGCCAACAATTCTTGGCAATTAGCCGCCACTTAAGAGGTTTAGGATGATGCTTACCCGTACTGCCGTTGCAGTTGCCGCAGCGCCGATTACATGACCCGCCTTGATTTTGTGCTGCTCGACGAACTGGGCTATCTGCCCTTTGCACAAGCCGGTGGACAGCTCTTGTTCCATCTCGTCAGCAAGCTCTACGAACGCACATCCATCATCGTCACCACCAACCTGACCTTCAGCGAATGGCCTACAGTCTTCGGTGATGCAAAAATGACCACTGCCGTCTCACCCATCACTGTGACATCCTCTAGACCGGAAACGAAAGCCGGCGCTTCAAAAACCGCATCCGACCTCAAAAAAAGAAACACCTCGCAGGTGCCCTCCGGCGATGCTGCTGCGTTACGCATTCGCTACGCGCTTCGTTCTCCGGGCGCTCCCTCTACTCCCGGCGTGTTGTCGGTTGGTCAATGCAAAGCCGCCAAGCCACCGATCTGGTCCTGCAAGCTTTGCTCATGGCGGTATGGCGCAGGAAGCCCAAAGGCAAGGTCCTGATTCACTCGGACCTGGGGTCACAGTTCAACAGCATCGACTGGGCTTCATTCCTCAAGCAGCACAATCTCGAACACAGCATGAGCCGCAGAGGCAACTGTCACGACAACGCTGTTGCCCGAAGGTGAGCCTTATGCGCCTATCTACTCATTTGATCCCAACACGGATGAACCCATCTGGGAGCTTTGGGTCGCTAGGTCTCGCCGAAAACATAAGAAATGCCACGGTGCAAATTAGCGCCGCGCACCATGCGCAAAGGCGAAATTGAAAAAGGGAATGGAGGCCTTGCCTGGACTTGAACCAGGATATGCAGGTATGCAACCCGCCGCGTAAGCTTCCGCCACAAGGCCTTGGCAAGACCATAACAGAAAAAGGTCATTGCGACGCGGGCAAAAGCCATGCATGTGGTTAATCTTCGATTCATCCTAAATAAAAAGTTAAAATGGCCCTCCCTCAAAATTTGCGCGGCGTTGTCTTCATGCTCCTCAGTGGGCTGACGTTTGTTTTCAACGACAGTTTGATGAAGCTTTCGATGGCAGAGCTGCCGCCTTATGAGGTTTTGGTTCTGCGCGGAACGGCAGGAGTGTTTTTTGCGATCGCACTTTTATCCTATAACGGTGAACTGAAAATCACACGCGATATGATCAGTCGTTCTGTCGTGCTGCGGGCGCTGTTGGAATGCGTTGCAATCCTCACCTATATTATCGCGCTGGCCCATGCGCCGATTGGCGATGTGACGGCGATTTTTCAGACAACGCCTTTGCTGGTGATCCTTGGCATGATTGTGATCCATCGTGAGAGAGCTTCCCCGGCGCGCATTGGCTTGGTTATCTTGGGATTTCTTGGGGCATTGTTGGTGGCGCAACCCGGGCAAGGCACGGTTTCACCTTTGGTGATGTTGGCCTTTGTGACGGCCTTGTTCGCAGCGCTGCGTGATCTTGCAGCACGGCAGATTTCAGCCAGAATTCCGGCGCTGGTTTCGACGTTGTTTCTCATTCTTACGGTGCTGATGGGTGCTATTGTTTGCGGATTATTGTTTGAACATTGGCTGATGCCGCCGCTTTATATATTCGCACTGACGTTCGGTGCTGGCCTGTTCATGATGCTTGGCCATCATTTCACACTGCTGGCTTATCGCAATGCGGCGGCCCAAACGATTGCGCCGTTTTATTATAGCTTCATGGTTTTTGCGGTGATCTTTGGGGCACTGATTTTTGGGGATGTGCCGAATCTCATCGGCATTTGCGGCATGTTGATTATTGTGGCGAGCGGGCTTGCCATTCTGGCTCTCGACAAGACAAAAGCTGTAGCATGACATTGCGCGTTCTCATTTGTGATTTGGTTGGCCTTGCTTTTGATGCGACAGGGCAGCCGGACCCTTCTGAGGTGAAAGCCCATATCGAAGCCAGGGGTGGGGTGTTTCATTTAGGTGGTGAGCCTACTGCCACGCCAGATAAATTGAATTTCTATTATCTGCCAGATATTTCGACACGCAGGGAAGTCCTGGCGTTGACGGGTGTTGGCCAGTTTGATGCTGTGATCGCAGCGGCCACATTTATTCCGCCGGAGGCACAGTTCAAACAGGGCGGCGTGCGCATTGGTGCGGGCACCGGCAATATGGGTTCTGCCTCATGGGGCGGGCCCAATGGTGTGGGTGGCCAAGCGCCGTTGATGAACACGCCGGGATTTAATGCCCTGGCCACAGCGCAGATGACGATCAAGGCCCTGCTGCATTTTAGGCCTGACCTGCCGTTTGCAGCGCTGCATACACGCGTGATAAAAGGGCAATTCGACACGGGCAAGAACTTGCGCGAATTCCCAACCGCGAAGCTTGAAGGACAAACCCTTGCCGTGCTGGGCTATGGCAATATTGGGCGCGAAGTGGCGAAGTTGGCGGCGGCATTTGGTATGAAGGTGAAAGTGTTCGCGCGGGCGCATCATCAGGCGCGAATTGTAGCTGATGGATTTGCACCCTACTCTTTTGCACTTGATGCAGCGCGTGGAGCCGATGTGATTTCAGTTCACACAGGGCTTGGAGCGCTTGATGCGGCCACAGAACGCTATGCCAATGCCGGGCTCATCACTACAGACATTCTGGCGGCGCTCAATCATCGCGCAACGGTGCTAAACTTCGACCGCGGCGAATGCGTTGATGCTGCAGCATTGGATGTGGCGATGGCCTCAGGCCACATTGCCCATGCTGCCATAGACTCTGATATTTTTAAGAGCGCTGATGGCAAGATGTCGGGGCCGATGGTGCCTTACTTGCCGCTTGCTGCAAAATATGGCGCGCGGATTTTGCTCCTGCCGCATGCCGCTGCCGACACTGATCACCCGTCGCGCGTTGCTGGGGCCAAGCAAGCCGTGGATCAGATTTTTGACGCGGTTCTGCAAAAACGGGTTGTGAACCTGAAGGGCGACTTGCCCGCAGGATATACGAATGGCGGTGCAAAGCTGGGCGTTTAGGCGCTGCCGATCAAGATGCCCGTTGCGAAAACCAATGCGCCCCCCACGGCTATTTGCAAGGCAGCTTTGAAAATCGGCGTGTCCATATATTTGTTGCGAACCCACGTGATGGCCGCCAGCTCAATGAGCACAACGACGACGGCTAAGACAAAGGCTGTGTGAAAATCTTTGATCAAAAATGGCAGCGTGTGACCAAGGCCGCCAACAACTGTCATGATTCCGGTTGCAAACCCACGCACCAAAGGACTTCCGCGGCCTGTGAGCTTGCCATCATCTGCCAGACCTTCAGCGAGGCCCATGGAAATGCCCGCACCCACGGAAGCGGCCACGCCTACCAAAAAGGTTTGCCAGGTATTGCCTGTTGCGAAAGCTGCAGCGAAAATGGGTGCCAAGGTTGAGACCGAACCATCCATCAGGCCCAAAAGGCCGGGCTGGACCACTTGCAATAAGAATTTGCGGGCTTGCGTTTCTGTTTCGCTGATCTTGGCGTCCGCAGTGAGATGGGCCGCGCCCAATTTGCTTGCCAAAGATTCATGGCCTTTTTCAGCCTCAGCCAAATCGCTCAAAAGTTTTTTGATTTGCGGATCAGTGGCGTGCTCTGACGCTTTCATATAAAAGCGATAGTTTTCAAGCTCGACCACTTCGGCATGTTTGCGCATCGTATCTATGCTGAGTTTTTCGCGTGGTGAAGCCTGTTTCAGTTTCACAAAGCCCGAAACATCGCTGCGTCGGATCAATGGCAGTTGATCACCAAACTTGTCGCGATAAAGCTCTGCCAAGCTGCGGCGATGGTCATGTTCTTCCTCTGCCATTTCGACGAATACCCGCGCCGAGGCCGGATAATCATCCATCAAAACCTGCGCATACCCCGCATAGGTTTTGGCGCAATCATCCTCAGATGAAATGGCAAGGGCGAGAATTTGTTGTTCGGTGAGATCAGTAAAAGATTTCATTGCACAAGATTAGAATAATTCTAATCTTGTGCCAAGTTATTTATCAGTTCTCATCCATCTTCAAGGCGGCGATGAAGGCTTCCTGCGGAATTTCGACTTTGCCGAATTGGCGCATTTTCTTTTTGCCTTCCTTCTGCTTGTCGAGAAGTTTGCGCTTGCGGGAAATATCGCCGCCGTAACACTTTGCGGTCACATCCTTGCGCATCGCGGATAAAGTTTCGCGCGCCACCACTTTGCCGCCAATTGACGCTTGAATTGGAATCTTGAACATATGGCGCGGGATCAAGTCTTTCAACTTTTCACACATCACCCGGCCGCGCTGTTCGGCCCGTGTGCGGTGAACCACCATCGAGAGCGCGTCAACGGGTTCTTCATTGACCAAAATAGAGAGCTTCACCAGATCAGCTGCCACATAATCCGTCATCTTATAGTCGAAAGATGCATAGCCTTTGGACACGGACTTCAAGCGATCATAAAAATCAAACACCACCTCGTTCAATGGCAATTCATAGACCACCATGGCGCGGGCGCCGGCATAGGTGAGTTGCTTCTGGCGGCCACGGCGATCCTCACAGAGTTTCAAAATCGAACCCAGATATTCATCAGGCACTAAAATCGTCGCTTCGATCCATGGTTCTTCCATCGACAAAATTAGTGACACATCCGGCATATCTGCTGGGTTGTGCATATTGATGTGTGTGCCATCACGCATATTGATTTTGTAAATCACGCTTGGCGCTGTGGTGATAATATCCACATTGAATTCGCGCTCAATGCGTTCGCGGGTGATTTCAAGATGGAGTAGGCCCAGGAAGCCACAACGGAAACCAAAACCCAAGGCAGCTGATGTTTCCATTTCAAACGTAAAACTGGCATCATTCAAGCGCAGGCGGCCCATGGCCTCACGCAAATCTTCAAACTTTGCGGCATCGACGGGGAAGAAGCCGGCGAAGACGACAGATTGCGCTTCTTTAAAGTCTGGCAAAGCTTGGGCGGTGGGGTTGCGTTCATCGGTGATCGTATCGCCGATGCGCGTATCGGCCACTTCCTTGATGGCGCCGGTGAAGAAGCCAATTTCGCCGGGGCCCAAGCTGGCCACAACTTCTTTTTTCGGGCGCGACACACCGACGCGTTCAATCTGATAGGAGCCACCGGTTCCCATCATTTTCACACGCATGCCTTTTTTGATTTCGCCGTCAATGACACGCAACAAAACCACAACGCCGAGATAGGAGTCATACCAACTATCGACCAGCAGCGCTTTCAGCGGTTTGTCCCGGTCACCTTTGGGTGCGGGCAAGCGCGTGACAATGGCCTCTAAAACATCAGGCACGCCGAGACCCGTCTTGGCCGAGATCATCACAGCTTGCGAAGCATCAATGCCGATCACATCTTCAATCTGCTGTTGAATGCGTTCGGGCTCAGCGGCAGGCAAATCCACTTTATTGAGAACCGGAATGATCTCGTGGTTGTTGTTGATGGCCTGATAGACATTGGCCAGCGTTTGCGCTTCAACGCCTTGCGACGCATCCACCACCAGTAGCGAGCCTTCGCAGGCGGCAAGGGAGCGCGAGACTTCATAGGCAAAATCCACATGGCCGGGCGTGTCGATCAGATTCAACACATAATCTTTGCCGTCTTTGGCTTTGTAATCCAACCGCACCGTGTTGGCCTTGATGGTGATGCCGCGTTCGCGCTCAAGATCCATCGAGTCCAAGATCTGGTCGACCATCTCACGGTCTGTGACAGCACCACACAGCTGGATCAAGCGATCAGCCAAAGTGGATTTGCCGTGGTCAATATGGGCGATGATGGAGAAATTGCGGATCAGGGAAATGTCAGTCATTTGCGGCGGTGTTTGGCAGGGCAGTGGGCGGAGGTCAAGACTAACGTCCTCGCCCGTTCTTTTAACGGGAGAGGAGGGGCCCCATCGCTTGCGATGGGGAGGTGAGGGGCCGCTGGTTCAAGCTTTCAAAGCTTCCGATATCAGCACTAAAACTTGATCCATACCCTCGTGTATTTCAATGTTCTGAAACCTGACCACGCGGTAACCTGTGTCATTCAAATAAGCCGTTCGCACCCAATCGCTGGCAATCTCTTGCTCTGTAGAATGCGTTGCTCCATCAATTTCGACGATCAGCTTTTTGTCGCGGCAAGCAAAATCCGCGATGTAAGGGCCTATTGGAAATTGGCGTATGAATTTGTGATTTTCGAGGGTGCGGTTACGCAACTGCTGCCACAGTTGGGCTTCCGCCCTTGTGTCACTTTTGCGCAGATCGCGGGCGTAGAATGTTTTGGATCCCTCACGCATCGTCCCTCACCTCCCCGTCGTGAAGAACGACGGGGCCCTTCCTCTCCCGTTGAAGAAACGGGAGAGGACGTTAGTTCAGCGCCTTCAAATGCCCGAGCAGCCCGATTGTAGAGGAATCCAGACCCTCCACTTGTTTCCCCTCAACAGCAGGCTGCAAACCTGTGGCCAGTTCTTTGCCCAGTTCTACGCCCCATTGGTCGAATGAGTTGATGCCCCAGATCACGCCTTCCACAAACACGCGGTGTTCATAAAGGGCGATAAGGCGGCCCAGTGTGAAGGGATCTAGCTTTTTGTAGGCGAGTGTAAGCGAGGGGCGGTTGCCTTCGAACACTTTGTGGGGCGCTAATTTTGCGGCTTCGGCTTTGGATTTTCCGGCGGCTAGTAATTGCGCGGTGGCTTCTTTCAGCGTGCGGCCTTTCATCAGAGCTTGGGATTGGGCGAGGCAGTTGGAAACCAGCAAGGTGTGGTGGATTGCCATATCCTTTTCATGCGGCTCGGCAGCAATGAGAAATTCGACGGGGATCACATCGGTGCCCTGGTGCAGCAATTGAAAGAACGCGTGCTGGCCATTGGTGCCAGGTTCGCCCCAGACGATGGGGCCGGTGGTTTTTACCGGTTTGCCATCTTTGCCCACATGCTTGCCATTGGATTCCATATCGAGCTGTTGCAGATAAGCGGCAAAACGCGACAGGCGCTGATCATAGGGAATGACCGCGCGGCTGGCATGACCACAGGCGTTGCGGTGCCAGACACCGAGCAGGCCCATGATCAGCGGCAGGTTTTCATGCGGTTTGGCTTTGGCAAAATGCGTGTCCATCGCGTGGCCACCATGGAGGAAATCCATGAAGTGCTTAGGACCAATGGCGATCATCACGGGAAGGCCAATGGCTGACCAGATCGAATAGCGCCCACCCACCCAATCCCAGAATCCAAAGATGCGTTTTTCAGAAATGCCAAAGGCTTTCACCTTATCGATGGCTGTCGAGATCGCGGCGAAATGTTCGCCCACTTTGTCTTCGCCCAAGGCTTGCGCAATCCATTTGCGCGCGGTGTTGGCATTGGTCATCGTCTCAATGGTGGTGAAGGTTTTTGAGGCGATGATGAAGAGTGTTGTTGCGGGGTTCAAAGTCTTGAGCGTGTCGGCAATATGCGCGCCGTCAACATTCGATACATAGTGCGTGCGCGGACCATCGTGGTACGGAGCGAGCGCCAGTGTCACCATGGCGGGACCAAGGTCTGACCCGCCAATGCCAATGTTCACAATGTCTTTGATATGGCTTCGGCGAACATCAGTGGCAAAGCGCGACATCGCCTCCAGAACGTCATGGACATCGTGGACAACGTTATGGCCGTTCACAAAAACCATTTCGGATTTTGGTCTGCGCAAAGCCGTATGCAACACTGCGCGATGTTCCGTGGTGTTGATCATATCGCCGCGCATCATATGATCGCGGGCGGCTTCAACCTTGGCGGCTTTGGCAAGGGCAAAGAGCAGCGACATGGTTTTCGAGGTCACGGTGCATTTGGAATAATCCAAAAGCAGATCATCCGCCTTGACTGAGAACGACGCAAAACGCTTGGCATCCTTGACAAATGCCTTGCGCAAATCCAAAGCAGAAGTCTTGCGATGGGCTTTGAGGTTTTTGAGGGCGAGATTTGTGGTCATATTTTACACCTATAAACCGTCGTGCCCACGCAGGCGGGCATCAGCGTTTTCTGTCACCATCGACTGATTATAATCGATATGTTCGTAGAGGTCATTCCAATTCGGATTGAACTCTTCAATCAATCTGATCTTCCAAACACGGTTCCAATTTTTGAGTTGTTTTTCACATTTAATGGCCGCTTCCATTGAGCGGTGATGCTCATACCAGACAAGAAGTCTTACGTTATATTGTTTGGTGAACCCTTCCAGATCCCGTTCTTTGTGAACAGCAACGCGGTTCCAAAGTGTTGAAGTTACACCAATGTAGAGAACACCATATTTACAGCTCGAGAGGATATCAACGGCCGGTACTTTTTCTTCTCTCATACGCCCTCCCCTCCTTCATTCCCGCGAAGGCGGGAGTCTCCGTTTTCGTGATCTGAAACACAGATGACCGCCTGCGCGGGCATGACGGTACTGGACGTAGACACAAAACTCAAGCAACGGGAGAGGACGCTATGTCCGCAAACTTGCCCCCACAGCTTTGTTCGCCGTCGCTACAATCTTCGCCGACAAGGCTTCGATCTCCACATCCGTCAGCGTCTTATCGCGCGGTTGTAAAGTCACTTCAACGGCGAGCGAGGTTTTGCCGCCTGCGAGTTTGTAGATGTCAAACACAGATGCCTCGCTGATCAAAACCTTATCGACGCCTTTCACAGCTTTCAACAATTCTGCGGCTTGCACTTGATCATCCACGACAAAGGCAAAGTCACGTGACACGGGCATAAGATCGAAGTTCATCAGGGCGGCGCGGGCAGCCCCCTTGGACTTGGATGAAGGCAGCGCGTTCAAAATAATTTCAAACGCAACCAGCGGCCCTTTCACATCCATGGCGCTCAAAACACGCGGATGGATTTCGCCGAAGAACGCCAGCTTATTTTGCGGGCCCATTTGCACTGTGCCTGATCTTCCCGGATGGAACCACGCGGCTGCGCCAGCGACAATCTGCGGCGCAGCAATGCCGCAAGCTTCGATGACGGTCAATAGATCGGCCTTCACATCAAACAGATCGACAGCGCGGGCCGCGCCTTGCACATTGCGCGGCGTGTAAGACCCACGCCTGATGCCAGCGGCACGCAAGGTTTCATTTTCGGGCTTGTCGCCGGCATAAGCATGGCCCACTTCGGCTAAAGCTAAATCCGCAAAACCACGGGCGATATTGCGGCCTGCTGCTGCAATCAAATTCGGTAACAGCGATGGCCGCATGTCGGTGAGTTCCGATGAAATCGCATTGCTGAGTTTCAGTTCCGGTTGGCCGCCGCCAAAGAACTTGGCGTGGGCTTCCGGGATAAACGCCCAAGTGACCGCCTCGTTGAAACCGCGTGCAGCCAGCGTGCGCCGCGAAGCTAGCATGCGCTTTTGCAGCGGGTTGAGAACGGGCCGCGCAATCGCGTTGGGACGATCCATCGGCGCGGTTGGAATTTTATCGAGGCCATAGATGCGGCAGATCTCTTCAACCAGATCCGCCTCACCCTTCACATCAGGCCGCCAGCTGGGGGGATTGCAGATGCCATCATCAGTGACGCTGAAACCAAGAGCGCGTAAGATTCGCAATTGCTCCGCCCACGGAATATCGACGCCGCCCAAGGTTTTTACACGCGTCTGGCGCAAGGTGTAAGAGCGCGTTGTGTTGGGAACAGCGCCAGCGATCACCAGCTCCGAAGCCTCACCGCCGCAGAGTTCCAAAATCATGCGTGTAGCGAGTTCTGCACCCGTTTGCGTGAAAGCGGGATCAACGCCGCGCTCGAAGCGATAGCGTGCATCGGAATTGATCGTGAGTTTGCGGCCTGTGGCTGCGGTGGCTTGAGGATCGAACCATGCGGATTCAAGAAACATATTGGTTGTAGATTCTGAACAGCCCGAAGCCTCGCCGCCCATCACGCCAGCAATGCCTTCGGCACCGCGTTCATCGGCGATCACCGTCATCTGATCGGTGAGCGTGTACGTCTTGCCATCGAGTGCGAGAAGAGTTTCGCCGTTTTTCGCAGCGCGCGCCGAAATATTGCCGTGAGTTTTATCGGCGTCAAACACATGCAAAGGCCTTGCATAGGTGAAGGTGATGTAATTGGTGATGTCAACGAGCGTCGAAATCGGGCGCAGGCCAATGGCGCGCAAACGATCTTGAAGCCATTTGGGCGATGGCCCGTTTTTTACATTCTTGAAATAGCGGCCCACGAATAAAGGGCAAGCATCAGTCTGCAGCGAAACAGAAATCGGCGACTTGAATGTGCCCTTTACAGGCGCAGCATTGATCGACTTTAAAGTGCCCAAGCCCTTGGCCGCAAGATCACGCGCGAGACCGTGAATGCCCAAAGCATCGGGCCGATTGGCCGTCACCTTGATGTAAATCATCGGATCATCAAGACCGAGTGCGATGGCGGCAGGTGTGCCCACCGGCCAATCGCCCTGCACTTCAATGATGCCGTCATGTTCTTCCGAGAGCAAAAGCTCACGCTCTGAACACATCATGCCTTGCGATTCTTGGCCGCGAATGGAGCCCAGTTGCAGTGTCTCACCCGTGGCTGGAATCACGGCACCGGGCAAAGCGATGATGGCCTTGATGCCCGCGCGCGCATTGGGCGCACCGCAGACCACCTGCTTGATGCCCGCATCAGTTTCCACTTTGCAGAGCTTCAGCTTATCGGCATTCGGGTGCTTTTCGGCCTCCAGAACCTTGGCCACTTTGAAGGCGGCCAGCTGCTTGGTTTTGTCGGTGACTTCCTCGACCTCAAGGCCAACGCCGATCAGCCCTTCAAGGATTTGATCAAGGGAGGCTTGCGTGTCGAGATGCTCTTTGAGCCAGGAGAGAGTGAATTTCATTGTGCTGCCTTAGTTCATATCTAGTGGAAACTCTTTGCCTGCCTGAGTTATGACAAGCCGAGGTTCACTATTCGTCTTACTGTCATCAATTTTCTTGACGTAGCTTTGCGATTTCGGGCCCCAATCGAAATAAATTCCGACTTTCTGTGATTTCAATTTGTTCGCTTCATCCGCAGAAATGTGAACTGAAGTTGAATGTAGCAATTGAGTTGATTGTCTACCCGCGAGCTTAGCTATAACATTTATTCGATAGTCACCTGCATTCGGTACAAATGAGTGGTCGTCGTCAGAGGTCAAGAAATGATGAGCGACAGAAACTCCGGTTCTGTTCACATATAGTCCGCTACCACGCTTTAACTTTGTTCCTTCGCCGTGAACCCAAATTGGAAACACCCTGCTTGATTGCGAGTGCAATACTTCGACATATAAATCTTCTACGTGGTTTCCAAGATTTGTCGTTGAGTACAGCAGTGTGTGCAGAAATACTTTTTGAGCACCCTTCACACCACCATCAGGCCCCAAATAGATCTGACTTGGCCTAGTCATTTTTACCGTGCCCTGACGAAATTGCGTGAGCCATAAGTTGCTTATGGAAACTGCAAGAGCAACTCCAGCGACAATCAATGACAGCCAAGGTACCATTGTTAATTCCACTAAGATAACCCCCCCGCCAGTGTTGGCACTTGCAAGCTGCGGAAGCCATAGTGGCGCAGCCAGCGGAGATCGGATTCAAAAAACGCGCGCAAATCGGGGATGCCATATTTCAGCATCGCGAGGCGATCTAGCCCCATGCCGAAAGCGAAGCCCTGCACTTTATCCGGGTCCAAGCCGCCAGCGCGGATCACATTGGGATGCACCATGCCGGAGCCCAAAATCTCCAGCCACTTGTCACCGGTGCCGATTTTCAACTGCCCGCCTTCACGCGCATATTGAATATCCACTTCCATAGACGGTTCAGTGAATGGGAAGTGCGAAGCGCGGAACCGCATTTTCACATCATCCACCTCAAAGAAGGCCTTGCAGAATTCCTGCAAGATCCATTTGAGATTGCCGAGATGCGTCACTTCATCAATCACCAAGGCTTCCACCTGATTGAACATGGGCGTGTGCGTCATGTCTGAGTCTGAGCGGAAGGTGCGGCCGGGGGCGATGATGCGGATGGGCGGCTTCTGGCTCAGCATCGTGCGGATTTGCACAGGACTTGTATGCGTGCGCAGAACATTACGTGTACCATCGGGCTTTTCGTTGAAATAAAATGTGTCGTGCTCTTGTCGCGCCGGATGATCGGGCGGCATATTCAAAGCATCGAAATTGTGGAAATCATCTTCAATATGCGGGCCCTCGGCCACGGAGAATCCGAGATCGCCAAAAATCTGCACCACTTCTTCCCACACTTGGGAGACGGGGTGAATGGTGCCAGCGCTCTGCGGGCGCACAGGCAAAGTCACGTCAATTCTTTCGGTGAGCAAGCGCGCTTCCAATGCGGCTTCACCCAAAACCGCTTTGCGCGCAGCAAGTGCCTCAGACACTTTATCTTTGAGAACATTAAGCGCGGCACCAGCTGCTTTGCGCTCGTCTGGCGCCATTTTGCCAAGACCCGCCATCTGTTCAGAGATGGAACCTTTTTTGCCTAAGGCCGAAACACGAATGGCCTCGACCGTGGCTTCGTCAGAGGCCGCAGAAACTTGGGCAAGGATTTCAGATTCGAGTGCGTTGAGGTCGTTCAAAAAAGTTCTCCATATCTTTCGCCCTTCCACCCCTTGGGGGGAAGAGTGAAGTGGCCTGTATTCTGCACTCTGCGAATCCTCAAAATGAAAAGACCGGACACCTAGCGTGTAAACGCTATCGATGCCCGGTCAAGGTCGTTAGAAATTGTGAGGCTTATGCCGCTTGCGCAGCCTTTGCTTTATTCACGAGAACAGCAAATGCTGCTGCATCATGCACCGCAAGATCAGCAAGAACCTTGCGGTCAACCACAATTCCGGCCTTGTCCAGGCCGTAAATAAATCGGCCGTAAGTCAGGCCCAATTCACGGGTTGCGGCGTTGATGCGCTGAATCCACAAGCTGCGGAAATTGCGCTTCTTGCGGCGGCGGTCACGGTAGGCATATTGGCCAGCCTTTTCCACGGCCTGAACGGCAACGCGGAAAATGTTTTTGCGACGGCTGAAATAGCCCTTCGCGGCCTTGATAACTTTTTTGTGGGATTTGCGGGCAACAACGCCGCCTTTTGCGCGAGACATTCAGTACCCTCCCTTAGCGTGCGTATGGCATGTGGATCTTGACCAGGCG
>JAYWAB010000055.1:0-19498 GCA_043782835.1 Aestuariivirga sp.
AGATGCGCCCCAGCAGGATGGCGGGTTGACGAATGGCAGTGGCGGCCTCTATTGAGCCCCCACATTTGATTTGAAAGTTCCTCATGCGCGCTGAAACCATCAAAGCTATTTCTGAAATCGAGCAGTCCTTGGGCCTGCTCAGGAGGCATCTTTGACTGGGATAACTCTGTCCGCGAACTGGCCGAACTCAATGCCAAGGCCGAAGACTCAAGCCTTTGGAATGATCCCCAAAAAGCCCAAGAGGTCATGCGCCGCAGGCAAGATCTTGATACCCGCATCGGCGGTATTCTAAAGATCGAACAGTCAGTTTCCGATAATCGCGATTTGATCGAAATGGGTGAGGCCGAGGGTGATCTATCGATCGTCACCGAAGCCGAAAAATCAATCAACGCGTTAAAGACCGATATTTCCAAAGTGGAAATGGATGCCCTTCTTTCTGGTGAGGCAGATTCGAATGACAGCTATCTGCAAATCAACGCGGGCGCGGGCGGCACCGAAAGCCAGGATTGGGCCTCAATGTTGATGCGCATGTATGTGCGCTGGGCCAACCAGAATAAATACAAGGTGGAGGTGCTGGACCAGCACGACGGCGAAGAGGCGGGGATCAAATCCTGCACGCTGCAAATCAAAGGCCACAATGCTTATGGCAAATTGAAAACTGAAAGTGGCGTGCACCGCCTGGTGCGAATCTCGCCCTATGATTCGAATGCCCGCCGCCATACGTCTTTCTGCTCGGCCTGGGCCTATCCTGTGGTCGATGACAACATCGAGATTGAAATCGTCGAAAGCGATTTGAAAATTGATACCTATCGATCTTCGGGTGCTGGCGGCCAACACGTGAACACCACAGACTCTGCGGTGCGCATCACCCACGTGCCGACGAATATTATCGTTGCCTGCCAGGCCGAACGCTCACAACACAAGAACCGCGCCACCGCCATGAAAATGTTGAAGGCAAGGCTCTATGAATTGGAATTGCAGAAGAAGCAGGAAAAGGTTGATGCCGCCAATGCCAAGAAAACTGAAATAGGGTGGGGCCACCAAATCAGGTCATATGTCTTGCAGCCCTATCAATTGGTGAAGGACCTGCGCACGGGCCATACGTCCACCAACCCGAGTGCTGTGCTTGATGGCGACGTGGAAGATTTCATTCAAGCCTCATTGGCCCAGCGAATTCACGGCGGCGGCCCCGATGGTGTTGAAGACATCGACTAAATAAGGCTATTTCTGCGAGTTGAGGTGCAGAACATTGGTGTCTTCCGGGTCAAACTCTTCTGCCTGCAACAGGGGGCGCGTCTGAAACAAGCTGGTACTAAAACTGTTGCTCAGATTTTGCGGCTGTGAACTGGCACCACCTTGTGTAATTGAACCCATCACATAGGCACCATGCTCAATACTCAAGCCCTCGTGGATCACTTCACCTTCCACATGTGCCCCTTTTTGGATGGTCACTTGTGTGGCCGTAATCGGACCCAGCACGCGGCCCCGCACCACAACAAATTGCGCGTTGACCGAACCATGAACTTCGCCATTGTTGTCAATCAAACAGGTATGCGCCTGCACCGAACCCTCAAGGGTCCCATCAATGTGAATTTCGCTTTGCGTTATAATATTGCCGTGAACGCGCGTGTCTTGCCCAATATAGGTGGGCTCTGCCGCAGCATGTCCTTGCGGTTGGGCCGCTGGTGCCGGGGCAGGGCGTCGTTCAACAGCTTTACGTTTGAAAATCATTGGACCCTCAACTCATTCGATTGGCTAAACTACGCCCTTTTCCAACCCTTGTCATGAAACTTATCACGAGAACTTGCCTTGCTTATGCCCAAGTTTATTGGCCTTAACACTTGGTTTGCCCCAGCATAAATGGGACAATGCAGTGAGATTCTGTGCTGCATCCGAAAGGGCATTTTGGGAAGTGGACGAAGTCGATTGAGATTGGGCCTAGGCAAACTTCTGGCAATCGGGGCGGCAACATTGCTTGTGGCCGCCTGCATCGGCATGTTCGGGCTTTACCTGCGTTTGACCCAGGGGCCGATGGGCGTGAGCTTTCTCAACAGCCGCATCGAAGCCGCAATTGCAACCGCCTTGCCGGAAATGCGCGTCAAACTCGGCGATGCTTCATTGGCGATTGATCCAAAAACCAATGTGCCACATCTGGCTTTTGATAATATCACGGTGCGTGATGCCAACGGCAATCTGATTGCCAATGCGCCACACGCCGCGATCACACTCAATCGTGGCGAACTTTTATCGGGAACGATCAGTCCTAAAAGTCTCGAATTGATTGGCGCTCATATTTCGGCGCGCCGCAATCTCGATGGCACTTTAGTTTTAGGCTTCAATGCGCCGCAAAACCCGACAGCCGCGCCATCGCAATTGGCGTCTGAATCAACCAAACCCGGAGCAGAGACTGCGACCGAAGCAAAAGAAACATCAGGCACCACGTTGCTCAGTCTCTTGGACCAGCATGACACGACCAACACAATCTCATCGCTTGAAGATATTCGAATTTCAGATGCCGTAATCAACTTCTATGACGATGGCAATGCTGCAACCTGGTATGCCCCCAAGGCAGACCTCAGCTTTCAAAAAAAGCCTTATGGCTTTGTCATCCTGGCCAAAGCCGATGTCGCTACCAATGCCAAGCCATGGCACGCGGAAATGTCGGCGACCTACCGCCACGACGCCAAGAAGTTTGAAGTGAGCTCGACATTGGACAATGTGATTCCTGCCACAGTGGCCCGCAAGATATTTGCGCTATCGCAATTTGCCGCCCTGACAACGCCTTTGTCGGGCCATGTTGATTTTGGAATTGATGCCAACGGCACGTTGCTTGGCGGCACCGGAGAGTTTCAGGCCGCAGCGGGCCGCATCACGCTTCCCGATGTGTTTGCTGATCCGATTGCCATCGATGAGGGCGCATTGCGCATCGCCTATGACCCGCAAGCGACAGCCTTCACCATCGCCAATTCAACTTTGGTGGTTGGTGGACGGCGCATCGACCTCTCGGGCGAAATCAAACCATTGCGCGGCGAGGATGGGAAACTCTCGGCCCTCGCAATTAAACTCGCAACCCGCAATGGCGCTGGCGAAATTGGGAAAACTCCAAATGCGCTCGTCGATCGAATCGAATTTACCGGCCAAGCCTCAGTAGATAAAGCCCGTTTGGAGATCGAAGACCTGGTGATCATGTCCGGGAATACGGGCCTGCGGATGCGGGGAAATATTACCGGCGGTGAAAAGTCGCCCGGCATTCATCTTGCGGGAAGGGTGCGCGACATATCCAACGAATTAATGAAACTGCTGTGGCCGCCAATCGTGGCCCCGCGCTCACGCGCTTGGATCAACGAAAACGTTTCCAGTGGCACGATTCCCGAAGGGACGTTCCAGATTAACTTTGACGAAAACGCTTTGGCAGCCGCCAAAGAAACCCATCACAATCCGCAAGGCTCGCTCGACTTTCAATTTTCAATGAACAATGTGACGACTCATTATTTCAAATCCTTGCCGGATTTGCAAAAAGCTTCGGGCCAAGCCCATCTGCAGGATAACAGCTTCAACCTCGATATTGATCACGGCTTCGCAAAGTTGGACAGCGGCGAAACCATCAAACTGAACAGCGGCAGTTTCGAAGCTAATGACTTGCAGGTCGAAACCATTGTGGGTCTGTTTAAGTTCGATTTGGAAGCGCCAATCGCTGCCATGCTGGCTGTGGCCACCAACCCAGATCTGAAATTGATCAAGGCAGACAGTTTAAGCAACTTGCCGGATGCCTCTGGGCTGGGCCACGTCAAGCTTGAACTTCAAATGCCCTTGGAAAAAGACCCGCCCAAAGACCAAGTGCTGTTAAAAACTGAGGTTAATGTGAGCGATGTCGCAATTGCAAATCTCGCCCCGGGCGTTGATCTGACTGGTGGGGCATTCAATATCTCTGTCAACCAAGAAAAGATTGATATTTCTGGCCCCGCCAAAATTAACGGCCAGGCTTCTGAAATCACCTGGTCAAAACCGCGCGAAGGCGGCATCGCGACGGCCCGGTTCACCACAACGCTCGATGATAAATCGCGAGAAAAACTGGGCCTCAAGCTGGCCGACTATCTGACCGGACCGGTCGCTGTGGATGCGACGATGAACAAAGATCAAAATGGCACTTATGTTTTTGACGTGAAGGCTGATCTGTCCGAAGCCGCCATGCATCTTTCGACCCTAAGTTGGAGCCGCCCGCCAACGCCGGGAACGACATCCAGCTTTCACGTGGTCAGCACCGATCAAGGCCGCAGCATTCAAAACTTCAAGCTCGATGGCGATGGCTTGCATCTCAAAGGTGCTATCGAACTTTTCAAGGATGGTAAACTCAAAGCCGTCAGCATGAATGAAATCAAATTGGACGAAGATAATATTTTCAGCGTGCGTGCCATTCCAAGCGATGGCACAACGGATTTGACCATCACCGGAACCAACTTGGATGCAAGGCCCTATATCAAAGCGGTCCTGTCGCCAGCGCCGAAATCCGCAACCTCTGCTGCAACCAAAGGCAACAACCAGGATTTTACCATGCGGGCTCATTTTGACAAAGTGATCGCCAACCGTGGCGAGATTCTGAAAGATGTGTCAGCAACTTTGCGCGCCAGAGGCGGGCGCATTGCTGAAGCCAATATTCAAGGTAACTTCATCAACGATCAACCGATCACAGCAACTGTTGTGCCTTTGCCGCAGGGTCGTGAGATGCGGGTGAAAAGCAATGATGCAGGCTCAACACTCCGGGCCGCAAACTTCTATTCCAAAATCGCCGGAGGCGCGATCAGCTTTTCGGCTTTGATTGGGAATGAAGATGGCTCTCCCATGCGCAATGGCAACCTCACGATCAATAATTTCGAAGTGCGCAACGAAACAACATTGGCTGATCTCGATAAGCGCGGCAAATCCCAAAAATCCGGCCCGCGCAGTGAGGCGGTTTATTTTTCGACGCTCACTTTGCCGTTCTCGGCAGATGAGAAGTTCATCCGCTTCAAAGACGGCAATGTGCGCGGACCAACAATGTGCGCTACGGCCGATGGCGTTATTCGCAAAGTCGACAATGCGCTGGATATTTCAGGAACCGTTATTCCGGCTTGCGGCCTTTCAAGGGCACTCAACAATGTGCCGGTGATCGGTGATATTTTAAGTGGCGGCAACTATAACGAAGGCATCTTTGGCGTAACCTATGCAATGGGCGGAACCTTTGCCAATCCACAAATTCAGATGAACCCGATTTCGGCCTTGGCACCGGGCATCTTCCGCCGCCTGTTTGATTTCAATCCAAAGCAGCCCGCACTTGATCCCGCTGCAAAGCAATAGTTCTATTTTTGCTTCACCAGAACATGCTTCTTCTTGCCCATCGAAAGCTTGATGGCGCCTTCAGCGTTGCACTGGGCCGACGTGAGCAAAAGCTTGTCATCCGTCACAGCAACATCGTTGACCTTGATCGCCCCTCCTTGGATGGAACGCTTGGCTTCGCCATTGGATGAGGCAAGTCCCGCCGCCACCAAAGCCTGCAAGATGCCAAGGCCCGCACCAAGTTCAACCGCGACTGTCGGCAAAGCCGCACCTGTCGTTCCTTCTTCAAAGGTCTTGCGCGCTGTATCGGCGGCTTCTTCCGCCGCAAGCTTGCCGTGGAGCAGGGTTGTTGCCGCACTGGCCAAAACCTTTTTGGCTTCATTGATTTCAGCCCCGCCCAACTTCTCAAGCTTGGCGATTTCAGCCAGCGGCAAGGTGGTAAAACGCTTAAGGAAGTGGCCAACATCTGCATCTTCGGTGTTGCGCCAGAATTGCCAATAGTCATAAGGGCTGCGCATATCGGCATTGAGCCAGACAGCGCCAGCCGCCGTCTTGCCCATTTTGGCACCCGATGATGTGGTAATCAGTGGCGAAGTCAGCGCATAGAGCTGTTCCGTGCCCATGCGGCGGCCAAGGTCAATACCATTGACGATATTGCCCCATTGGTCAGAACCGCCCATCTGTAAATTGCACCCGTGGCGCTTGGCCAATTCAACAAAATCATAAGCTTGGAGAACCATGTAGTTGAATTCAATGAAGGAAAGTTCAGCGCCTTCGCGCTCCAATCGCATCTTGACGGAATCCATCGTCAGCATACGGTTGACGCTGAAATGCCGGCCGACATCACGCAGCATGTCGATATAGTTGAGTTTGGCCAGCCATTCGGCATTATCCAACATGATGGCGTCGTGTGAACCAGGGCCGAACTTCAGGAATTTCGAAAACACTTGTTTGATGGAGTTCTTGTTATTCTCAATATCCTCAAGTGAAAGAATCTTGCGGCTTTCATCTTTGCCAGAAGGATCACCCACCCGCGTCGTGCCCCCGCCCATAAGGGCAATGGACCTGTTGCCTGTCTGCTCCAGCCAATGCAGCAACATGATCGACACGAGATTGCCGACATGAAGCGACCGCGCCGTGCAGTCAAACCCCACATAACCTGTGATTTTGCCAGCTGCGGCCAGCCCATCCAACCCGGCAAAGTCTGAGCACTGATGAATAAAGCCGCGTTCGAAAAGCGTGTTAAGAAATTCTGATTTGTACTGGGTCATGATAAAAGCCTCATAACACAGGTGCGATTCATGTCAAAAATCTTGAATGCCATAGGATTGATGTCTGGAACCGCGCTGGACGGCATCGATGTGGCTTATGTGGAGACCGATGGCGAAAGCCACGTGAAGCGCGGCCCCTCGCAAACCTTTGCCTACACTGCCGAACAGCAAGTTGCCCTGCGCCAAGCGATAGCAGAAGCCAAGCCCCTGATTGAGCGCGATTCCCGCCCCAATGCGCTGGGCTGGATTGAACAAGAGCTTACGCAATGGCACGCCGCTGCCGTTAAGGCTTTTATCGAAAAACATGCCTTAAGTGATTCAAATATCGACGTGATCGGCTTTCACGGGCAAACGGTTTTGCATCGGCCCGATCTCACCCTTACGATCCAACTCGGGGATGGCAAGGCCCTCGCCAAAGCCACAGGTATCTCTGTGGTTTATGACATGCGTGGCCGCGATATGGCCGCGGGCGGGCAGGGCGCGCCCCTGGTCCCCGCCTATCACCGCGCCTTGGCAAAAACGCTGCCGGCAGCTTTCGTCAATATCGGCGGCGTGGCCAATGTGACTTTCATCGGCAGCACGGGTGAGCTTATGGCTTTCGACACAGGCCCCGGCAATGCCCTGATCAATGATTGGATGATGCAACACAAGAGCATGGCCTTTGATGAGGGCGGCAAAACCTGCCTTGCAGGTCAGGTCTCGCGGCCGCATTTGGCCACAGCACTGGCGCATCACTATTTCAAAGAAAAGCCGCCAAAATCATTGGACCGCAACAGCTTCGCCAAACTGAGCTTCGCAGCACTTTCCCTAGAAAATGGCGCAGCAACCCTAGCTGCTTTCACAGCGCATGCGGTTGCGGCTTCAGCACAGTGGTTTGGCGAGCAACCCAAGCAATGGGTGATCTGCGGCGGTGGTAGACACAACGCAGCCATTATGAAAAACCTCGCGGCACTCCTGCCCAATGTTGTTCCAGCCGAATCATTGGGGCTGAACGGAGATTCCATGGAAGCCGAAGCCTGGGCCTATCTTGCTGTGCGTTCGCTGAAAGGTCTGCCACTGACATTCCCCACAACAACAGGCGTGGCCGAGCCGATGGCAGGTGGCGTTGTGGCTAGACCATAGAACTTTTCATCCTCCCCCTCAGGGGGAGGTGGCCCGCAGGGCCAGAGGGGTTCTAAGCGCTGGAGCAAGTCTCCACTCTGTCGGCTTCGCCGCCATTTCCCCCTCTGGGGAGAATAAGATAAGTGCTGCTGGATTCCCGCCCTAGCCATGATAAAGCCTCAGCGCAAGCGAGGAGATGGTTCATGACAAAACGGATCGTATTCACCGGAGGTTCAGGCAAGGCTGGCAAATATGCCGTGGCCCATCTCAAGGCCAAAGGTCATGACGTCTTGAACGTCGATATGAAAGACGTAAGTCTTCCGGGCGTTTACACTTTACTGGCTGATCTGACCGACAGTGGGCAAGTTTTCAACGCGCTCACTGCTCATTTTGGCTATGGCGGATATGACAAGGGCAAGCCACCATCGGCCCCCGACGTCGTCGTTCACTTCGCCGCAATCCCGCGCATCTTACAGGAGCCCGACAACAAAACTTTTGCTGCCAATGTTCTGAGCACTTACAATGTGATCGAAGCGGCCTGCAAACTGGGCGTCAAGAAGATCATCATCGCTTCAAGCGAAACCACATATGGCGTGTGCTTTGCAGAAGGCGACAAAGACTATAAAAAATTCCCCCTCGAAGAAGATTATGAAATTGACCCGATGGACAGCTATGGCCTCTCCAAACAACTCAACGAACAAACCGCCCGCCCCTTTGCCGCACGCTACGGCGTTGATATTTATGCCTTGCGCATTGCCAATGTGATTGAACCTCATGAATATACGCGCTTCCCCAGTTTCATCGCTGACCCACCCTCGCGCAAGCGCAATGCGTGGAGCTATATCGACGCGCGAGACTTGGGCGAGATCGTACATCTTGCGGTACTGAAAGACGGTTTGGGCTTTCAAGTCTTCAATGCCGTGAATGATACGATCACGGCAAATATGCCAACTGAAGATTTTTTAAAACACTATGCGCCCAAAACACCCATCACGCGCAAGTTGGACGGGTACGAAGCGCCCCTGTCAAACCGTAAAATTTGCGAAGTTCTGGGCTTCAAGGAAGCGCACAACTGGCGGCAATACGTGAAGTGACTAAGCCGGGTTGACTCTGAATATTTTCAACACCCGCCCATCAATCACCACCAGCGCCACACCAATGATGGCAGCACCAATCAGTTGATTGGCTGTCAGGCTTTCACCGAGCAGCAAAATACCAAGCAGGATTGCGGTGACGGGCACAAGCATTGTGACCAAAGTTACAAAACTGGGCCCGGCGCGTGCGATGATGCCAAAGAAGATGAGATAGGCCACGGCGGTGGAAAGCGAGGCGATCATCAAGAGGGCTGCGATTGTCGGCCACGTGATGCCCGCATAAAGCCGCACATCTGAAAACAACAGCGACAGAACGGCCATGACGAGGGCAGAGACGATCAACTGGCACGTCGCAATGGTCAATGGCGCAATGCCTTGCAGGCGCACTTTGCTCCAGCTTGTCGAGAGACCATAGCAGGCAGAGGCAAAAATCACGGCAAATATCCCCTGTGACTGTGGCCCCAAGTCGCCAAAATGACCGCCTTTCAGAACCACAACGCCCACCATGCCGAGAACCAAAGCCAACGCCTTGCGCGGCACAATGGCCTCAAGGCTGAACAGCGCCATGAACAGGGCCGCAAACATCGGCGTAGTTGCATTGATCACAGATGCAAGACCGCTGGCAATCGAATGCTGTCCCCAGGCGATCGCCGTGAAGGGCAGGACATTGTTGAGGATCGACATGCCGCCACAGGCAATCCAGGTTTTCAGATCACGCGGCAAAGCACCGATCAACAACAGGTGAATGGGAAAAAGAATTAATGCCGCAAGTCCAACCCGTGCAAAAACAATCAACAATGTCGGCAATTCTTTGACGGCAACCCCGACAAAAAAGAACGACCCGCCCCAGATCAGCGAAAGCACGGCGAGCATCAGCCAGCTTTGCGTATCGATCTTTTGTTCAGTCATGATTCTCTCCCGTTGGCCTATATCTATCGGCCTAAGGGGTTGGGGAGCCACCCGCTTTGCGCAGAGCACTTATGACTCGAGCGTCAACCGCTTGTCGAGATAGTCCGAACAGATCTTGGTCAGCACATCGATATTGTCCTGGAAGAAGTGGTTAGCATCGGGGATCACTTTATGTTCGATGGCAATGCCCTTCTGTGTTTTCAGCTTGGACACCAACGTGTGCACTGCTTCCGGCGACGTCACCGTATCCTTGCCGCCATTCACAAACAGGCCAGAAGCCGGGCAGGGGGCAAGGAACGAAAAATCATAATGCTTGGCCAAAGGGGCCACTGAGATAAAGCCCGAAATTTCTGGCCGACGCATCAAAAGCTGCATCGAAATCCACGCCCCAAAGCTGATGCCTGCAATCCAGCAGATCTTCGATTCCTTGTTGAGGCTTTGCAACCAATCCAGCGCCGAAGCAGCATCGGCCAATTCGCCTGCGCCATTGTCAAACATGCCCTGGCTGCGGCCCACGCCGCGAAAGTTGAAGCGCAAAACCGAAAAGCCACGCGATTGGAACAGGCCGTAGAGGGAATGCACAATCGGGTTATTCATCGTTCCGCCAAAAGTCGGATGCGGATGGAGTAAAATGGCAATCGGCGCGGCGGCGGTTTTGGCCTGATGATAACGGGCTTCAATACGGCCCGCAGGTCCGTTAAAAATCACTTCTGGCATGAAAAAGAAATATCCTCTGGCGCATCACGCAATCGAGCCGAATTAGTTGACTCTTTTAGTCGGGTTTACTACATAGTTTAGAACAGTTCCAAAACTGCCGCCTAACGGGGCCTGCGCGCTTTAGCACGGGCCGGGGGGCAAAAAGCAAGCTTTTCGTGAGCCCAAAGGCACCAACGCGATGAAAATGAGCACCAAAGGCCGCTATGGCGTGATGGCGATGATCGATATCGGCACCCATTCTTTGGGAAAACCCGTGCCCTTGGCCGATATTGCCGAGCGCCAGGACATCAGCCAGGAATATCTCGAACAGCTCTTTTCCAAGCTCCGTCGCGCCGGATTGGTGGCCTCGGCGCGTGGCCCCGGTGGCGGCTATGTGTTGGCGCGGGCGGCATCGGAAATTCAAATGGCTGATGTCATCCAAGCGGTCGATGAGGAATTGCGCGTCACGCGCTGCGAGGGTGATGCCGTCCAGGGCTGCGTGAAAGGCGAACGCTGTTGCGCCCATGATCTTTGGTCTTCGATGGGCCGACAGATGATGAACTTTCTGGATTCAATAACGTTGGATGATGTGGTCTCCAAGCGCAATTTAGCTCTGGCCGCGTCAATCAAGCAGGCCAAAGAGCGCCATGTGAAGGTTGCATGAGAACCTACCTTGACCATAACGCCACCAGCCCGCTGCGCCCGCAAGTGAAAGCGGCGATGACGGCGGCGATGGAAGTTGCGGGCAATCCTTCATCTGTGCATGGCGAAGGCCGCGCCGCCCGCAAGCTGATGGATGATGCGCGTGAGGCGCTGGCGTTTAAGCTGGGCTGCCTGCCGCAGATGATCACTTTTACCAGCGGCGGAACCGAGGCCAATAATATGGCTTTGCGTGGTGTTAGAATTGAACGACGTCTGGTTTCAGCCATCGAACATCCTTCGGTGCTGTCATCGGCCACCGCAACCATTCCAGTTGATGAGCAAGGCCGTGTTGATTTGACGGAGCTGGAGAAAATTTTGGTCGGCCCCAAAGCTTTGGTTTCTGTGATTCTGGCCAACAACGAAACCGGCATCATTCAAGATATTAAAGCCATCGCTGAAGTGATTCATAAAGCAGGGCATTTCTTGCATGTGGACGCCGTGCAGGCCTTTGGCAAAGTGCCTGTGAATTTCGGCATGTTGGGCGTTGACCTGTTGACGGTGGCTGCCCACAAAGTTGGTGGCCCCAAAGGCATCGGCGCGTTGGTGATCCGCGATGGGTTGGTGGTGGAACCTTTGTTAAATGGTGGTGGCCAAGAATTGCGTCGCCGCCCCGGCACTGAAAACATCATGGCAATCGCGGGCTTCGGCGCACTTGCCGCGTTAGAAAATATCGATTGCGGAGCGCTCACCGATCAGCTGCAGTCGGGCCTTCACGGCGCGACCATTTTTTCCAACAAAAGCCCGCGCCTCCGCAACACCACTTGTTTTGCCATGCCAGACATGAAGGCCGACACTGCCTTGATGAACTATGACCTTGAGGGCATCGCCGTTTCCTCCGGCTCGGCCTGTTCCTCCGGCAAAGTGGCGCGCAGCCACGTGTTAGAGGCCATGGGTGTCGCACCAGAGATCTCTGCCCGTGCCATTCGCGTATCATTGGGGTGGAACACCACCGAGCAAGACATCAATCATTTCATCGCTGTGACCCGTAAACTCACAGCCCACGCTAAATTGAGAGCAGCATAATGGCCGATCAAGACACCATAGATCTCGTCAAAACCATCGAGGTTGATAAATACAAATACGGCTTCGAAACTGATATCGAAAGCGATTACGCGCCCATTGGCTTGAGCGAAAGCACCGTGCGCTTCATCTCGGCCAAGAAGAATGAGCCGCAATGGATGTTGGACTGGCGCTTGGAGGCCTACCGCGTTTGGCTGCAAATGGATGAGCCCACTTGGGCCAAGGTGCATTATCCCAAGATCGATTTTCAAAGCATCTATTATTATGCCGCACCCAAATCATCGGCAGCGCCCAAGTCGCTGGACGAGATTGATCCAAAGCTTCTGGAAACTTACGCCAAGCTCGGCATTCCGCTGAAGGAGCAGGAAATCCTCGCTGGCGTGAGGAAGCAGGGCGAGAAGAGCCAGCTGGATGAAGAGGGCAATGAAATAGCCCAAAGCCGCGTGGCGGTTGATGCGGTGTTTGATAGTGTCTCGGTCGTCACCACCTTCAAGTATGAACTGGCCAAAGCAGGCGTGATCTTCTGTTCGATTTCTGAAGCGTTGCGCGAACACCCCGAATTGGTGAAGCAATATTTGGGTTCCGTTGTGCCGCAGGGCGACAACTATTACGCCGCGCTCAATGCCGCCGTGTTTTCAGATGGCAGCTTCGTCTATGTACCGCCCGGTGTGCGCTGTCCGATGGAACTTTCAACTTATTTCCGCATGAATGCCCGCAACACCGGCCAGTTTGAGCGCACGCTCATCATCGCCGACAAGGGCTCCTATGTGAGCTACCTCGAAGGCTGCACCGCGCCCACGCGCGAGGAAAGCCAGCTTCATGCCGCCGTGGTGGAGTTGATCGCGCATGACAATGCCGAGATCAAATATTCCACCGTGCAAAACTGGTATCCGGGCGATGCCGAAGGCAAGGGCGGTGTTTATAACTTCGTCACCAAGCGCGGCGATTGCCGGGGCGACCATTCGAAAATTTCTTGGACGCAGGTTGAGACGGGCAGCGCCATCACCTGGAAATATCCAAGCGTGATTTTGCGTGGCGATTGTAGCCGTGGCGAATTCTACTCTATCGCCATTTCCAACGGCATGCAGCAAGTGGACTCTGGCACTAAGATGATTCACTTGGGCAAGAATTCATCCAGCCGCATCATCTCCAAAGGCATCGCCGCAGGCCGCAGCGACAACACCTATCGTGGCTTGGTGAGTGCCCACCGCAAAGCCACCAATGCGCGCAACTTCACGCAATGTGACTCTCTCTTGATCGGCGACAAATGCGGCGCGCATACAGTGCCGTACATCGAGGCCAAAACCTCCACGGCGCAGTTTGAACACGAGGCCACAACCAGCAAGATCAGCGACGATCAAATGTTTTACTGCATGTCCCGCGGCCTTTCACAGGAAGAGGCCGTGGCGTTAATCGTCAACGGCTTCGTGCGCGATGTGCTGCAACAACTGCCAATGGAATTCATGGCGGAAACGCAGAAGCTGATTGGGATAAGTTTGGAAGGGAGTGTTGGATGATTATGGAAGGTTTGTCAGAGTTCTGTAAAGGCAAGGCCGCTGCTTTAGCTGCAGCTGTCGGTGCCGAGACTACTGTTATTGATTCCGACGATAGATTTGTATTTAGGATCGGTGATCTAGCTTTAGTTTCCATTGAAAAAGTGGGTGATAATTATGCTGTCTCAACGATGAAAATGGGCGAGCTTGGGCCCGAGTTTAGCACGCACTTTCAGCCTTTTGGTTTCGATGATGGCTCTATCAAACAACTTGTATCTGACTGCATAGCCCATCTGTATCCTCGCGCTTACGACATGAAATCATTGGTAACAAAATAAATGCTCGAAATCACCAATCTCCACGTCAAACTTGAAGACGAATCCCGTGAAATTCTCAAGGGCCTCTCACTTACTGTGAAGCCGGGCGAAGTGCATGCCATCATGGGGCCGAATGGCTCGGGCAAGTCCACGCTCTCTTACGTGCTGGCGGGCCGCGAAGGTTATGAAGTCACCCAAGGCAGCGTCACTTACAATGGCAAGGACGTGCTGGCCATGGAACCCAATGAACGCGCAGCCCTTGGCCTGTTCCTCGCCTTCCAATACCCGATCGAAATTCCTGGTGTGCAAACCATGCAGTTCCTGCGCGTGGCGCTGAACGCCCAGCGCAAGGCGCGCGGCGAGAAGGAATTGGCAATTCCAGAATTCATGCGCTTTGTGAAAGACCGCGCGGCCAAGCTCAACATCAGCCAGGACATGTTGAAACGCCCTGTCAATGTGGGCTTCTCCGGCGGTGAAAAGAAGCGCGCCGAGATTTTGCAAATGGCGGTGCTGGAACCTTCACTGTGCATCCTTGATGAAACCGACTCCGGCCTTGATATCGACGCGCTGAAAGTGGTGGCCGAAGGTGTCAACGCCCTGCGCTCGCCAGAGCGCGCCATGGTGGTGATCACCCATTATCAACGCCTGCTCGATCACATTGTGCCCGATGTGGTGCATGTGCTTTCCGGCGGCCGCATCGTGAAAACCGGCGGCAAGGAGCTGGCGCTGGAACTCGAAAAGAACGGCTATGCCGATTATGCGGAGAAAGCCGCGTGAGCACCGCTCTCCAACTCACCGCCGCCGAACAGGCACTGGGCGTCTCGCTGCCCCACCGCCGCATGGAAGATTGGCGCTGGACGGATTTGCGCCGTGCCATCACCAAGCCCTATGCGCCTGCAAAAGTTGAAGCTGCCACCAAAGATGTGGAGCGCCTTCTCGCCGCTTCGCCCTTTGCGAAAATTGCCAAGGCCCGCGTGGTGTTTGTGAATGGCGCGTTGGATGAGGCCCATTCAAAATTGGGTGGCCTCGACATCAGCAGGAATGTTGGCAAAATAAAACTCGCCGATCCTTTGGTGGATTTGAATGCGAAGCTCCATCCCCTAGGCGTGTCGCTCAACTTTGCAGGCCAAGCCGAACAACTTGTGGAAATCATCCACATCGCCACCGATGCAGCGCCCCGCGCCATTGGTTTGCACAATGCAATTGCTGTGGCAGATGGCGCTTCGGCCTCCATCATCGAAACTTATCTGGGCGAGGGCGACTATGTGTTGAACGCCGTCACCTCCGTCACGCTGGGCAAGGGCGCACATTTGGATCGCCTCAAGCTGCAAAACGATGCCGCTGCCGCAACGCATCTGTCACAAGTGATTTATGATCTTGCTGAAAACGCGCGTCTCAATGATGTGTCGATCACAGTGGGCTCCGCTCTCACCCGCCAAAACGGCACCTGCAATTTCCTTGGCCAGAACGCCGAGGCCAAGATCAGCGGTGCTTACTTGCTACGCGGCAAGCAGCACTGTGATACGGCGCTGACCATCAACCACAATGTGCCTCATTGCACTAGCCGCGAGTTGTTCAAATGCGTGATGGATGATGACGCGCGTGGCATTTTCCAGGGCAAGGTTGTCGTTGCGCGCGATGCCCAAAAGACTGATGGCAAGCAATCCA
The DNA here is from genome assembly GCA_043782835.1 of Aestuariivirga sp. Lineage (GTDB taxonomy): Bacteria > Pseudomonadota > Alphaproteobacteria > Rhizobiales > Aestuariivirgaceae > Aestuariivirga. The sequence goes on from JAYWAB010000055.1 coordinate 15,585, forward strand.
GCCACGCGCTGTTGCTCTCCGAGCGCGCCGAATTCGACGCCAAGCCGGAATTGGAAATCTATGCCGACGACGTGGTCTGCGGCCATGGTGCCACGGCGGGTGATTTGAATCACGATCACCTGTTCTATCTCAAATCACGGGGCATTCCCGAAGCCGAAGCCAAGTCACTGCTCATCGCCGCCTTCGCGGGCGAGGCCTTTGACATGGTGGCCAATGATGACGTGCGTGAAGCGCTGGTCGGCATCGCGCAAGAATGGGTGGTGAACAAGTGACACTGGACGTCACCAAAATCCGTGCTGATTTCCCCATCCTCACCCGTGAGGTTTATGGCAAGCCGCTGGTTTATTTCGATAACGCCGCCTCGGCCCAAAAGCCGCGCGTGGTGATCGACGCCATGACCAAGGCGATGACCGAGACTTACGCCAATGTGCATCGCGGGCTGCATTTCCTTTCCAACGCTTCCACCGATGCTTTCGAGAACGCGCGCGAATCTGTGCGCCGCTTCGTCAATGCGCCGTCCAAAGACCAGATCATCTTCACCCGTAACGCCACCGAGGCGATCAATCTTGTGGCGCAGTCTTTCGGCGGCCAACAGATCGGGCAGGGCGATGAAATCATCCTTTCCATTCTCGAACACCATTCCAACATTGTGCCATGGCATTTCCACCGTGAGCGGCGCGGTGCCGTGATCAAATGGGCACCGATTGATGACGAGGGCAATTTCCTGATCGAGGAATTCGCCAAACTCATCAGCCCACGGACGAAAATGGTGGCCATCACCATGATGTCCAACGCGCTGGGCACCGAAGTGCCCGTGGCCGAGGTGATCAAGATCGCCCATGCCCATGGCATTCCAGTTTTGGTGGATGCCAGCCAGAGCGCCGTTCACGCACAGGTGGATGTGCAAGCGCTGGACGCTGATTTCCTCGTCTTCACCGGCCATAAAACCTATGGTCCATCGGGCATCGGCGTGCTCTATGGCAAAGCCGATTTGCTCAAGAAAATGCCGCCTTATCAAGGCGGTGGCGAGATGATTTCGGAAGTTACCTTAGACACCATAACTTATAATGATCCGCCGCACCGCTTTGAGGCCGGCACCCCCGCCATCGTCGAAGCCATCGGCTTGGGCGTGGCGCTGGATTATATCACCTCGATCGGCCTCGACAACATCGCCGCCCATGAAAAAGCTTTGCATGACCATGCCATGGAGCGCCTTACCAAGATCAACAGCCTGAAAATCTATGGCCGCGCCAAGCACAAAGGCCCGATCATTTCCTTCGCCATGCAGGGTGCGCATCCGCATGATGTGGCCACGGTGATTGACCGCCAAGGCATTGCCGTGCGCGCCGGCACCCATTGCACGCAGCCGTTGCTGCAGCGCTTTGGTCTAACCGCCACTTGCCGCGCCTCATTTGCGATGTACAATACGTTTGCCGAGGTTGAAAAATTGGCAGAAGCGCTTATCTCTGCTCAGAGGATCTTCACGTGACCGACACCAACACCCACAATGCCCCCGATATGAGCGCCATCCCCGCCGATGAACTGGCGCGGATGACGGATGACATCGTTACGGCCCTCAAGACAGTCTACGACCCTGAAATCCCCGTGGATATTTACGAGCTCGGCCTCATCTACAAAGTCGACATCGACGATGACCGCAATGTGGCCATTGATATGACACTCACAGCGCCCGGCTGCCCTGTGGCGGGCGATATGCCGGGCTGGGTGGAAAACGCGGTTTCAACTGTGGGCGGCGTGGCCAGCGTGAAGGCCAAAATCACCTTTGACCCACCATGGGATCACAGCCGCATGAGCGAAGAAGCTCGCATGGCGATGAATATGTGGTAGGATGACCAACATGGCACAAGCACAAAGACCCCGCCCTCAAGTGATGAAAATCACCGATGCAGCTGCCGCCCGCGTTGCTGAACTCATGGCGCGTGGCGAAGGCGTGGGCCTTCGCGTCGGCGTGAAAAATGGTGGCTGCGCTGGCATGGAATACACCATGGAATGGGCCAAGGAGCAGGGCAAGTTTGATGAAGTGGTGGAAGACAAGGGAGCCAAAATCCTGATTGACCCGAAAGCCATCATGTTCCTTCTCGGCACGGAAATGGATTTCCAAAGCTCGGCGCTGAAATCTGGTTTCGTGTTCAACAATCCCAACCAAATTTCGGCCTGTGGTTGCGGCGAAAGCGTGCAGCTCAAAGCAGCTCAGTGAGTTACAGCCAAAACTTCGCCGATCTGGTTCTGGGCCTGATGGAAGGGTTTGGCAAAATCACCATCAAGAAAATGTTTGGCGAAGCCGGGCTGTATTCTGGCCCAACACTTTTTGCGATGATTGCCGATGACATTTTGTATTTCAAAGCCAAAGACGCGCTAGCCGCTGAGTTGAAAGCGTTAGGATCCAGCCCTTTTACCTATCATGGCAAATCCGACAAACAAGTGGCCATGCCCTATTGGCAAGCGCCCGAGAGCTGTTTGGACGATCCTGATGAAATGAAAACCTGGTGCAAAAAAATTATAGGAGGCGCTGCGGCATCAGCAGCACCAGCAAAGAAGGCGAAGAAAAAGGCCTAAACCTTGCGCGAAGGCGCGCGCGTTTTCTCGCCGGTAAACTCAATGCCCAACATTCCATCGCGCCGCCAAACCACCCGCGCATCTCGGATGCTATGTTCGGCAGGCAATAAAAAGCGAAAAACATTGGGAACTGAAAGGGGATCAGCGCACTGCAATTTAGCGCCAGTTTCGGACATATCGCGCACCGTGCAATCAAACAACGTCCAATGGTTCAAGCTCACGATCTTCGCGCCTTTCAAAACGCGCGCGCGTTGAGCACCTCGATTGGTTGCTATTGCTTCGGTCTTCATATGGCCCCGGAACTCCCACGCCAGCCTAGCGCGAATACGTTAGGAGAAAATGAACACAATATTTGGGTTAACGCCGCGTTAAAAAAGCCGGCATGTTTCCAGAGTGAAAACCACCGGAATCCTGCACAGCATCATCCGGCGGGTTGACATGCCTTTGGTGCCTTGCTGGCCTTGGTTCTGGCTGCCGGGCAGGGGCAGCGGCTATAGGCGCTGGGCTGACCACAGTTTCGGCTGCCGCATGGACCGCTTCGGTGGGTTCCGCAGCTTTGCGCCCGCGCTGCGTGGGCTTTGATCCGGGCCCACGGCGTTTGACCGGAGCCTCGGTAGCCACAGCGTCTGCATTGACAACGGCAGCACCGGGCACTTCAAACCACGGCAGGTCTTTCTTGATGAGGGCCACAATGGCGTTCAGATGTTTCGTCTCTTCTTTGGTCACCATCATGAAAGCGTGGCCTTCACGCCCAGCACGGCCGGTGCGGCCAATACGGTGAACATAGTCTTCCGAGTGAATCGGTACGTCGAAGTTAAACACATGGCTTACATCTGGAATGTCGAGCCCGCGGGCCGCAACATCCGACGCAATCAAAATGCTCACCTCATTGGCGCGAAACGCCGCCAACATTTTCATCCGGGCTGATTGATCCATATCACCATGCAATGCGCCAGCGTTAAAGCCGTGCATCTTCAGCGATTTCTCAAGAAGGGCAACAGTGGTCTTGCGATTGGCAAATACAATGCCGTTCTTAAGGTTGCTTTCCTGCGAACGAATGAGTGAGCGCAAGGCGTCGCGCTTCAGCTTCGGATCATGCGGAACTTTCACCAGCTGCTGGATAATGGACTCAGCTGTTGAAGAACGCACGGCCGTTTCAATGCGGACGGGATTGTGCAGGAACTGCGCAGTGATGCGTTGAATTTCAGGAGGCATGGTCGCAGAGAAGAACATCGTCTGGCGAGTGAACGGCAAAAGTTTGCAGATCCGCTCAATGTCCGGAATAAATCCCATATCCAGCATCCGGTCGGCTTCGTCGATCACCAGAAGTTCGACGC